>NZ_JBSGJX010000004.1:0-277478 GCF_053605785.1 Nonomuraea sp. NPDC003754
TTCTACCCGATGCTCCAGCAGGTCTACGCCGACCGGCTCAAGACCTGGGCCGACTGGCAGGACCTTTCGGCGGAAGCGCACGGCAACCTCGACCAGGAAGCTCGGTGAGCGCATCTGCCGGCCGCTCAGGCGGCGCATCCGGACGCCCGCGATCACCGTCGGTGCGGGTCTGGTTCAGCCTCATGGCACGGACAGCAAGCGCAAGGCGAAGGGCAATGGTCACGGCGCCGGCGGTTGCCGCGACGCACAAGGCGATGAAGGAATCGGGCACCCAGCTCATCAGCTGGCGCAACTCGACAAGCTGAACCATGCCGATCGAGGGCAGCGCGCCCGTCCCCGCCGGCGTGAACGGAGTTCCAGCGGCCGATCTCGTAGCATCGATCATCGATACCGAACTCACCGCCATCTTCACCGGTGAATGCCGCCAATACACCAGAGAGACCGCCTGAACCGCCGAGCCTATGCGGTGAATTTGCAGATCCCTGGGTTGCTGTGGTGATCGTCGTCGCGGTGTGACCCGGCCGGTGAAACAGCGCGCGCAGTGGGGCGCCAGGCCATCACCAACTGGCACGGGCCCGCGCCTACCGCGGACGCAGTAGATTCGCAGTTCGTGCGACATCTGCGGCAGGGAGAAGTGCCTCCGTCAGCAGGATGACCGGCGGCGGGTTCAGCGGACATAGTTCTGGCGTCCAGTCGTAGGAAGAGGAGCACCTCATGTCCGTCTTGTTCATGCTTGCCGCGCCGATCTGTACGACGCCGACAGAATGCGCGGGCCAGGGTGTAGATACCTTCCTCGGGACCCCTGAGCGAATCTGGGCCAGTGTGGCCGCACTGGTGGCGCTGGGCGCCGTTGTCATCGGCTGGCTGGCGCTGCGCTCCGGCCGTGGCATCGGCGACGGTTGGCGGAAGGGAGCCATCGTGGCGCTGGTCGGGGGCCTGACCGGCGCGGTCAACGGCGCGGTGAAGCTGGCTGTCGCCGACGGTGGTCTCGGCACCGGCAATGGAGTGTTCGGAGGCGCCTTGGCCCTGGTGCTTGGGCTGGTCGGTGCGGTCCTCGGCGGGCTGGCTCTGGCTCGCTCCCGCCGCACCGAGCTGAGCGGTTGACCGCAGCGAACAACCACGCGATGACCTGCACCGCAGCGTCATACGCCGTCACATCAGCACACGAACAAGCGCCCTGCTCGGAGGATCGATCCCGCACCAGGCGCTGAAGTCCCCTGTCTCATGGGGTAATGGCGTGTCCGAGGGGGGTCAGGCAGATCACGTTGATCAGCGCGTTGATACGGCGGTCAATCTTCAGATACAGGGTGGTGACTGCCAGCGGGCCCTTGAACAGGCAGGCGGCCACCCGGCGGGTGCGGCCGATGGCGGCCCCGCTACCTGCACCGCGATGGCGGCGCCACCTTCACCCGCCCGCTGCCGCGGTCCTCGGGCCGAGGAACCGCCTCCGGGTGCCTCCGCGCATCAGCTGCGCGGCGCGTACATGATGACCAGGACACCGGCCAGGCAGATCAGCGAGCCGATGACGTCCCAGCGGTCGGGGCGGAAGCCGTCGGCGATCATGCCCCACAGCAGGGAGCCGACGACGAACACGCCGCCGTAGGCGGCCAGGATGCGGCCGAAGTTCGGGTCGGGCTGGAAGGTGGCGACGAACCCGTACAACCCGAGGGCGATCACACCGGCGCCGATCCAGATCAGGCCGCGCTGCTCGCGCACGCCCTGCCAGATCAGCCAGGCGCCGCCGATCTCGAACAGCGCAGCCAGGGCGAACAACAGGAGAGAACGGGCGATCGTCATGGCCGTCATTGCACCAGGCCGGGCCATGGCGCGCGGCGGCGGGGCCACCGGCGGAGACGAGCACTGCCCGCGGGGACCGCTGCCTGGGAGGCTCCGGTGTCGGGGGCGGGATGGGCGTGTACAGCCGAATATTGACGGCCATGAATATCAGCAGGGGGTGAACGTCAGGTGGACGCGCCCTCCGCACCAGTCGCCGCGCTCCGGCGTTCCATACACCGGCGGGGCGGCGACCCGGCCGAGGACGTCGCCGTGGTCGGGGGTGAGCCTGATGGTGCTGCCCGCGAACCCCGCCCGCTGGACCCGACTGGCCGATGGCCTCAGCACCGGTACCGGTTTCAGCCTCGAACCGCCATGGCCTCAGCCTTCGAAACTCTCTGACCGTTCTCGAGCCTGTCATACGCAATCCGAATACGGCGCTCAGCCGTTCCGGTATGGTACGGCCGCGGATGCGCGAACGCACCCGCGGCCGTACCATCACCTGTTATCGCCTGGCGATCTCCCGCTGGTCTGCTCGGTCTATCACGGGCCGCTCCGAAAGAGGCCGCTTCAGGTGCAGGTCATACTTGTAGTAGTACGCCATAAGGTTGGAGCTCATTCGTTCCTGCCATGGAAACAATGGCTCACAGGTGTCACTGACCTTGATTCCTATGGTCACCTTCGTTGCCGACTCGGATACGACCGTGTCCGTGATCTTCTCGCAGAATGTGCCATCTTCCGCGGGGGCCCCGAACGTGAGCGTGGCAGTCAGTGTGCGTCCGTCGGGGGCAACCGCGACGGAGTCGATGCTGTGCCAATCCGCCTGGCCTCCGCATGCGCTCAATAGAAGGGCTGCTGGAACGAGCGCGATGCCTCGCAAGCCGTAGCGGGATTTCGTCACGGGGCTACCTCGGTCTAGTCGAGTTTCCGCTTCTTGATATCGCCACCGAATGCGGCATATGCATACCATATATCCGTGGAGTAGTTCTTGCAGCTCAAGAGGATATTACTGTTCGCCTGATCGCGTCCGCCGCTGATGATGCCCTTGGCCACCACATCCCCTACGCTCGGATAGCCGGGCTGGATGATGGTGTAGACGGGTCCGCCGGAGTCGCCTTGCTGGCTGCATACCCCGTCCTTGGATCCCTCGAAGACGTTCTCGACCCGCTCGACCGTCGGATCAGTGGGGGAACTCCGGTACTCGGCCGACGTCCTGGCGTTCTGGACGACCCAGCCGCACAGTTCGCCCTTCTTGTAGCCGCCGGTGCAGTAGCGGTCGCCCTTGCGAGGGCTGCGGGTCCATTTACCGACGACCTCTCGTTTGGTCGTGGACGTGGGACCACCGGAGAAAATGGAGGCGGTGTGCACACGTGTTGTCAGCTTCATGCGCGCCAGGTCCCCATACTTGCCGGCGTTCGCCGGGTAGGGGATGGTGCCTACGTTGTTGCGATAGTTGGTCCCTGCCAGGTCGCCGAGCGTACCGGAATTGTCGGTCAGCCTTGCCGCCCCGGCGGGGGCCGTACCGTCCGGGAGGCAATGCCCGGCAGTGATGTAGTAGTTCTGGGACGCCGTGCCCCAGGCGAACCCTGTCGAGCAGCCACCGGCTGACGTCAGGTATCGGCTCCCACCGTTGATGTACAGGTCGAGATCACCGATCGTCTCGCCGACGACCCCGTCTTTCAGGCGGCACTCACGCTCCTTACCTTGCGCGTCCAGGGGGCACTTGTCCTCGGCCGCAGCATGCTGGACCAGGGGGATCGGACGCTCCAGGCCGGACCGCAGCCAGATGGAGACCGCGGTGACTCCGTAGCGTTGCGCCAACGCCAGCCGCAGCTGCGGGCTCACTTCCGTGGCCTGCAGCATGACCTGGTTCCGTTCCGGCCAGAGGCTGGCGGCCAGGATCTTGTCTCCGCCGGGGAGTTCGGCATCGAGATTGAGCACTTCAGCCATGATGGACCCCAGCTTGGCGGCACTATGGGGCACCATTTGGACGTTCGGGCTGAAGGTGAAACCTTCGGTTACGCCTGGGACACCGTCGCCATCCGCATCGGATTCGGCGCTGCCCTCGAACTCGCCGGAGACAGTCCAGTCAGAATCACCGTTGCTGAGGTAGGCCGTTCCCGAAACCGCCTCCGCGGCGATGCTCTGACCTTCCGCAGTCACAGCCGGTATGTGCACCGCTCCTGTCACCATGTCGACGAGAGGCGTCGCCAGCGCTGACGAATGAGCGGCCACGCGGGTGTCAGCCACGTCCAGGGCATGAGCTTGCGCCTCAGCCATCGGCAGGGAATCGCGTTGCCACCGGTCGGGGGCGGTGAAGACCTCGACCCCGTCGCTTCCGGCGGGGTTCACGATCGTCGGACCGCCGAAGCTCTGGTACGTGACCGTGAGCTTGGGCGTCGCCTCCGCTGTGCCGTACTCGGAGGATGCGAACCCACGGTAGTTGTCGTCAGGACTGCTCTCGTCCGGCGTGCGCAGTTCGAGCCCGTAGTTGGGCGAGTGGTTGGCCCAGCTGCGGACGATGTCGGTGATCGGCCACTCCAGCCGACCCTCACCGCATTCAGTCGAGTAGGCCTTCCTCACCGTCACTGCGCCTTCGAGGGTGGACGAGGGAGTGTTGTCCCAGGTGAGATTGTCCTTGTCCCACGCGCTGGTCACCCGACGAACCTGGATGCCATCCCCCACGATGTCGCCGCAGCCCGGAGCCTCGGTGTTCAACATCGACAGCTTGGCGTCCACCACGTCTTGGCTGGTGATGGCTGTGGCGTTGAATCGGAGGTAGGTCCGGTTGAGGATGCCGAAGATGGATCCGGCGGTGAGGAAGGGACGGGCGGGGTCGGCAAGCTGACCATCGTCGGCCACGTCCACGTCGGCGTCCAAGGACAGCGTGAACGCCGAACTGATGATGACAGGGTACGCGGTCGCGGGATCGTCGAGGAAATCCTGGTCGGGCGTGATGACGAGTTCTTGCTGACCTTGGGCGTCGTTCACTGTGGTCTTGACCCGGCCGGGCTTCCTGGCGGCGATTCCAGCCTTTTTGCCGTCGGAAGGTCTGGTGGTGATGCCGGCCTTGAAGGCGCCCGCGACCTTGTGCCGTGACGAATCGACGAGTTGAATGCGCCCGTCCTTTTCCGATTCGAGTCTCAGGCCACTGGCCTGTACCGGCAAGGCCAGTTTCACGGGGTGCGACATTCTCTCCCGGAGCACGACTTCCTGGCGATAACCGGTGGCGAGGGCTGTGAGGACGAGGTCCGCGCCGGGGCCGGCAGCATCCCGGTACGTGGCCCTGTTGCCGGTGATTTCAGGAGCGGGGAGAGCGTTCGGCCAGTTCAGGCTGATCGACTGGTTCTTGTTCGGGCTGAACTTGGCCAGGGGCTTCTCGGTGCCCCCTGGAGAAATTTCGAGACCAGCTTTCGCGACCTTCGGTTGGAGAACGCCGTTCCTCTTCACAAGGGTGGGGTCGACCCACGCCCATGAGCCGGTCGCCTGCTTGATCCGAACGGGTTGGGACCATGTCTCGATGGTCATACGTCCATCGGGGTGCTTCGTGGCGCGCATTGTTTCGGTTGCGGCGCCGAGCATCTCCACAGGATGATCGGGGTTTTCATCGACGAGATTGGTGGTTTTCGGAGGCTCTGCGGACGCCACTGGGGGCTGAACCGCAATGAACCCGCTCACGATGAGTGCGGATCCTGTAGCAATTCGTAACCGCCGACTTTGACGTCCCGATAAGAAGCTTTGCACGTAACCGTCCTCTCGACATGATCAAGTAGGCGCGGTCACGTTACTTTGTCTGACGACAAGTCATCAAGAGTTGTGTCAGCGTGAGGTTGATGATAGGGACGCCGGGTTGTTCTCCGTAGACGCGCTACTTTCGTGTCGTGAGCCACATGGCGGCCCGACTTGCCCGTTACCAGCGGAAACGTGATGACCGGCCTTCCTTGTTCGATCCGGTTGGTTACGGCGTCTACGGCTCTCTACCGCTGATCGTTCCCCATATGTTCCCTCAGGGAATCGGCATCGAGTCGCATCCCGGATGCGTTCCCGTCGCCGCCGTTTCCTGGCCATGGACGCATTTGGTGTAGACCCACAGGGTCTGCACCGGCCCGGCCACTGGCGGCCAGGGAGCGGAACGCCGGCGTCAAGCCACATGGGGACAGCCGCATGCCGGAGGTCGTGTCGAATGACCGAAGTGTTGTCGCCCAGCGGCCGGCTCGTTCGCGGGAGGAGTCATGCGAACGAGCCGGTAGCCCGTGGAGAAGCCGGTGCGGGCCCTACTTCTGGGCGCAGAGCAGGGCGTCGAGGGTGTCGTCGACGCGCTGGGCGGCGGCGTCCGAGGTCGGGAGTGCGGTCACGGTGAGCGTCGCTGTCCGGCCGTCCTCGGTGATGCCGTTGCGGGTCTCGTAGCCGGGGATGTCGCCGCCGTGGCCCCACGCGTGACCGCCGCAACTCAGCTTGATCTTCATCACGCCGAGCCCGTACTCCCAACCCGGCGGGAGCGCCTTGGCCTCGATCGTTCGCTTCATCTCCTTTAGCTGGGCCGGCTTGAGGAGCTTGCCGCCCATCAGCGCGTTCAGGAAACGGGTGATGTCGCGTGGGGTGCTGATGAGGTTGCCGGCCGTCCACCCCCAGGAGGGGTCCATCCGGGTGTATTCCACGAGCTCTCCGCTCTTGTCGGCGTGGTAGCCGTTCGGGTGGTCGCCGCGGATGGTCTGCTCGCCGACGCCGGGCCAGTAGGTGTCCCGCAGGCCGAGCGGCTTGATGATCCGGTTGGTGACCTCTTCTCCCATGGGCCGGCCCGTGACCTTCTGCACGATCAGGCCGAGCAGGACGTATCCCGTGTTGTTGTACTGCCAGGTCTTGCCGGGGGCGAACTGCGGCTTCTGCCCAAGGGCTTTGTCGATCAGGTCCCGTGGCTCGAAATAGGTGTGCCGGGCGCCCGTCACCGTCGGGAACCCCGTGTACTCCGGCAGGCCGGAGGTGTGCTGCAGCAGCTGGCGGGGTGTGATCTCGCGGCCGTCGTTGCCGTTGTCACGGACCACGCCGGGCAGGTACTTCTCGACCGGCGCATCCAGGTCGATCTTGCCCTCACCGGCCAGTTGCAGGACGACTGTGGCGGTGAATGTCTTGGTGTGGCTGCCGATGCGTACCATCCCGTTGACGGGCACCTTGGCCTTCGTCTCCAGGTCCCCCACTCCGGCGGTGTAGTCACGCACCCGCCCGTCGCGTCCCCGCACCGCGGCGACGACACCGGGGAAGTCGCCGGTGCTGACCAGCTTGTTCAGGCTCGTCTGTACGACGTCGTCGGGACTGGTCCGCGTAGTGGCGCCGGCGGCAGCCGTACCCAGACCGAGGGTGCCGGCGGCTACGGCTCCTACGGTGACCAGGGCCAGCAGACGGGTGGACGCTGGTGACATGGCGGGAAAAAGACTCATCAAGGGACTCCCTGCTGGATGACGACATGTGACGCTGCCCAGCATGTCGGCGGACGTACGTCACGATCGATCCCGCATACCCGAATTGTCGGTTATGGCTAGCCCTACCGTCGTCAAGCTTCGACGCCCCCTCATTCGCGACAGCGTGTAGAGGAAGGCGTTCAGCCAGTAGAACGGCGTCCAGCTGTCGGCGGTGAACAGCCACACGACGCCCAGCACACCCCGCACCAGTGGCTCCGCGTGATGGCGGCGGCGACACCCGGCTGTGTGCTGCTGGAGCGGGTGATCCCCGCGCCGTTCGAGGTGGTGTGGGCGGTGGCCGCCGACCTGGAGGACGAGCTGCCCCGCTACCAGCCCGTCGTCAGGAGGTTCAGGGTCGCTCCAGGCGACGGCGACCGGCTCCCGGCCATGGCGTACGGCTGGCTGCCGATCCGCGAGCGCTTCGACGCCGTCCTGCGGCCTGGCTGGTGCTGGATGCAGAGCAGGTCCGTCACCTTCGGCCTGGCCGCGGTCCCGGTCAGCGGCGGAACCCTGCTGGCCCGCGCGGGCTCCACCCGCAGGCCGGGCCTGAAGCGGGTGCTCATGCCGATCCTGCGCTCGGCTCTGGAGAAGGAGCTCGACAGGTTCGAGGCGCGCGTGGACAGGCGACGCCCGCGCGGGCCGGCCTGCTGACGGGCCGGCCGCCCGCGAGGTGTCTCATCAGGCGCTTTCGGATTTTCGTGTTCCGGCTTGACCTTGCCCCAGGGTCAAGGTTCGACGATACTCCGCATGAACAACAACGCGCTGCACACCGTCGAAGCCCAGATCCACGACCAGGCCGCCGCCTACTGCGAGTCCAACGGCGTCCCCGGGTTCGTCGCCGGCGTCTACCACGCCGGTGAGCAGATCGTCGTCGCCCACGGCACCGCGAACGTCGCCACCGGCGCACCGATGCTCGACGACACCGGATTCCTCTTCGGCTCCGTCACCAAGGTCCTGACCACCACGCTGGTCCTCCAGCAGGTCGATCGTGGACTGCTGGACCTCGACACGCCGGTGGTGAAGTACCTGCCCGACTTCGCCCTGGCCGCGCCGGGCGCGGCGGACAGGATCCTGGTCCGTCACCTGATCGGCCACACCAACGGCATCGACGCGGACCTGTACTTCCCCGACGACAAGGGCCGCGACGCTCTGAAGGCCTACGTCGAGGGCCTCGCGAGCAGGTGCGGCACCCTGTTCGAGCCCGGTGAGCAGCTCAGCTACTCCAACGGCGGCATGATCGTCGCGGGCCGCCTGCTGGAAGTGGTGACCGGCCTGCCCTTCCACGACCTGCTCGCCCGCGAGGTCTACGCCCCGGTCGGCATGAAGGACTCCAGCACCTCCGCCGAGCAGGCCATCCTGCGCGGCACGGCGGTCGGCCACTTCCTGGACCCCGAGACCATGACGGCCAAGCCCACGACCATGTTCACGCTGCCCGACACCTGGGGACCGGCCGGCGGCACGCCGATCGGCACCATCGCCGACCTGCTGGCCTTCGGCCGCACCCACCTCGCGGGTGGCGTCTCCCCCTCCGGCACCCGCGTCCTGTCGGCCGGGTCGACCGCCCTGATGCAGCAGGTCTCGTACGACATGGACAGCCCGAACACCCCGCCGATGGGCCTGGGCTGGGTGCTGTACCCGTTCGGCGACACGACCGTCCTGGCCATGTCGGGCGCCTCGCCCGGCGGTGTCTCCCTCCTGTGCGTCCTGCCCGAGCACGACCTGGTCTTCGCCGCCTACGGCAACAGCCCGGGCGCGATCATGCTGCAGGACCAGCTCCTGCAATGGCTGCTGAGCGAGCACCTCGGCGTCCGGATCCCCAAGCTGGTCACCGAACTGCGGGAGGACGTCGACCTGACCCCCTACGTGGGCACCTACCGCTCCAACCAGCTCCGCATCGACGTCAGCATCGTCGACGGCCAGCTCGAGGAGCGCACGACCTACGAGCCGGCGGACGAGTCGCAGGAGCGGATCTTCACCGAGTTCGCCGGCGGCATGACCTCGGGCCCGCCGCAGCGCTACGTGCCGATCCGGCCGGGCCTCTTCGCACCCGCCGGCTACCCGCTGGAGGCGTTCGACGGATACCTGCGGCTGCTGCTCGTCTCCTACCACGACGTCCGCGACGGCCAGGCGCGCTTCCGCAACGGCGGCGGCCGCCTGACCCGCCGGGCCTGACCGCTCCCCGCCGGGGTGGAAGGATGTCCGGCATGCTCACGATTGGCCAGCTCGCGGACTACGCCGGAGTGACCATCAAAGCCATCCGCCATTATCACGAGCGCGGTCTGCTCACCGAGCCCGACCGCGACTCGTCCGGCTACCGGCGCTACACCGCCGAGCACGCCGTCAAGCTCGTCAAGATCAGGACGCTGGCGCACGCGGGCGTGCCGCTGGCCCGTGTCAAAGACCTTGTCGACGCCGACCCGGACACGCTCACGGCAGCCATCGCGGAGATCGACCACAACCTCCACGACCGCATCGCGCAGCTGCGGCGAACCCGCGATCAGCTCGCCCAGCTGAGCGGCGGCGACCGGCTCTTCGTCTCCCCCGAAGTCGCCGATTACCTCGACGATCTACGCGAACTCGGCGTCAGCGAGCGCCAGGTGCACCTGGAACGCGACGGCTGGATCCTCATGCAAACAGCCTCGCCCGAGGACGCCTGCGTGTGGATCACCGAGAAACGCGAGCTCATGAGCGATCCCGAGTTCCGCGCCCTCTACCTCGAACATGACGCCGCCTACGACTGGTCGCCGAGCGATCCCCGCCTGCCCGCCCTCGCGGACCGTACCCGGAACTGGTTCGCCGGGCACCACAGCCCCTCCGAGACCCGCCCCGTGCACAACGCGACCATCGCGCGGCTGGCCGCGCAGTCCCAGCCCGGAGCCTCATCCCCGGCGTGGGACCGCCTCGCCCGGCTCATGGAGGGCTCGCCCTCGCCCGGTTCGCCGGGACGAGGCCACGACGACCCGGGCGAAGGTCGGATCGCCGCCTCGTCCCGGGTCCGTTCCTGGTCCTGCGAGGCCGGGTCGAGCGAGGTGTGAGCGCCCGCTGATCACACCCGCATGCGCCAGGCGATGTCCCGCAGGGCGGCCGCGAGGCGATCCACGTCGTCCGTCGAGGTGAACAGTGCGGGGGTGACCCGCACGCAGTCGCCGCGTGTCACTCCCCCGCGCTGGACCGTGAAGATGCGATAGGTCTTCATCAGCGTGTCGGTGATGGCCACGTTGTCGGCCTGCGAGGTGCGGCCGGAGATGCGGAAGGCGGTGATGGTGCCGTACATCTCCGGCTCCTCCGGGGTGAGGATCTCCAGGTTGGCGATGTCTTTCACCTGGTTGACCCACCGCTCGCGCAGGTGGCGGAGCCGGGCCTGCTTGACCGCGGCGCCGAGGGACTCATGAAAGTCCAGTGCGGCGTCGACGGTGAGGATGGGCGCGACGTTCATGGTGCCGGAGTGGACGCGGGAGCGGATGTCGGTCGCGGGGAAGGTCTCGTCGGCGTAGAGACGGTCCATATCGGGCAGGCGATGCTTCCTGATGTAGAGGAAGCCTGATCCGAGGGGTGCGCTCATCCACTTGTGCAGGGAGAACACGGCGAAGTCGGCGTCGAGGTCGGCGATGGTGAAGTCGAGCTGTCCCCAGGAGTGGGCGGCGTCGACGATGACGTCCACGCCCGCCTGGCGGGCCATGGTGACGATCTCCCGCACGGGTGTGACGAGCCCGGTGCGGTTGTTCATGTGGCTGAGCAGGAGCAGCTTCAGGCCGGGGTGGTCGCGCAGGGCCCGTTCGTAGGTGTCGAGCACCGCCTGCCGGGTGGCGGGCTCGGGGATGACGATCTTCGCCAGGGACACCCTGCGCCGCTCGCGCAGCCAGTTCATCGCGTACTGCCCGCTGTGGTAGTCCAGGTCGGCGTACATGACGGTGTCGCCGGGGCGCAGGCGGTTGTACCCCGAGACGAGGTTCTGGAGCGCTTCGGTGCCTCCCCTGGTGAGCGCGATCTCCTCCCGGGAGGCGCCGAGCAGGGCGGCGATGCGGTCGCGGACCAGGTCGGCGCGCGGCTTGTACTCGGTGCGCAGCAGGTGGGAGTTGTGCTCGTTGAGGTGGTCGACGTTGCTGTGGTAGGCCCGCCGTACCGGCTCCGGCATGATCCCGTAGTAGCCGTTCTCCAGATTGACGTAATCCGGATCCACCCTGAACTGCCGCGCGACGGCGCCCCAGAATCGATCATCACGGGCGAGCGCCTCGGGAGTCACCTCGTCCGGTACGGCAGGCAGCGCGGAAGCCGCTGTCCCGCAGACCGGCAGCGCACCCAATCCGGCGATCACATGTCGTCTGGACAGCGTCATGAAAGCATCTCCGTATACGTCCCAAGAATCAACCGCAGGGCGGCCGAAGCCCCCGAGGACAGCATTCCTTTCACTCGCGGACGGGGCGACACAAAGCGCTCACGTTTTGCGAAACTGTTTGTCTTCGCAGGGCGCGTCCTGCCCGACCCCGGGCATCATCGACAGTGATGACTGCGACACGATCAACCCGCTCAGGCCGACCCGCCGCCACAAGCGCCGGCCGGATAATGGCGCAGGCGTTGGTTGTCCTCGCCATGATCGTCGGAGTCGTCTTCGCCCATGGCGGAGCATGTGCAGCGCTGGTGTTGTCGGAGGCGGCCGCGCATGACGTGCACGGTCACTCGCACGCGAGTGCTCCGACCGCGACGGCGATCTCGCAGGTCACGGCATGTGCCCACGACGAACTCCCCGCGCGGCACCATCACGGCACGGAGCAGGACCTCTCGGTTCCGGCCGCCCCCTTGACGTCCTTCTGCCCGACGGGCGCGCCACCTTCGCCGACGCAGGCGGCCCGCGTTCTCCACGCGCCGAATTCAGGCACGACACAGTTCTCCAGGACGGCCCTGGCCGACCTCTGCGTGATGCGCGCATAGGACGACGATTTCTCATTTCGTCATTCCTGATCAGGGCAGGGCGGTCGCTTCGCCATGCCCGAACAAAAGCCGATCACCTGAGGGATAAATGCCGTCTCCACTTTCTTTCGCGCCACTCCTCACCATGCCGTCGAGTCCCTATTCCTCGCTTTCTGTCGCGGTCGGCAACACGCCGATCACCTTCGTTTCCGAACCCTTCGTACCGGGCGGCGGCGGCTTCTGGGCGAAGCTGGAGAGCTTCAATCCCGGCGGGATCAAGGACCGGCCCGCGCTGCACATGGTGCGCCAGGCCCGCGCCAGGGGAGACCTCGCTCCAGGGGCCACGATCATCGAGTCGACCAGCGGCACCCTGGGCCTCGGTCTGGCCCTGGCGGGAATCGTCTTCGGCCACTCCGTCGTGCTGGTGGGCGATCCCGGCATGGAGCCGCTCATGCGGCGGCTGTTGACCTCCTACGGCGTGCGCCTGGAACTCGTCACCGAGCCGCATCCCGTGGGCGGCTGGCAGGAGGCCCGCCGCGCGCGGGTGCGCTCCCTGCTGCGGGACACACCCGGCGCCTACTGTCCCGACCAGTACAACAACCCGGACAATGTCGAGTCCTACGCCGGGCTGGCGCATGAGCTGCTGGCCCGCCTCCCGCACATCGACGTGCTGGTGTGCTCGGTCGGCACCGGCGGGCACAGCGCCGGCATCTCCAAGGTGCTGCGCCACCACTTCCCCGACCTCAGGCTCGTGGGAGTCGACACCGTGGGCTCCACCATCTTCGGCCAGCCGGCCAGGCCGCGGTTGATGCGCGGGCTCGGCTCCAGCATCCATCCGCGCAACGTCGCCTACGACTCCTTCAGCGAGGTGCACTGGGTCAGCGCCCCCGAGGCGGTGTGGGCCTGCCGTACTCTCGCCGTCCAGCACTACATCTCCGGCGGCTGGAGCACCGGCGCGGTCGCGCTGGTGGCCCGCTGGCTGGCCGGCACCTCCGCAGGCCAGACCATCGTCGCGATCTTTCCCGACGGTCCGTGGCGCTACTGGGACACCATCTTCGACGACAGCTACTGCCACGCCAACGGGCTGCTCGACGTCGTCCCCGCGGACGAGCCCGACGTGATCGGGGCGCCGTCGGAGCGCGAAGTCCACCGCTGGACGCGATGCGCCGGCGTGACAGACCCGCTGCCGTCCTCCAGCGGAGGCGCACGGTGATCGAGACGCTGCGGCAGTTCCGCTCCTTCGAGACGCCGATCAAGCTGGTGCAGGTCAACCAGGCCGGCATCAACCTCGGCTTCTACATGCTCATGCCGTATCTGGCCCAGCATCTGGCGACCGGCGTGGGGCTGGCCGCCTGGACGATCGGGCTGGTCCTGGGCCTGCGGAACCTGAGCCAGCAGGGCCTGTTCCTGATCGGCGGCACGCTGGCCGACCGGCTCGGCTGCAAGCGCGTCATCATGGCCGGCTGCGCGCTGCGCACGCTCGGGTTCGCGCTGTTCGGCCTGTCGACCGCGCTGCCGGTGCTGCTCGCAGCCGCCGCCGTGACGGGCTTGGCGGGCGCGCTGTTCAACCCGGCGGCCCGGGCCTACCTGGCCCGGGAGGCGGGTGACCGCAAGGTGGCGGCGTTCGCCGTGTTCAATGTCTTCTACCAGGGCGGCATCCTGCTCGGCCCGCTCCTCGGCATCGTTCTGCTGAAGGGCGGCTTCACCGTGGTGTGCCTGTCCGCGGCGGCGATCTTCGCGGTGCTGACGGTCCTGCAGGGGATCTACCTCCCGGAACGGCGGGACACGGCCTCGCCGGCCAGGCCCCCGGTCTCTCGTGAGTGGCGACAGGCGTTCGGCGACCGGGCGTTCCTGGCGTTCGCCGCGGCGATGATCGCCTCCTACGGCCTGTCGTTCCAGATGTACCTGGGCCTGCCCCTGGAGGTGCAGCGCACCGGTGGTGGCGACGGCTCGGTGGCGGTGCTGTACGCGCTGTCGGCCCTGCTCGGGATCGCCGGCCAGGTACGGCTGACCGCCTGGTGTTCCCGCCGCTGGACCCGAGGACGGGCGATGAGCACAGGGCTCGTCCTCATGAGCGTGTCGTTCGTCCCGATGGCGGTGGCCGCGCACCTGTCGCTGCCGTGGCCCTGGGCCGTCCTGCCCGCCATCGCCTGCACGCTGGTGCTCACGGCGGGCACGTTGGTCGCCTACCCCTTCGAGATGGCCACGATCGCCGACATGGCGGGTGACCACCTGGTCGGCACCTACTACGGGCTGTACAACCTGCTGTCCGGTGCCGGCATCCTGGCCGGCTACCTGCTCTTCGGGGCCATGGTCGACGTGACGGCGTCCACCGTCTGGGCGAGCCTGCCGTGGACGGCGCTGACCGTCGTCGGCCTCGCCTCGGCGGCCGCCGTCAGGCGCCTGGCGAACCGCGACCGGCTGGCCGCCGGACGAGCGGCGGCGACCGCGACCTGACGTCGGGAGCGTGGCCGCCCCAGCCTCACAGGGAACGGTGGACCCAACGAGTCCCGCCATCTTCTACATTAGGTAGAAGTAACACTGAGCGAGCTCGACTGCCCCTGCAGCACAAGGCTGGGTCCCTTCGGCATGCCCTGGAGACGGCGTGCCTGGGACGTGTTCGGCGCCATCAGGTCCGAGCCGAGGTCGGGCACCGATGGCGGAGGGAGCGGCATGCCGGACTCTGAAGATCGAGTGGAAGCCCGCAGGGCGAAGGTCGAAGCGATGCGAGCCGAGGACCGGCGCAAGGAGGCGCGCACGAAGAACCTCGCCGTGTCGCTCTCCGTCGTCGGTGTCTTCCTGGTGGTGGTCGCCGCCATGTTCGCCGTCAACCGCCTCGGTTCGGGCCGGACGAACGCCGTCGCGGCCGGCGAGTCCCAGCTCGTCCGCGCCGACAGCCACCGCCTGCAGACGGCCGCGGACGGCAAGGTCACCTTGGTGGAGTTCCTCGACTTCGAGTGCGAGGGCTGCGGCGCGTACTTCCCCGTCGTCGAAGAACTGCGCAAGCAGTACGCGGGCAAGGTGACCTTCGTCACGAGGTACTTCCCGATCAGCAGCCACTTCAACGCCGAGCGGGCGGCCCGCGCGGTCGAGGCCGCCGCCAGGCAGGGCAAGTTCGAGGCGATGTACCAGCGGATGTACGAGACCCAGAAGCAGTGGGCGGAAAAGCGGGTCCCGGCGGATGCCGTCTTCCGTGGCTTCGCCAAGGACCTCGGACTGGATCTGGCCGCATGGGACAAGGCGTACGACGATCCCGCCACTCTGGAACGGGTGAGGAAGGACGCGAAGGACGGCGAGGCGCTGGGCGTGCAGGGCACCCCGACGTTCTTCCTGAACGGCAAGAAGATCGAACCCCGCTCGTCCGACGAGTTCAAGGCGGCCATCGATGCGGCGCTCGCCGGCTGACACCGCGGCCGCCCCGGCCGCCCGCACCCCTGCGGAGCACGACGATCCGTATCCCCTGCTGCTGCCGCGACTTCTGCTGGTAGGCGGCGCGCTCGGTCTCGTCGCGGCCTTCGTCCTGGCCGTCGAGAAGATCGCGCTGCTGAAGAATCCCGCCTACGTGCCCAGCTGCAGCATCAACCCGGTCCTGTCCTGCGGCTCCGTCATGAACACGCCGCAGGCCGAGGCGTTCGGCTTTCCCAATCCGCTCCTCGGCGTCGCCGCCTTCGCCTGTGTGACCACCGCCGGCGCGGCCCTCCTCGCCGGCGCGCGGTTCCGGCGCTGGTTCTGGCTCGGGCTGCAGGCCGGGGTCACCTTCGGGGTGGTGTTCGTCCACTGGCTCGTCTACCAGAGCCTCTACGTGATCGGCGCGCTCTGTCCCTACTGCATGGTCGTCTGGGCGGTGACGATCCCGCTCTTCTGGTACGTCACCCTCCACAACCTCCGCCGGCACAAGGCGGCCAGAGCGCTGGCCGGTTACCACACCACCGTGCTGACCGTCTGGTTCATCGCCGTCATCACCATGATCGGCATAAGGTTCTGGTCCTACTGGAGCACCCTCATCTGATGTCCCTGCCGCGGCTCTCTCGACCCACAGCCGCGTTCGTGCGGGTCGTCACACCTTCCAGACGGCGATGCACAGCAGAGGAGCGACGAGAACGGCGACCGGCCCGCTCAGCAGCAGGCTGGCCGCCGAATAGGCGGCCGCCGGCACCCAGCTCGACTCCGGCCGGTGATCGAGCAGGCGTTCCAGCCGTTCGGTGAGCCCGGCGTCGGCGAGAGCGAACGCGGCAGCCCCCTGGCCGCCCGCCGGCGTCGCCATCTGCACCAGCGCACGGGCCAGCGGCAGCTCGCCGTGAACGTGACGTGCGTGGTCGTCGGCGATCATCTCGAGCAGGACGGCGACGGCCTGCTCCGCCCTCGCCACCAGCGGCAGCCGGGGAAAGGCGTGCCTCAGCGCGAGAAAGGGAAGCAGCACCAGGTCATGGCGGCCCCGAGCATGGGCGCGCTCGTGCGCGAGAACCGCGTCCAGCTCCTGGGAACCCAGCAGTTCCAATGTCCCGCGGCTGAGAACGACGCGCCCGTGCCGGCCAGGCACGCAGTAGGCCACTCGCCGCTCACTGGGCAGAACGTACACGTCGTGCATCGGCAGATGGTCCGCGACGACGTCGACCAGGAACCGCTGACGCCGTTGGTCGAGCACCGTCCTGGCGGTGACCCGGATCGTGTGGGCCAGCAGCCAGATGGACAGCCCCGCCGACCAGGCCAGCGCCACCACCTGCACGGGTCCGAGCCCGTCGAGCCCGTCTCCGGCGGCGATCTGACCCGCGAGCGTGTGCATGCCGTGTGGAAAGACGGCCTCGAGGGGCCACACCGCCGCGACCAGGCCGACGCCCACCGCGCCCAGGCCTCCGGCCAGCCCGACGGCCTGCCAGAGCACCAGGGCGGCGCGCGGATGGCGGTAAGCCCAGGCAGCCGAGGCGAGCCGCCGGGCCGTACGGCCTCCCACGACCACGGGAAGCAACGCGGCACCGGCGGCGATCAGCCAGACCGTCATGACGACGTTCCCTCCCGGGCGCCGAGCGCCTCGCGCAGAGCCGCCGCCACCTCGGGACTCACCGTTCCGACGAAGCGCTGAACCGCCGCCTCGATGTCGGTCGCCTCGTCGAGCGCGGCGCGCATGGCCTCCGCGACGACGGCGTCCTTCTCCACGGCGGCCTTGTACAGGTGGGCCCGTCCCACGCGTTCTCTCGAAACCATGCCTTTGCGCGAAAGCCTGACGAGCACGGTCAGCACGGTGGTGATGGCCGGCTGCGAGGGAAGCCCGGCCGCGAGGTCCTGAGCGAACATACCGTCGGGCCGCTGCCAGAGGGACTCCATGATCGCCCGCTCGAGACTGCCCAGGTGCATCCGCGATGCCTCCCGTTGCCGCGTTCGTTCTCCTGACAGTCGAAGGCTACAGCTCGCAGCCCGCCACGCGACCGCGGCGAACAGCAGGATGGGTCGGCCGCCTAAGTCGGATGCCTGATGCCTCGGCAGCGGATGGATTCGTACCGTTCAGGCATCGATTCCTGATCGACCCTTACCTGTTTCGGAGGGCACCATGTCGTTCCATGTTCTGATCGTCGGTGGCGGCATCGGCGGGCTCACGCTCGCCCAGGGGCTGCGCAGGGCCGGCATCTCGGTGGCGGTCTACGAGCGTGACCGGGCCAAGGACGACCGGCTGCAGGGCTACCGGATCCACATCTCCCCCAAGGGGTCCGCCGCGTTGCACGAGTGCCTGCCGAAGGAGCTGTACGACCGGTTCGTGGCGACGTCGGGCAAGCCCAACACCACGCTCGGCTTCTACGACTCCGATTTCTCCGAGCTGTTGGCCATCGGGGACCCTGACGCGCCCGAGCACTACATCGACAGCTTCAAGTCCGTCAGCCGCATCTCGCTGCGGGAGGTGCTGCTGAGCGGTCTGGAAGGAGTCGTCCAGTACGGCAAGACGTTCACGCGGTACGAGCCGCGCCCGGACGGCAGGGTGCGCGCCCACTTCGACGACGGCACCCACGCCGACGGCGACCTGCTGGTGGGCGCGGAGGGAGTCAACTCGCGGGTCCGCCATCAGCTGCTGCCGCACGCCGAGCGTGTCGACACCGGCGCGCTGTCGGTCTCGGCGAAGGTCCCGCTGGACGACGAGACCCGCAAGCTGCTGCCGAGGCAGCTGTTCGCCGGTTCGGGATTCCTGTTCGGGCCGCAGGGCAAGGCGGTCTTCCTGGCCGCGCACGAGTTCCGCACCCGCGGCCCGGTGGCCGAGGCCCCCGGCGAGGGCCTGTTGCTGGACAACAGCGCCGACTACATCATGTGGAACATCGTCACCACCTGGGACAAGCTGGGCGACCGGGCCGAGCTGGAGCGCATGGACGGCGCCGAACTGCAGCAGGTCGCCTTCCAGGCGCTGCGGGGCTGGAGCCCGCGGCTGCACAAGCTGATCGCCCGCAGCGACCTCGGCAGCATCTCGATCTTCCCGCTGAAGAGCTCCACCCCGGTCAAGCCGTGGCAGACGACCAACGTCACGCTGATCGGCGACGCGATCCACAACATGCCACCCACCGCGGGCGTCGGCGCCAACACCGCGATCCTCGACGCCAGGCTGCTGTGCGCGAACCTGGTCGACCACGTCAAGGGACGGCGGACGCTGCTGGAGGCGGTGCACGCCTACGAGGTCGAGATGATCGACTACGCGTTCAAGGCGGTCGCGCTGGCCATGCGGAACCTGAAGATGGGCGTCAGCGCCAACCCGGTGCAGCGCTTCTTCACCAAGAGCATGTTCCGCTTCTTCAACGCGGTGCCGCCGCTGAAGAAGCAGATGTCCGCCTCGATGATGAAGTAGCCATGCGGATCGTCTTCACGGCCCTGCTGATCCTGCTGCTGCTGGCCACGCTCGACACCACGCTCACCGGTGTCATCGCCCCCGCCCTGGTCGCCGAGCTCGGCGGACGGGAGCAGGTCGAACTGGTGGTCGCCGGCTACGCGGCGGCCTCCACCCTTACGCTGCCGCTGTGGGGCAGAGCGGCGGACCTGCTGGGTCACAAGCGGGTGCTGCTGACCGCGCTGGTCCTGTTCGAGATCGGGTCGGCGGCCTGCGCGGCGGCGCAGGACATGACCCAGCTGGTGGCCGCCAGAGCGGTCCAGGGCGTCGGAGCGGGCGGGCTGATGGTCGGCGTCGTCACCGTGATCGCCGCACTGCTCCCGCCCCGCGAACGGGCCCGCTACCAGGGGTATGTCACCGCGGTGACGGCCGTGGCCATGATCGGCGGCCCGCTGGCGGGCGGGCTGCTCACCGACGCGCTGTCCTGGCGCTGGGCCTACCTGATCAACCTTCCGCTGGGCGCCGTCGCCTTCGCGACGCTGACCCTCCTGGTACGGCTCCCGCCACCGGCACGGCAGGGCCGGGCCCGGCGCCTGGCCGACTACCTGGCGGTGTTGCCGCCACGTCTGCTGGCCGTGCGGAACTTCGCCCTCGCCGCGATCCTCGCACCGCTCCAGGGGGCGGTGATGCTCTCCTCGGTCACCTATCTCCCTCTCCACTTGCAGGCCGGTGGCGACTCCGCGACCGCCAGCGGCGTCCTGCTGCTGCCGTTGCCGGCCGGGGCGGTCGTCGCTGCCTTCCTGTCCGGACGGGTGATCGCCGCCACCGGTCGCTACAAACCGGTCCTGGTGGCGGGCACAGCTCTGACCGCGGCCGGTACGGCAGGCATAGCGCTGACCGGTGCCGGCTGGGCCGTGATGGCCGTGCAGGGTCTCGGGGCCGGCATGCTCATGCAACTGGTCACTCTCGTCGCGCAGAACAGCGTGCCGGCCGCGGACGCCGGGGTGGCCGGCGGCGCCGGTCCCTTCCTGCGCCAGCTCGGCGGCGTGGCCGGGGTGACGATGACCGGGGCACTGTACGAGATGGGCTCCGTCCACACCGCCTTCACCGCGCTGACGGTCGTCGCGGTGGCGGCCGTCGTGGTCGCCGCGCTGATCGTGGAGCTCCCGCTGCGCGTCACGACAGGATGAGGCCGGCCAGCTCGGTCCGGGTGGTGACGCCCAGCTTCGGATACGCCTTGTACAGGTGGTGCCCGACGGTCCGGGGGCTGAGGAACAGCTGGGCGGCGATCTCCTTGTTACTGGCTCCCGTCGCGGCCAGCCGTACCACCTGGAGCTCCTGCGGCGTGAGCCGCGACAGCAACGCGGCGTCGGCGCTCCTGGTCAGGGACTCACCGGTGGCGCGCAGCTCCGACGAGGCCCGCTCCAGCCAGGGAAGGGCGCCCAGCCGTTCGAAGGTGTGCACCGCCTCCCGCAGGACCGTACGGGCCTCCTGCTTGCGCCGCTCGCGCCGCAACCGCTCACCCAGCAGCAGCCGTGTGCGCGCGGCGTCGAAGGGGCGGTCGGCGGCCCGGTGCAGGTCGATCGCCGTGGCGAAGTCCTGCTCGTCGCCGTCCAGCAGTGCCCGGCAGCGGGCCAGCAGGCCCTGCGCCCATGGCTGGCCGGCGGCCGCCGTCCAGCGGGCGAACCGGTCGTGGGCCGCGCGGGCACGCTCCGGCTCCTGCAGCCTGACCAGGGCCTCGACCAGGTCGGGTGCGGCGGCGGGCTGCTGGCGGGCAGCGCGCGCCAGGTGGTCGGCCGCTTGCTCGTAACGGCCTCGGACCAGCTCCAGCAGGCCCAGCGCCCACTGCGCCCACACCTGGCCCGAAGGCATCGCCGCCGCCCGCTCGGCGAGCGGCCGGCAGTCCTCCTCGACGCCGCGGACCGCGGCGAGCCAGGCCCGCACCCCGCACGCCTGCGCCTCCAGATGCGTCTGGCCGGTCTGTGCCGCCACCTGTTCGGCGTGATCGGCGTCGGCGGCCGCGTCCAGATGACGGCCGCGCAGGAGCTCGACGCCGGCCAGCGCCAGGTGGGTGTGCGGCAGCCAGGCCACCATGCCGAGCGCGGCGCATTCGGTGGCCAGCGCGCGAGCCATGCTGAGGGCCGTGGCGTGGTCGCCGACGAGCAGGGCGACCGACAGAGCGTTGTTGCGCAGGCCGTGCTCGCCGTGATCGACGTGCCTGGCGCCTTCCACCACCTCGCGCAGCAGCGGCAGGGCCCGCGCCGGATCGTCCTCGAGCAGCGCCGTGATCCCCGTGGCCATGGCCGACGCCGGACGCGCGGGGTCGGTGCCGCTGTCGAGGGACATCAGCAGGTCGGTGGCCCGGCGCGCGAGCTTGACGTCATGGGCGTACCAGGCGTTGCGCACGACCTGGATCAGCAGCGAGGTGGCCCGGTCGGGATGCGCGGCGGCCAGCGGCCTGGCCGCCTCCAACAGGGGGAGGCTCGCGGCCTCGACGGCGCCGTGCTCGAAGTCGACGTCGGCCCTGAGGTTGGCCAGGTGGGCCAGGACGAGCTCGTCGCCGGTCAGGCGCGCCGCCTGGTCGGTGAGCTGGGCGGCCCGGCGCAGCCGCCCGGCCGAGATGGCCGCCTCGGCGGCTTTGGCCAGCCGTACGGCTCTGGCATCGGCTTCGGGGGTGAGGAGCGCGGCCCGCTCCCACGCCGCCGCGGCCGAGTGCCCGCTGCGCCGCAGGAACGTCTCGGCTGACCGCTCCAGCTCGGCGGCCAGCCGTTCATCCGGTTCGGTCACCGCCGCGGCCAGGTGCCAGATCCGCCGCTCGGGCTCGCTGACCTCCGCCAGCGCCCGGTGGACCGCCCCGCGCCTGGCGAAGCCCGCCGCCTGATAGACCGCCGACCGGACCAGCGGATGGCGGAAGCGCACCCGCGCTCCGGCCACCTCGACGAGCCCGGAGCGTTCGCACTCCTCCAGCGCCCGCTCATCGGCGCCCAGGCGGGCCGCGGCACGCAGGATCAGCGCCGGGTCGCCCGTGTCTTCGGCCGCGGCCACCAGCAGCAATGTCCCGGCCGGTTCGCTCAGCGCGGTGAGGCGTTGCCCGAAGGCGTCCAGCAGCCGCCGCGTGAGCGGCAGCTCGCCCAGATCGCCGCCGCCGGGGGCGCTGCGGGGCAGTTCGATGAGCCCCAGCGGGTTGCCGCCCGCCTCCGCCAGCACGCGCTCGCGCACGTCCACGGCCAGGCCCGGGGCGATCGCGTCCACCAGCTCAGCCGACGCCGACGCGTCCAGCGGCGGCACCCGCAGCTCGGGCAGACCGGGGGCGTGGAACTCCTCGCGCGCGGCGAGCAGCAGGGCCACCCGCTCGCTGCGCAGCCGGCGCGCGGCGAACAGCAAGGCGTCGGCCGAGGCCCGGTCCAGCCACTGCGTGTCGTCCACCACGCACAGCAGGGGCCGCTCGGCCGACACCGCCGCCAGCAGGCTCAGCACCGCGACCCCGACGAGGAACCGGTCACCGGCCCGCGCCGCGGTCATGCCCAGCGCGCCGCGCAACGCCGTCGCCTGCACCTCCGGCAGCGCCTCCAGCTGCTCCAGGACGGGCATCAGCAGCAGATGCAGCCCCGCGTACGGCAGCTCGGCCTCCGACTCCACGCCCCCGCCGCGCAACACGGTGAACTCGGCCCCGGCTCGCTCCACCGCGTGATCGAGCAGCGCGGATTTGCCGACGCCCGGGTCACCGCCGAGGACCAGGACGCCGCTGACGCCGTCGGCGGCGTCGCGCAGCAGCCGGTCGAGTGCCTCTTGTTCGCGGGTCCTGCCGTAGAGCATCCCAAGATGCTACTTAGACCGACTTAAGTCACGGCGACCGCTATATGACTGATTACCCGGATCTTGCTGCTCCGTACGGTCGTGACCAGCGACAACACGACAGGAGAGCAACCATGAAGATCGCGTTCGTCCCGGGCGCCGCCGACCTCACGCTCCAGGTGGACCCGGCCATGGCCGAGCCGTACAAGCTCAGCTTCGACGGTGTGCTGCCGGAGGTTCGGCCGGTCACCGACGGGGTCGTGGTCGACTTCCCGCGCAGCTTCCACACCGGTGACCGGCGGCATGGCGGCCAGATCGTGCTCAACGCCGCCGATCCGTGGGCGGTGGAAGTACAGGGCCGGACCTCGCGGGTGGACGCCGACCTGCGCGAGCTCCGGCTGGCCGGGATCGACCTCCAGGGCGGGGTCGAGCACGTGCGCCTCGACCTTCCCGAGCCGCACGGCCGGGTGCCCGTCCGCGTCGCCGGCGGCGCGGCCGACCTCACCATCCGGCGTCCCGCCGGTGTTCCGGTACGGCTGGCCGTGGCCGGCGGCTCGACCCGCCTGACCATCGGCGAGCGGCACTTCGCCACGGCCCAGCCCACCTACGTGTTCACCGACACCGGGTTCGAGGAGAGCGAGGACCGCTACGACATCCTCATCGCCGGGGGAACCGATGCCCTCACCCTCGCGTGAGGCAGGAAGCCGACCAAGCGCCTCCCCTGGCACGGTCATGCGGCACCGTCGGCGAAGTGCGACAGAACCATCTCGGCCAGCGCGGCGACGTCGGCGTCGGCCATCGGCTCGCCGGTCATGCCCAGCCGGTGGAGCAAGGTTCCGACGACGACGTCGATGAAGAACAGGACCCGGTTCTCCGGCTCGCCGAGCGCCTCCTGGAGCGCGAGCCGGTAGGGGTCCTGCAACCGCGCGGACAGGACCTCGCGCAGGGCCGGGTCGCTGACGGCGTCGCTGAACACGCCCGCGAACGCGTCGCCCACCCCGGGCTCGCCGATCTTCGCCGCGATCCAGCGGATGGCCGAGGCCATGAGGTCGGCTCGGCCGGCGCCCTCCAGCGGCACCGGGCCGAACGCGTCGAGGAGGCAGTCCACGATCAGCGCGCCCTTCGAGGGCCAGCGACGGTAGATCGTCGTCTTGGCGACGCCGGCCGCGGCGGCGATGCGGTCGACGGTGGCACGCGCGTAGCCGAGCTCGTGAACCGTGCTCAGCGTCGCGGCGAAGACCACGGCGTTGACGCCGGAGCGCGGGCGACCGGGTGGTCTGGCGGATGTGGTCGCTCGGGTCATGCCCACACGATAACCTATTGCGCTACTATCGGTATCGATACTTGTAGTAGCGAAACTGTGGGCCGAGGAGGACACATGAGCGAGGTCACCGGTACGGAGCGACCGCCGCTGGGCATCCGGCTGCTGCACGCCCTGGGGAAGCAGCCGGACTGGCCGGCGATGACGACCGAGGAGCTCGTCGCCTACCGCGACGCGGAGAACCGCAAGCGGGCATCCCGTCTGGCACGGGTGATCACCGGGCTTCCCGACCGCGGCGCCACGATCCAGTGGGAGGAACTGGCGCTGGCCGACCGCCGGCTCCCGGTCCGGGTGTACCGGCCGTCGCCCGGACGCCGCGACGGGCGCGGCGACCTGCCGCTCGTGCTCCACGTGCACGGCGGCGGGTTCGTGGGTACGGCGGTGCAGAGCGACTGGGTGAACAGCCGCCTCGCGACTCGGCTGCCCGCGGTCGTCGTCTCGGTCGAGCACCGCCTCCTGGACCCGGACACTCCGCTGTCGGCGGCCGTCGACGACGGCTGGGACGCGCTCCGGCACGTGGTGCGGCACGCCGCCCAGTGGGGAATCGACCCGGCGCGGACCGCCGTCTTCGGGGAGAGCACCGGCTCGTTGATCAGCGCGCTGGCCGCGCTCCGGGCCAGGGAGTCCGGGCTGCCGCTGCGGGCGCAGGCGCTGGTCAACCCCGCTGTCGACCTGACCTCGACGATGTTCGACCACGCCTCGGTCACCCAGCACGCCGACAGCCCGACCCTCACCCTGCCGCAGATGCGGCTGTTGCACCGCTTCGCCGTTCCGCCGGGAACCGATCCTCGCGCGATGTCGCCGCTGTACGCCGACGACCTGGGCGGGCTGGCCCCGGCACTCGTGGTCGTGCCGACCCTGGACCCGCTGGCCGACCACGGCCGCCGTTACGCCGAACGGCTGCGAGCGGCCGGAACGCCCGCGCGGCTCACCGAATACCCCGGCGCGACGCACGCGTTCCTCAGCATGCCGGGCGCGGTGCCGCAGGCGAAGGCCGCGCGGGCGGAGATCCTCGAGTTCCTCCGGGGCCACCTCGCGGGGTGACGGGTCCCGGCCTGCCGCGTTCCACATCACCGCCGCTCCCCCGCCGCTCCACCGCCGCTCCCCCGCCGCTCCACCGCCGCTCCACCGCCGCGAACCGGGGAGACGGGCGCGAACCGGGGACACGGGCGCCGACCGAGGCCAGGGCACCACGAACCGGGCGATCTCGCGAGGGCGTGATTCCCGCTCGTCCGGTCGCCCCGGGCGGCGGGGCTAATCCCGGCGTAGTAGTTCGGGTCGGGCGTTGATCCCGGGGCGGTAGCGGCAGATGCCTTCCCTCGGGGGACGCCCCCCGGCACTGACCGGACGACGATTGCTGGCGTCGGTGCCCGACTCGCCACCCGCTGAGGAGAATCATGTTCCTGCGTATCGCGCTCACCGCGCAGACCGTCGCCCTGCTCCTCCAGGCGGTCACCGCCGGGCTGCTGCTGGCCTCGCCCGGCGGCCGGACGGCGCACGGCGCCACGGCCGTCGTCGTGGCGGTCACCGTGCTGCTCCATCTGGTCGCCGCACTGGTGACGCGGCGGTCGAGCGACATCGTTCCGGCCGTCGGCATGCTCGCGGCGACCCTGGCACAGATGGCGCTGGGCATGGCGCACATGAAGACCCTGCATGTGCCGCTCGGCGTGCTGATGTTCGGCGTGAGCATGTTCCGGCTGAGCCAGACCTGGTCCGTCCGCCGCACGGGGACGGCCTCGGCATGACGATGACCAGACGGCAGGCGCTGCGGCTGCTCGGCGTGGGCGCGGCGCTGAGCGTGCCGGGCTGCTCGCTGCTCGGCCGGACCCCGCTGCCGAGGCTCCTGACCAGCGGCGCGCCGCTGCCCAGGCCGTACACGGTGCCGCTGCCGCTGCCCGCGGTCGCCAAGCCGTACCGGACCGACGCGAGCACCGACTACTACGAGCTCGTGCAGCAGCAGGCCGAGGTGGAGATCCTGCCCGGCCTGCGCACCCCGATCTGGGGGTACGACGGGCAGTTCCCCGGACCGACCATCCGGGCGCGCAGCGGCCGCAGGACCGTGGTGCGCGTCACCAACCGCCTGGGCGCGCCGACCGTCACGCACCTGCACGGGGGCCACACCCCGCCGGAGTCCGACGGCTACCCCACCGACCTGGTCCAGCCGGGCACCCACCGCGACCACGTCTTCCCGCTGGAGCAGCGCGCGGCCACGCTCTGGTACCACGACCACCGCATGGACCACACCGGGCCGCAGGTCTGGCGCGGCTTGGCCGGGTTCTTCCTGGTCGGCGACGACCAGGAGGAGGCGCTGCCGCTGCCGTCGGGCGACCGGGACGTCCCGCTGCTGATCTGCGACCGGTCCTTCGCCGCCGACGGCACCATGCCCTACCCGGCCCGGCCCGACGGGCCCGGAGCCCGGGAGGCGTTCATGGGCGGCGTGCTCGGCGATGTCGTCCTGGTCAACAGCGCGCCCTGGCCACAGCTCGGGGTGGACCGCGCCCGCTACCGGCTGCGGCTGCTCAACGGCTCCAACGCCCGCACCTACGAGCTGGCACTCTCGCCCGGCGGCAGCCTGGTGCGCATCGGCAGCGACGGCGGCCTGCTGGCCGTGCCACGGCCCGTCGACCGGGTACGGCTCGCGCCGGGCGAGCGCGCGGACGTGATCGTCGACTTCGCCGCCTACCGGGTGGGCGACCAGGTCGAACTGCGCAACCTCGCCGACGAGGGGGCCCAGGCCCGGGTGATGCGCTTCACCGTCGAGCGGAACGCCCGCGACGACTCGGCCATCCCGACGACGCTGTCACGGGTCGAGCCGCTCGACCCGGCCAAGGCAACGGTGACCCGCGACTTCGAGTTCACCAGCGGCGACATGCACGGCCACACCGGCTGGCTGATCAACGGCAAGCCCTTCGACGCCCGCCGCGTCGATGCCAGGCCGAAGCTCGGCCAGGTGGAGATCTGGCGGCTGACCAGCGACGTCGCCCACCCGGTGCACCTGCACCTGTCGCCGTTCCAGGTGCTGTCGGCCGGCGGCGAGCGCCCGAGCGGGCCGCCGGAATGGAAGGACACCGTCGAGCTGCGGGAGGCGCAGACCGTGGAGATCATCACCCGCTTCACCGGCTACCGGGGCCGGTACGTCATGCACTGCCACAACCTCGAGCACGAGGACATGGCCATGATGAGCACGTTCGAGGTGGTCTGATGCCCGGCTGGCCGCCGCCCGCTACACCATGACCGTCGTGACCAGGAAGGACAGGACCTTGCGGATCGAGGTCCACCTGTTCGCCCGGCTCGCCTCCGACGGGCGGGTCCGTCGCGTCGACTCGATCACCAGGACCGTGACCTGACCCGCGGGAGATCACGCGCTCGCGGCGGCCGGCGGCGGTCGGGGTCGGCCCGGGCTCGGGCCTGGCAGGGGCGGCAGGCCGGCGCGTAAGGTGCCCGAATGATCGGGATACCGGAGGCGTTCGCGCGGAGCACCGTCGAGCGTGAAGGAGAGGCCGGCGCGGCGTGGCTCGCCGAACTGCCCAGCATCGTGGACAGGCTCCTGGAACGCTGGGGGTGCGTGCCTGACGGCCAGGTCCTGCACGGGGGCGTCGGGGTCGTCGTCCCGGTGCGGCGGCGGGACGAGCGGACCGCTGTGCTGAAGGTGTCGTTTCCGCATCCCGGCAACGTCCATGAGCCGGACGCGTTCGCGGCGTGGGGCGGGCGTGGAGCCGTTCTGCTGCACGAGCGCGACGACGAGCGTTTCGCCATGCTGCTCGAGCGGGTCCGGACCTCGACGCTGGCGGAGGTCGACGACGGTGACGAGGTCGTGACGG
Organism: Nonomuraea sp. NPDC003754; assembly: GCF_053605785.1. Classification (NCBI taxonomy): domain Bacteria; kingdom Bacillati; phylum Actinomycetota; class Actinomycetes; order Streptosporangiales; family Streptosporangiaceae; genus Nonomuraea; species Nonomuraea sp. NPDC003754. The sequence continues at coordinate 27,874 of NZ_JBSGJX010000004.1, forward strand.
TCGCCGGGCGGCTCAGTCGCCGGCTGGCCGTCCCCGCGCCGCCTGGCCTGCCCCGGCTGAGGGAGCAGGCCGACGCCTGGGAGGAGCAGCTGGGCAAGGACGCCGAGGAGCTGACGCACACACTGTCGCGTCGCGTGGTGGACACCGCCGTGGCGACCGTCCGCGAGCTGGGCCGGGTCCAGCCGGACGTCCTCATCCACGGCGATCTCCACGCCGGGAACATCCTGCGCGCCGACCGCGAGCCCTGGCTGGCCGTCGACCCCAAGGGGTACGTGGGAGATCCCGCCTACGACGGCGGCACGCTGCTCAAGTCGCGCGCGCTGACGTTCCTCGACGCGGACGACGTGCGCAAGGCTGTCGACCGTACCCTGGACGTCTTCGCCGAGGCCGCCGAGCTCGATCGCGAACGCGTTCGGCGGTGGGCCCAGTTCCATGCCGTCCAGGCCGCGTTCTGGGGCCGCCGGCACGGATTCCGTGTCGCCCGCGGTGGATCATGGCTGGACCGGCTCACCGAGTTCGCGGACCGTATGGCGGAGTTGCTCACGGACCGCGCGCCATGAGGGGGCCGAGGGCGGCGCTGCCATGACTCGGCCCCCCGATCAGCAGGAGCCCGTCACCGCTCAGGTCGTTTTCTGCCCGTCGAGCGTCTCGCGCAGGATGTCGGCGTGCCCGGCGTGCTGGGCGGTCTCGGCGATGACGTGCATCAGCACCCCGCGCACGCTGCGCACCGCTCCCGGCTCGTTCCAGGGCGCCTCCGGCAGCGGGTGCGTCGCCGACAGGTCGGGGAGGGCGGCGACGATCTCCGCGCTGCGGGCGGCGACCCGCTCGTAACGCGCGAGGATCCCCGCCAGCGTCTCGCCGGGCAGCATCCGGAAGTCGTTCTGGTGGTCGATCGCCCACTGCGGGACCTCGCGTGCGGTGCCGGACGCGAGGTCAGCCCAGGTGACACCGTCGGGCAGGTCGTAGGGCATCGCCGACGGGCCCTCGGTCGCGAAGCGCATCCAGTTCTCCTCCATGGAGGCGACGTGCTTGATCAGCCCGCCCAGGCACAGCTCGCTGACCGTCGGGCGCCGGCCCAGTTGCTCGTCGCTGAGCCCGCGGACGGTGTTGGTCAGGGCGGCTCGCGCGGTCGCGAGCGCGGCGAGCAGGTCGCCCCGCTCGGCGTCGAGGGTCGAGGGGGGCGTGGTGGTGGCGTTCACGGCGTTCGGACCTTTCGGATGGTTGTCGTTGAGTGGCACGCGACAACAGTCGCAGAGGAAGCGGACAGAGAGTGGCCGCTTCTCGCGGCACCATGGGGTTCATGCCGAAGACTTCAGCGCGGCTGCTGGCGTTGCTCTCGCTGCTCCAGGTGCGCAGGGACTGGCCGGGTGCGCTGCTGGCCGAGCGGCTGGACATCAGCCCGCGCACCGTCCGCCGTGATGTCGACCGCCTGCGCGAGCTGGGCTACCCCATCGTGGCGACCAAGGGCCCCGACGGCGGGTACCGGCTCGACGCCGGCACGGAGCTGCCTCCCCTGCTGTTCGACGACGAGCAGGCCGTCGCCCTGGCCGTCGCGCTCCAGATCGCCACCACCGCCGGCGCCGGCATCGAGGAAGCCGCGGCGCGCGCGCTGAACACCGTCCGGCAGGTCATGCCCGTACGGCTGCGCCGCCGGATCGACACCCTGCGGGTCACCGCCGTCGAACGGCCCGCGGGCCTGCCGTACCGACAGGTCGACAGCAGCGTGCTCGTGGCGCTCAGTGCCGCCGTCCACGCCCGCGAGGTGCTGCGCTTCGACTACCGGCACGGGCCGGACGACACCGGCGACCAGACCCCGCCGCGCCGGGCGCAGCCCCATCACCTCGTCACCTGGGACGGGTGCTGGTACCTCGTCGCCTGGGACCTCGACCGCGAGGACTGGCGCATCTTCCGCGCCGACCGGATCACCCCGCGCACCCCTACTGGGCCCCGATTCACCCCGCGCGAGCTGCCCGGAGGTGATGTGGCGGCCTTCGTGGCCGGCAGGTTCCGGGGCTCCGACGGCTCGGGCGACTGGCCGTGCCGCGGCGAGGTGATCCTCGACCTCCCCGCCGCCGCCGTGTCCCGCTACACCCGCGACGGCGTCGTCGAGGAGCTCGGCCCGGACCGCTGCCGGCTCGTCCTGGGCTCGTGGTCGTGGCCTGGCCTGGCCGCCGCCATCGGCAGGTTCGACGCCGACATCGAGGTGGTCGGCCCGGCCGAGCTCAAGGACGCCTTCGCGCACCTGGCCCGCCGCTACGCCAACGCCGCGACCGACGTGGCCGACGTGGCCGACGCGACCGACTCGACCGACGGGCCGTACCCGAGCCCATGAGCCGAGCGCCCTCGACCACGGTTCGGGACGGCGGGCGGCAGCGGCGGCGCGTCCGGGCCGGCCGGCACGTCCATCGGGCAGCGGGCGTCAGGCGGCCGTCCAGGGCCGAAGCTTCTCGGGGTTCCGAACCGCCCAGAAGCGCTTGATGCGGTCGCCCACGACGTCGAACGCCATCACCACCACGGTGACGCCGTCGTGCTGGGCCACCAGGCCGGGCTGACCGTTGACCGTACGCTCCAGGATCGTCAGGCCGGGTACCAGGTCGGCGATGTCGACCAACGTGCGGGCGATCCGCTCACTGCCTTCGACCGGGTGGAGAACGGCGCTGACCAGGCCGCCGCCGTCGGCGATCCCCGTCGCGTCGGGCGCGAGGAGGCCGACGAGAGCGCCGATGTCCTTGGCCTCCCATGCGTGCTTGAAGTCCCTGACGATGCCGGCCTGCCGGGCCGCCGGAGCCGCGGGCGCCTGCGAGACGCGGATGCGGCGGCGGGCCGAGGAGGCCAGCTGGCGGCAGGCCGCCGGCGTACGGCCGACGATCTCGGCCACCTCGGCGAAGGAGTAGCGGAAGACGTCGTGCAGGATGAACGCGACGCGCTCGGCCGGGGTCATCGCCTCGAGCACGACGAGGAAGGCCATGTTGACCGACTCGTCGAGCGTGACCCGGTCGGCGGGGTCGGCCGTGCTGCCGCCCGACCGCCCGTCGATCCACTCCGTACGGTCGGGCAGCGGCTCGGGGATCCATTCGCCCACGTAGCTCTCCCGCCGGGCCCGTGCCGAGCCGAGCAGGTCCAGGCAGACGCGGCTGGCGACCCTCGTCAGCCAGGCGCCGGGGGACTCGATGGCCTCCTGCTGCTGCCGGGACATGGCGTACCAGCGGGCGTAGGTCTCCTGGACGACGTCCTCGGCATCGGCCAGCGAGCCGAGGAGCCGGTAGGCGAGATTGATCAGCTGACGCCGCTCCCTCGTGATCGCACTCAGGCTCGGATCGAGCCCGCCGTCCGCCGGATCGGATGGGGTGGTCATGGTGTCCCCGACTTTCCTTCGTCGCATCTGCCCTCACCAGTACGACGAGGCATCACCCCGGAATGTGAGGTCGGCGCGTCGCCTCACATTCCGCGGGGTTGTGTCGTCGTACTGGTGAAACGAACACCATCCCGCAAGCAGAAAAGCGCGGCGGCGGCAGGGCCGGCCTCCCTGTCCCGCGATATCGCCTCACCGGCGCCCACCCGCGGCCATGAGGCCGGCGCCGACGGATCGACCATCTTTCCCCCTGAGGAGCGACCAGGCATGACAACCATGACCAAGCTCGGCGAGCTGACCGGCGATTACGCCCTCGACACCGCCCGCACGCGGCTGGGCTTCGTCGCCCGGCACGCGATGTCCACCAGGGTGCGCGGGCGGTTCGACGAGTTCGAGGGCAGCGCGCGCCTGGACGGCGACGACCCGTCGAAGTCCGGAGTCGCGCTGACGATAGGGGCGAGGAGCATCCAGACCCGCAACCGGCAGCGCGACGATCAGCTGCGCGGCAAGTTCCTCGACGTGGACGGCCACCCGACCATCGCCTTCGTCTCGACCAGGGTGAAGCAGGTGGACGGGACCACCTTCCAGGTCACCGGTGACCTGACCATCCGTGGCGTGACCAGGCCGGTCACCGTGGACGTCGAGCTGGCCGGCGCCGAGCACGACCCGCGGGGCGACGTCCGGATCGCCTTCACGGGGAGCGCCACGATCAACCGCAAGGACTGGGGGGTGAACTGGAACGCCGCGACAGGGGTCCTGATCAGCGACAAGGTGACGCTGGAGTTCGACGTCACCGCGATCCGGCGGTCCTCCTGACGAGGCCGGCCCCGTCGACCAGCGTTCCGATCGCGCGGCGAGCGATGCCCCAGCCGGGACGCGTCACCGGGACGGCCCGCTCAACCAGATCTGGTTGAGCGGGAAGAAGAACGCCAGCAGCGCGAGGTTCAGACAGATCACCACGAAGGAGAGCACCCTGGGCCGCTGAACACCCGTTCGCCGCCAGGCGAGCACCAGGGCGGACGCCACGACGAGCGCCAGCAGCAGGTGCGCGCCGTACCACCAGGCGATCGGCAGCCCTCCCACGATCCTCCCGGCGTACAGGTCGTCGGTCAGGGCGTAGCCGACGACCAGGTTGAGCGCGGCCAGCCCCAGCAGCGCCACCCCGGGCGGCATCTGGCGGAGCGTACGGCTGAGCAGCGCGCGCAGGACGATCCCCACCAGGAAGATCAACGACGCCCACTGGTGGAGGTGCCGCATGAACAGGCCGCCCCGGACGTCGAAACTGAGCCGCAGCGTCGAGGCATAGGCTCCGCTCATCTCGATGCCGAGCAGCGGCGCGAAGGAGCCGTCGTAGATCACCCGCTCGCCGGGGGTGTAGAAGAACGCGAGGAAGGCGCCGGTGAGCAGGACGATCATGAAGCTGTAGACGAGCATCTCGTCCACCAGCGTCTTCTGGAGTCTCATTCGACCTAGTTCACCACTGTGTGGGCGTGATGATCTCATGGGTACGCGCCTCGCGCTTGCGACGCTCGCGGCGCAGCCACTCGGCCGCGCCGTCAGCGCCGCGCGAGCAGGACAGGCAGCCCCGGCGGGAGGCGCCCACGAGGCCCCAGGAGACGCGAGCTCCTGACATCGCTCAGCGGGCGCGAATGCCGTCGAAGACCAGGTCGAGGAGGCGTGCGGCGGTGTCAGGTTCCGTGGCTGCCTCGTCGAGCCAGGCGACGGCCGTCGCCAGGCGGATGAGCTCGGCCCCGGTGAGATCGCCGCGTACCTGGCCGAGCTCTCGCGAGCGTGCGACGAGGTCCGCGGCCACCTGCTCGACGGCCTGACAGCGCGCGCCCAGCGGGCTGCCCACGTGCTCGGAGGCGCGCGCGAACCGAGCGGCGAGCCCTTGGTGCCGGGTGATGTGCCGCACGAGCGCGGCGACCCATCGCCGGAGGAAGTCCGGTTCGGGGGGGCTGGTGTCCAGCAGGTCGGCGGCCAGGTTCGCCAGCCCGTCCAGGCTCTCGCCGACGATCTCCGCGATCAGGGCGTCCTTGTTCGGGAAGTGACGCCACAGCGTGCCAGGCCCGACTCCCGCCCGCCTGGCCACGTCGTTCATCGCCGCCGCGTCCGCCCCCACCTCGTCGAACAGCGCGCTCGCCGCCTCGATCAGCCGCGCCCGGTTACGGCGTGCGTCCGTGCGCACAGCCGCATGCGGCCTGCCCCCCTCAGCGGCTTCGCCACTCATCTCGCACCCTCCCTGGTCGTACCGGAGCGGCACTCCGTATCATCTGGAGCGCCACTCCGAATTCTATGAGGGAGGTCTCCCTTGACGTCACCCATGCCCGCGATCGGCACGGTAGGACTGTGGGTTTCCGGAATCGATCTGCGCCCGGCAGCCGAGTCCGCCGCGATCGCGGCGGAGATCGAAACGCTCGGCTACGGCGCGCTATGGCTCAGTGAAGGACTCGTTCGCGACCCGTTCATGGAGGTGTCCACGCTGCTGGCGGCCACCAGGTCATTGGTGGTGGGCACAGGCATCGCGGTGATCTGGGGCCGCCACCCCCGCAACGTCCGGATGCAGACGCGTTCCCTGCTCGACACCCATCCCGGCCGGTTCGTCCTCGGCCTGGGCACCTCGCACGCGCGCCTGGTCGAGGGCGTGCTGGGCCTGCGTTACGAACGCCCCCTGTCGGCGCTGCGCGAGCACCTCGACCGCCTGGACGAGCCCGATCCCATCCTCGACCTGGCCGGGATCGGCGGTGCCACGGCACCCGCGGCACCCCGGGTTCTCGCCGCACTGGGCCCCAAAGCCCTCACCCTGGCCAGAGACCGGGCCGCGGGCGCGTTCTCCTATCTCGTGACGCCGGAACACACCGCCGACGCCCGTACCGTGCTCGGGCCCGATCGAACGTTGATCGTCGAACAGGCGGTCGTCGCGGGGTTGCCCGCCGACGAGGCACGGGCGAGGGCGCGCGGCCACATCGCGGCTTACCTCGCCGCCGAGCCGTACCGGGCCAGCTGGCGGCGGCTCGGGTTCGACGACACCGACTTCGCCGACGGTGGCAGCGACCGCCTCGTCGACTCCCTCGTGGCCACCGGCGAAGACATGATCGCCGAGAGGATCGACGCCCACCTGGCGGCGGGCGCCGACCACGTCTGCCTCCAGGCGCTCCCCTCCGACCCGCGCACCGCCACACTGGACCAGTGGCGGAACCTCGCCCACCTCCTGCCATCTCTCGAACGCGGGCGATCCGGGGCGAGCCATGCCGAACGGCATGCTTGACCGCTTTCATCCCGCCACGAGGCCGGCTTCGGCCAGATGGCCAAGGGTCACTGCGGCCAGTTCGCGATGATCTCGGGCTTGATGACGTCGACGTGGCACCGGAAGGTCTTGCGCAGGCCCAGGTCGTGGAGGCAGACCCGCACGTCCACCCGGTTGATCTCTCCGTCCGACGTGAGCCGGAAGGAGCTCTTGGCCGAGCAGGTCGAGCGGGGCAGGCTCCATCCGGTGCCACCGCCCACGTAGTGGAAGCGGGCACGAATGGAGGCGCAGTGGCCGCGGTGCGGGTCGCGGTCGTCAAGCTTGCCGTACACGGCGAACGTCTCGGCGCTGAAGTCGGTGATCCAGACATCGGCCTCGGCGTGGCCCGAGTGTCCCGCCGCCGACCTGACGGGGCCCCAGTGGATGGGGGAGGTCGCGGCGGCCTGCGCCGAGGCCGGGACGCCCGCGCCGATCACGAAGGCCAGCAGTCCACCGATGACATGTGTCTTTCTCATGGCGAGGACGGTAGACCACGCCACTTGGAGAGATCTTGCAAGCGGCTGGGGCCCGCCGACCGACGTCCTGAGCGCGATCTCCCGCGCCTCGAAACCGTCCGACCCACGAGCGCGGGCGCCCGGCCCCGGAAACCGCCCTACTTCGCGATCGCCTCGCGTACGGAGGGGACGATCTCCTGGGCCCAGCGGGCCAGCTGGATGGGGTCCGGGGCGCCGTGGCCGGCGGAGAAGAGCGTGAAGCCCGACGCGCCGTGCTCCAGCACGGCTCCGGTCAGTTCCTCGACCCATTGGGCGACGGAGCCGCCGATCCAGCGGCCGTCGCCGTCGCGGGTGGCGGGCAGCGGCCGGTCGGTGATGCGTCCGGGGAAGTTGAAGACCGTGCGGATCTCGCTCGGATCGCGGCCGGCGGACGCCGCCGCCTCGTCAATGATCGGCCGGGAGGCCCGGTAGCGTTCGCTGAGCCAGTCGGCCGCGTGGCCGGGGATCCAGCCGTCGGCCACGCGGCCGGTGGCGGCCAGGGATTTCGGGCCAACCGATCCGGTCCACACGGGAGGCGCGGCGACGGGAGCGGGCTCGATCTGGTTCACCTGGTAGTGATCGCCCTGGTAGGTGACCGGAGGGCCGCCGCCCGACAGCAGCTTGACCAGGACGATCGCCTCCTCGAAGGCGTCCACGGCGTCGCCGGCCGTCAGCCGCGGCACTCCCATGTCGGCGATGCGATCCCACAGCCCGCCGGCGCCCATGCCGAGCACGATCCGGCCACCGGACAGCGCCGACAGCGACGTCACCGTCCTGGCCAGCATGGCAGGAGGCCGGGTCGGCAGATTGGTGACGTTGGCGAAGCCGGCGATGTGCCGCGTACGCCCGAGGATGAAGCCGAGCGCGGCGTAGGCGTCCAGGCGCCCGCCGATGTAGGGATGGTCCGACAGGGTGAAGATGTCGAGCCCGTCCCGGTCGGCCTGCTGGACGACGCGCAACAGCTCGGGAATGTCGTCGATGCCCGGATGCGTGCCGAAGCCGAAGACGACGTTGTGTGCGGACAAGGTTCTGCCTTTCGTGCGGATGGAGATGTTCACCAGGCGTACGCTTCCGGCGCGGGTTTGGCGCCGTTCGGCCCGGGTGGCGGGAACAGCTCGTCCAGCCTGGCGAGCGTGGCCTGGTCGAGAGTGATCATCAGGGCCCTGAGCGAGCCGTTGAGCTGCTCGACCGTGCGCGGCCCGACGATCGGCCCGGTCACGCCGTCCTGCGCCAGCAACCATGCCAGAGCGACGTCGGCGGGGTCCTCACCGAGGCCGGCGCACATCTTCTCGTACGCCTCGATCGTTTCCCTGTGCTTGGCCAGGGTCTGGACCGATCGCCCGGAGTCGCCGCGGGAGGCGACGCCCTCCTTCCGCTTGCGCAGGACGCCGCCGAGCACTCCGCCGTGCAGAGGCGACCACGGGATCAGGCCGAGCCCGTAGTGCCGCGCCGCGGGCAGTACTTCCAGCTCGGCCCAGCGGTTCAGCAGGTTGTAGATGGACTGCTCGGCGACCAGGCCGAGCAGGTGCCGGGCGCGCGCCGTCTCCTGTGCCAGGGCGAGGTGCCAGCCGGCGAAGTTGGAGGAGCCGAAGTAGAGCACCTTGCCCTGCTGGCGCAGGACGCTGAAGGCCTCCCAGATCTCCTCCCACGGCGTGTTCCTATCGATGTGGTGCATCTGGTACATGTCGATGTGGTCGGTGCCCAGCCGCTGGAGCGAGGCCTCGCACGCGCGCTTGATGTGCAGCGCGGACAGGCGGCTGTCGTTGGGCCACTCGCCTGTCGGGAGGTAGAGCTTGGTGGCCAGGACGGTCCTGTCGCGCCTGCCGCCTCCCGTGGCGAACCAGCGGCCGATGATCTCCTCGGTGCGACCTCCGCTGTACACGTCGGCGGTGTCGAAGAAGTTGATGCCGTGCTCATGCGCACGGTCCATGATCGTGTGACTGTCCTGTTCGGAGGTTTCCGTCCCGAAGTTCATCGTGCCCAGGATGAGCCGGGACACGGACAGGCCGCTGCGGCCCAGCTGGGTGTAGTCCATGTCAGGCGGCGCCGAACTGCTCGGTGAAGCGGCCGGTGAACAGATCGGCCCCCTTGTACGCCGAGACGGTCTCGGCCGGGACGACGACCGGCCCGTCGGGGCTGGGCAACTGGCCGACACCCTGGCGCGGGCCGAGGGGCAGCAGGATCATGGGGTGGGGCAGCGGCCGGTAGGTGGCCGCCGGCTGCTCGCCGCGCAGCTGGGCGATGATGTTCTGGGCCACCACCTCGGCGTGCTGCATCGCGTATCCGGCCATCTTGGCCTCGGCGACGTCGGTGATGTCGCCGATCGCGTAGACGCGGTCGTACCCGCGGACGTTGAGGGTCTCGGTGACCGGCACCTGACCCTGCGGCGAACGTGTCGTCAGCTCGCCGTCGGCGAGGTAGTCGCTGTTGACGCGCGCGCCGTGCGCGCGGAACCAGATGTCGGCGGTGATCTCCTCCCCGCCCGTCGTGGCGACGGTGAACGTCGCCGCCTGGCCTGGCTCGGTCGCCGGAGGCGCGGTCAGGCCGGTGCCCAGCCGCAGGTGGACCGCCAGCTCGTCGAGCTGGCGGCGCAGCTCCGCGCGCATCTCCGCGGGGAAGGCGGGCAGCAGTTGCTCGGCCGGGTCGAGGATGGTCACGTGCTTGTGCGGCCAGACCTCCTTGATCTCGCCGGCCAGCTCCAGGCCGACCGGCCCGGCGCCGAGGATCAGCACCCGCTCGGAACCCGCCAGCTCCTTGTGGGTCCGGAGCAGGTCGTCCAGGACCTCGCCGGTGGAGTCGGCGTTGGGCTTGGCCGGATAGGTGTAGCTGGAGCCAGTGGCCAGGACCAGATAGTCGGCCTCGATTCGCCGGCCCGAGGCCAGGGTGACACCGCCGGGGTCCGCCGAGACCGCCCGGTCGCGGATCACCGTGCCGCGCCTGAGCCACTGGTCGTAGGGGAAGAACATGTTGTGCGCCCAGTCGGGCTGGGTCAGCGCGCGCAGCGAGCCGGCCGAGTTGATGAACGCGTCGCGGGGGTCGATGAGGACGACGTCGGCCTCCGCGTCCAGCGCCTTGGCGACCGCGGAACCACCGTAACCTCCACCGATGATCACGACTGTACGGCTCATGATTCACACTCCAACACGAAAAAGGGGTTGAGTTCGTGGCACGAACAATATTAGTTCGTGGCACGAACTGCAACTCCCTCTCTCGTTCAGCGGGTGTGATCCGGTTCCATGAAGACGGTGGGAACCTTGTTGTCCGCCACGATGCGACCGAGCAGGGCGGCGAGCGTGTCGCGCTCCGCCGGGGCGAACCCCGAGGTCAGCTCCTCGACGCGGCGGCACGTCTCGGTGTAGAACTCATCGGCCAGCTGGGCGCCCCGCCTGGTGAGCGCCACCCTCACCGCACGGGAGTCCTGAGGGTCGGGGTTGCGCTGGACCAGGCCGTTGCGCTCGCTGCGATCCACCAGGCCGGTCAGGCTCGACTTGGCCAGGCCGAGGACCGCGCCCAGCTCGGTCATGCCGTACGGCTGCGCCATCAGGACGCACAACAGCTGGCCCTGCTGCTGGGTGAGGCCGTACTCGCGGGCGGAATCTGCGTACACGGCATTCACCAGGAACGTGGACCGCACCAGTGCGGCCACCGCTCCGATCTGGCCGTCAACATGCTTACTCACCGGCCCAGACTAACAAATTCGCGGAACGAACTACCGTTTCCCGGCATGGCCTCACGAGAACCCGCGCGTGGGAAGCCCGCCTGTCGGCCCGACTCGGCGAAGTCGCGCACGGCGGCCGCGCCGCGTTCGACGATGTACGGGCCGCGCACGCCGGTCCCGCCTGAGACGCCCGCTTATGCGGGTGCGCGCCTCAGCCATGTCCAGTCTCGTCGCGGGCCGATTGACTACAGGCATGACGACGAACAACACCATCCTGGTTCTCGGAGCTACCGGCAAGACGGGCCGCCGCGTGGTGGACCGGCTGAAGGCGGCGGGCCACGACGTGCGCGCCGGCTCCCGCCCCGCCTTCGACTGGGAGGACGCCGGCACCTGGGCGCCGATCGTGCGCGACGTCCACGCCGTCTACATCACCTACTACCCCGACCTGGCCTTCCCCGGCGCCCTCGACCGCGTCCGCGAGTTCACCGCGCTGGCCGTACGGTCCGGCGTGCGCCGCCTGGTGCTGCTGTCGGGCCGTAACGAGGAGCTGGCCCAGCAGGCCGAGCAGGTCGTGCTGGGCTCCGGCGTCGAGGCCACGGTCGTGCGCTGCAGCTGGTTCATGCAGAACTTCAGCGAGGGCTGGCTGCTCGACCCGGTGCTGAGCGGCACGATCGCGCTGCCCGCCGGCGACGTGACCGAGCCCTTCGTGGACGTCGAGGACATCGCCGACGTGGCCACCGCCGCCCTCGTCGAGGACGGGCACGCAGGGAAGGTCTACGAGCTCACGGGCCCGCGCCTGCTCTCCTTCGCCGAGGCCGCCGCGGAGATCTCCGCCGCCGCCGGGCGCGAGGTCGGCTACGCGCCGGTCACCCCGGAGGAGTTCGCCGAGGGGGCACGCGCGGCGGGCGTCCCCGAGGACGAGATCGCCGGCCTCAACGCGCTGTTCGCCGAGGTGCTCGACGGCCGCAACGAGAGCCTCGCCGACGGCGTACGGCAGGCGCTGGGCCGGCCCGCCCGCGACTTCACCGAGTACGCCAAGGAAGCGGCCACCGCCTGGCGCGCCTGACCCGCACCGGCGACCAGCGAACGCGGGCTCGGCCTGGGCCTGTCCATCGTGCAGGCCATCGCCACCGCCCACGACGCGACGCTCGCCGTGCGCCCGTCGCCGGACGGCGGCCTGCGGGTCACCGCCGGCTTCGAACCCGCCGGTGGCACCGGATGACCGGCGCCACCGAGGGCCCGCGTGGCTACCGGTGGGCGACCAGGACGGCGTGGTGGTCGGTGCCGTCCGGCCCGTCGGGGTCGGCGTGCACCGTGGCGGCCCGCAGGCGTGGCAACTCGTGGATGAGCCGGTGCTCGGCCGCCACCGCCACGGCGTGCGCCTCGACCAGCGACAGCTCGTGGCTCACCACGATGTCGACCTCGGCGCGCAGGGCGTGGCCGACCCAGCGCAGCCGTACCGAACCGGCCCGGACGACGCCGGGGACGGCGGCCAGGATGCGCTCGGCCGCGGCGACCAGCGTGGGATCCACCGCGTCCATCAGCCGGTGGTAGATCTCGCGGGCCGCGTCACGCAACACGAACAGGATGGCCGCGGTGATCAGCAGGCCGACGATCGGGTCGGCGACCGGGAACCCGAGCGCGGCACCGCCTGCGCCGAGGAGCACGGCGAGCGAGGTGAAGCCGTCGGTGCGGGCGTGCAGGCCGTCGGCCACCAGCGCCGCCGAACCGATCTCGCGGCCGACCTTGATGCGATAGCGGGCCACCCACTCGTTGCCGGCGAACCCGACGATCCCGGCGGCGGCCACCAGCCCGAGCGCCTGGACGTCCCGCGGATCGAGCAGCCGTGTGACCGCCTCGTAGCCCGCCAGGCCCGCCGAGGTCGCGATGAGCAGGACGATGACGATGCCCGCCAGGTCCTCGGCCCTGCCGTACCCGTAGGTGAATCGCCGCGTGGCCGTCCGCCGCCCCACCGAGAACGCGATGGCCAGCGGGATCGCCGTCAGGGCGTCGGCGACGTTGTGCAGCGTGTCGCCGAGCAGCGCCACCGAGCCGGAGAAGGCGACGATGACCGCCTGGACGGCGGCGGTGACCATCAACACGGCGAAGGAGACGGCGACGACGCGTATGCCCCGGCTGCTCGACTCCAGGGCCGGGTCGGTCTTGTCCGCGCTGTCGTGGCTGTGGGGGGTGAAGGCGTGCCCGAGGCCGGACAGCAGCCGCCCGAGCCGCCCCCTGGCACGCCCATGACCGGCGTGCCCGTGCCCGTGCCCATGACCGGCGTGCCCGTGCCCGTGGCCGTGCGCCGGCAAAGACCCTGTCTCGTTCTGCTCAGGCATGACCCACCTCACTTGCGCATGACCCGTTTGTCGGCATCATATGTAGTCATGTACGCACGCGACAACGAATCAGGTGCCACACAGTCGCAGGAACAACCCACCAGCGCGCAGGTCGAAGCCGCCGTCGACGCCTTCCGGATGCTCAGCGACGCGACACGCCTGCGGCTGATGTGGCTGCTCTCCTCCGGCGACTACGACGTCAGCTCGCTGGCGCAGGCCCTCGGCGTCGCGCGCCCCTCCGTCTCGCAGCACCTGGCCAAGCTGCGCCTGGCCGGCCTCGTCGAGACCCGGCGCGACGGCCGGCGCGTGGTCTACCGGGCCCGTGACGCCCACGTCCGGGCGCTCATCCACGAGGCGCTGTTCCACGCCGACCACGAGGTCTCGGGCATCCCCCGGCACGACTGAGCCCGGCACGACTGAGCCCGGCACGACTGAGCCCGGCACGACTGAGCCCGGACCGGCTGAGCCCGGACCGGGCTTCAGGAGCGGCGGATGAGGCCGCGCTTGACGGCGGCGGCCACCGCGGCGGTGCGCGAGTCGACGCCGAGCTTGGCGTAGATGTGCACCAGGTGCGTCTTGACCGTGGTCTCGCTGAGGAACAGCTGCTTGCTGATCTCCCGGTTGGACAGGCCGGCGGCGACGTGGACGAGCACCTCGAGCTCGCGGGGGCTCAGGGTGACGTCCGGGGTGCGCATCCGGTCCAGCAGCCGGGAGGCGACGCTGGGGGCCAGGGCGCTGCTGCCGGCGGCCGCCGAGCGGATGGCCGCGTGCAGCTCGTGCGGGGGCGCGTCCTTGAGCAGGTAGCCGGTGGCGCCGGCGTCGACGGCGGTCAGGATGTCGGCGTCGGTGTCGAAGGTGGTGAGCACCAGCACGCGCGGGCCCCCCAGGGCGACGATGTGGCGGGTGGCCTCGCTGCCGTGCATGCCGGGCCCGAGCTGCAGGTCCATCAGGACGACGTCCGGTGACAGGCGACCGGCCAGCTCGACGGCCTCCTCCCCGGTGGCGGCCTGGCCGACCAGCTCGAAGTCGTCCTGGTCGGCCAGCATGGCGCGCAGCCCCGAGCGGACCACCGGATGGTCGTCCACCAGCAGGATCCGGATCGCCGCCGTCATGACGCCCTCCCGGCCGGCAGCGGCAGGGCGGCCACGATCGCGGTGCCCTCGCCGGGGACGGACTCCACCGTCAAGGCGCCGCCCAGCGCCCCGACCCGGTCACGCATCGCGCGCAGGCCGAAACCGGTCCCGTGGCCGGCGCCCGCGCCGGGGTGGGCGGACCGGTCCGGATCGAAGCCGCGGCCGTCGTCGACGACGTCGAGCACCACCATGTCGTCGAGGTAGGTGAGCGTGACCGCGGCGTGCCGGGCGCCGGAGTGCCGGCTGACGTTGCCCAGGGCGCCTTGCGCGATGCGCAGCAGTACGGGGTCGTAGTCGGTGGGCAGCGGCAGGGGGCTCCCCGACACCTCGAAGCGCGCCTGGATGCCGGTGCCGGCCAGCGCCGTGTCGCTGACGCGGCGCAGCGCCGCGACGAGCGAGGACTGCTGCAGCGCGGGCGGCGCCAGGGCGCGCACGAAGTTGCGCGCCTCCTCCAGGTTGTCCTGGGCGGCGCGTTCCGCCTCGCCGATGCGCGCCTCGGCCTGCCCGGGATCGTGGGCCAGGTCGCGGCGGGCGGCGCGCAGCAGCAGGATGATGCTGGACATGCCCTGGGCCAGGGTGTCGTGGATCTCCCTGGCCAGGCGTTCCCGCTCGGCCAGGCGGGCGCCTTCGCGTTCGGCCTCGACCAGCTTGTCCTGGGTGTGCACCAGGTCGTCGATCAGCCGGCGGCGCTGCTCGCTCTCGGCGTACAGGGCCTTGTAGACCATGGCCATGAGCGTGGCGACGACCGCGCCGACGACCGGGCCGATCACCTGCGCCGCGGTCAGGCCCCTGGTGTGCCAGCCGGTGGCGGCGATGGCGGCGGCGGTCAGCAGGGCCACCCCTGGCAGGGCGATCGGCAGCGGCAGCAGGTGCAGGTAGGCGAAGAACAGCGGAAAGGCCAGCCAGATGTACTGCGGGGCGGCCAGCGCGAGCGCGGCCCAGCCCATGGTGATCAGGGCGAGCCAGATCCGGCCCAGCAGCAGGTGGGTGCGACCGCCGAAGTGCGGCAGCCGCCGCTCGATGACGATGCCCGCCATGTACACCACGCCCAGCAGCGCGCCCGCGGCGGCCAGCAGGCCATGACCGTGGCGGAGCAGGCTGGTCAGCGCGATGACCAGCAGGGTCGCGAAGGTGCCGTGGACGGTCCACCGCAGCAGCCGCAACGCGGGCGGAAACGGATGGTTCATCATCTCTCACTCAGCGTAGGCCCGGTGGATCAGCTGCCGCATCGTTCAAAAGGTGTATTCCGGCTGACCGGATGAGGGAGCCCCGCCGGTCCGCGGGCACGATGCGCCACCGCGGCCGGACCACGCACGCTGGGAGGCGCACCCCCTCACCCACCGCCACCCAGGAGGACGCGCCGTGTTCGTGGCGCTCAGAGACCTACGCTTCGCCAAAGGACGCTTCGCCCTCATGGGTGTCGTCGTCGTGCTCATCACGCTGCTGGTGACCATGCTGTCCGGCCTGACCGCCGGCCTGGCCCGCGAGAACATCTCCGCGGTCGAGAACCTGGCGGCCGACCACATCGTCTTCTCCGGCGGGGACAAACCCGCCTTCGCCGACAGCCGGATCAGCGAGAGCGCCTGGAAGGCGTGGCAGGCCGTCGACCACGTCCAGGCCGAACGCCTCGGCGTGTCCATGGCCCGCCTGACCCGCGGCGACGACAGCGAGGCCGTCGCCGTCTTCGCCGCCCAGCCCGGCGGCCGGCTCGCCCCGGCGTCGCTGCGCGCCGGCACCGTGGTGCTGCCGGCGGCCCTGGCCGGCGACAGCGACCTGTCGGCCGGGGACACGGTGCAGCTGTTGGGCCGCGACTTCACCGTCGTCGTCGGCGACGGCACGGCCTCCTACAGCCACACCCCGGTCGCCTGGATCAGTGTCGAGGACTGGACCCCGCTGGCCCGCCAGGGCGAACCCGACACGACGGCGACCGTCCTGGCCCTGCGCACCGGCGACCAGGCCGACCTGACCGGCCTGACCGCCGCCGACGCCCGGCTGGGCACCACCACCGTCCCGCTGGCCGACGCCCCGGCCGCGGTCGGCTCCTACACCTCGGAGAACGGCTCGCTGCAGCTGATGCGCGGCTTCCTGTTCGCGATCTCCGCCCTGGTCATCGGCGCCTTCTTCACCGTGTGGACCATCCAGCGGCGCGGCGACGTCGCCGTGCTCAAGGCGCTGGGCGCCGGCACCGGCTACCTGCTGCGCGACGCGCTCGCCCAGGCCGTCGTGGTGCTGCTGCTGGGCGCCGGCATCGGCGGCGCGCTCGGCGCCGGCTTCGGCGCGCTGGTCGAAGGCACCGTCCCGTTCGTGCTGTCGCCCGCCACCACGATCGTCCCCGTGGTCGTGATGATCGCCCTGGGCGCCGGCGGCGCCGCCCTGGCCATCCACAAGATCACCTCGGTTGACCCGCTGACCGCTCTGGGAGCCTCCCGATGACCCTCAAGCTCACCGACGTCGTCCTGACCTACCCCGACGGCGAGCGCACCCTCACCGCCCTGAACCATGTCGACCTGGCGGTCGCGCCCGGCGAGTTCACCGCTGTCGTCGGCCCGTCCGGGTCGGGCAAGTCCAGCCTGCTGGCCGTCGCCGCCACGCTCATCCGCCCCACCTCCGGCACCGTGTCGGTGGCCGGGACCGACGTCACCGACGCCGGTCAGGCGGCCAGAACCCGGATACGCCGCGACCACATCGGGATCATCTTCCAGCAGTCCAACCTGCTGCCCTCGCTGACCGCGCTCGACCAGCTCCTGGTCATGGCCCACATCGCGGGCACCAGACCCGCCGCCGCGTCCGCGCGCGCCCGCGAGCTCCTGGGCGCCGTCGACCTGGCCGACAAGCACGGCAAGCTGCCCCATCAGCTGTCCGGCGGCGAGCGTCAGCGGGTCAACATCGCCCGCGCCCTGATGAACGAGCCCGAGATCCTGCTGGTGGACGAACCCACCAGCGCCCTCGACCACCGCCGCGGCGAGCTGATCGTCGCCCTGCTGGCCACACTCACCAGGAAGAACAACCTGGCGACCGTGATGGTCACCCACGACACCTCCACCCTCGCGATGGTCGACACCGTCGTGACCATGACCGACGGCATCCTCACCAGCGGCGGGTGGTCGCCGACCGGGTGAGCGTGGTGACCCCCGTGAATGCCACCACGCAGAACAGGACCGCCCGGTCGGGAGCCCGGTCGCCGCTACCGGTCCCGGGCTCAGGTCATGCCTCCAGTACGCCAGAGCGCGTCCGCCCCGTCAGGTCACGAATTCTCGTGACTTGAAGCCCGTGCGAGATCGTGGTAATGCCCTCCGGCGCGAGCCCCGCCAGGTAAAACCGCCCGGCGGCCATGGCAAAGGATCGCGTGTTGGCGGGCCCGATCTCCGCCCCTCCTGGCAAGGTCAACGCGGCCGCCACGCCGATGAACGATGGAGGGGCAGATGCGTCTTGTCGGGGGAGGAGAGCAGTTCGACCGCCTGCTCTCCGCTGCGAGGGCCTACTGGGGCAGGCGTCCTTCCCAGCCCGGGACCTGCGTGGTGGCCGAGGCCATGCACCAGGACATCCGGGTGATCGTCCGCAACCTGATGCTGGCCAACGCGATCTGCGATCTGACCTCCGCACGGCTGGTCGTGCTCACCGGTCTCGACCGGGAGTGGAGCCGGCTGCTGTGCGAGGACTTCGACGTGGCGCGGGTACGCAGGCTGGCGGAGGCGTTCGGCGCGGACGACATCATCGACGTGCACGATCTCACCGAGCGCCGGCTGGCGAGGGAGGGTGACGCTCCCGCGGCCGGGGTCGAGCAGGCCACGCTGGACGCGCTGGAGAAGGCGAGCCTGCTCCGGCTCAACCGGGTGCCGCGGCTGCCCCGTACCGAGGACGAGCGGTACCGCGCGCGCCGCGCCCGCGCCAGGGCGCTGTCGGCGGTCTACGAGCGGATCTTCTCCGACCTGTCGCCCACCGCGCTGGTCACCAGCCAGGTCGACTACGACCAGTGGGGGCTGGCGGTCGACACGGCGATGCGGATGGACGTCCCGGTCGTGCACGTGCAGAGCACCGGGTCGCTGAAGGCGTACACGCTCTTCCCCGAGGCGCGCCAGGGGACGGGTACCTTCCGCGAGGAGCTCACCGGCGAGATCGCCCGCTACTTCGACTGGCACGTCTGGCCGTACAGGGACCTCGTCAGGCCGAACGCCGAGCAGGTGGCGTGGCGCGTGAAGACCGGTCCAGGCGGGGGCGGCCCCTTCGAGGTACGCACCGAGACCGAGCGCCGCCAGCTGCGCGAGCACGGCTGCCACCGGCTCGGCCTCGGGCCGGAGCGCCCCCTCGTCACCGTGTTCAACCAGGCCGTGTCGGACGCCGTCGGGACGAACCGCGAGCTGTTCGACGACCTGGCGGAGTGGCTGGAGGAGACCGCCGCGTACGCCGTGGCCGAGGAGTCGGTGAACTGGCTCTTCCTCGACCACCCCGGCCAGGACCGGTACGACACCACCGGTCACTTCGCCTCCGTCGCCGCACGCTGTTCCGGACGCTCGCACCTGGCCTTCGCGACGAGCCTGGAGCTGTCGAGGAACATGCTGTGGAGCATGACCGACGTGGGCGTCACGGTACGCGGCGGCGTCTGCGGCGAGCTGCCCGCGTTCGGCGTCCCGGTGATCCAGGCGGGCTGGGCGGAGTGGAGCGGCTGCGGCCTCACGCACGTCGCCGAGACGCGGGACGACTACTGGGCCCTGCTGGGCGAGTCCGTCGCCGATCTGGTCAAGGGCGGCCCGGTCCTGGGCCCTGAGCAGCGGGAGCGGGCCCGGCTGTGGCTGTGGCTGTCCCGTAGCGGGGCCGACGTGTCCTCGCCGGTGCTGCCGCACGCGGAGATGGGCGAGGGCGAGGAGTACCTGCGCGCGCTCACCGTCGGCCTGCAGCACGTGGAGCGCGACGGCGACCCGCTGCACTGCGCGGTGCGCCGCATGTGGGGGCGGCGCGAGCCGCTGCTCAGCCGGTTCGACTTCCGGGATCCAGCAGGGCTCGCCGCGGCCCTCACCGCATCGAGGAGCGCATCATGACCATACTCCTGAACGGCTTCGCCACCTGGCTCGACGAGGCGGTCGCCGAGCTGCGGCCACCGGTCGAGGTGTTCGACGGGCAGGCGGCGGCGCTGACGGTGACCGACCAGTTCCACCGAGGCAGGCGGATCGTGGGCCGGTTCGAGCGCTCGGGGCTCATGGGGTTCAAGGTCGCGGCCGGGGGCCGCCGCCTGCGCGTCACGGTGACGCTGGCCCTGGACGCCGTCTCGGTGCCCGGCTGGCACCTGCCGGGGTCCTCGGACCTGGTCAAGGCGCATCAGCTGCCGCCGCGCCTGGTGCAGGTGCGCGCCCAGGGGCAGCTGCGGCAGTGCGTCCTGTTGAAGGGCGGCAAGGGCATCACGAGCGCGCGCGCCGTCTTCGACCTGCTGCCCGACGAGGTGCCCGACGACGGCCTGATCTGCGTGGAGGCCCTGGACATCACCGAAGGGCACGGGCTGTCCCGGGAGGCGCGCGAGGCGGTGGCGGGCCGCGTCATGGGCGGTGGCGCGGCGGGTCTGCGCGTCGACGGCGTCGTGATCGAGGAGGCGCCGGAGGGGAAGGCGGTCCCGCGAAGCGAGCGAGCGGACGGCGCCGGCTGCGAGGCCCTGTCGCTGGTCAGCGGGGGCGGCCTGGCCCACCTGCACCGGCGCGGCAGCCGCTCGCTGCGTTCCGGCTTCTTCGTGGTCAACCCCGTCCCGCCGGGCGTCGCCGGCTCGGGCGGCAGGCTGACCTTCCGGCTCGGCAGCATGGCGGACACCGCCGGCCGGGCCACCACGGCGAGGGACCGCGCGCCGGCGCGCCGGGTCCTCCGCCGGGCGGGCGTCGAGGCGCGGCGGCTGCGCCACCGCACCCGCGAGGCCCTCGGTACGGCGGCGCCGTCCGTGGACCAGATCGTGAGCGTCAGGGACGGGGCTCTGGCCGGTCCCGTCAGGGCCACGACGGCGGGCAACATCCTCGAGCTGGAGCTGCCCGCTCCTGCCGCGCCCCTGCTGGTCTTCCTCTCCGCGAGGCAGGGCGCCGTGCCCGCCCTGCTCTCAGCGAACTGGACCGGCTGAGGTCCGTTCCGCGCCCGCTCCCGCCCGGCGACCGGCTACGCTCCGGCGAATGATCACACCATGGGATCCCGAGGCGGACGGCGTGCTGCGGCTGCCGTCGGGCCGGCTGGTGCGCGGCCGGGGGCTGCGGCGACCGCTCCCCGCCGGGCCGGAGCCGTCCTTCGCGCTCCACCTGCTGGGCCACGAGCCGCCGGCCGTCGCCTGGGAGGCCCGCTGGCTCCGCTGGCCCGACTTCTGGCTGCCGTCCGACCGTACGGCGACCGCCGACGCGCTGCGCGAGGCATGGGCGCGCGCCGAGAGCGAGCGGGTCGAGGTCGCCTGCGGGGGCGGGATGGGGCGCACCGGTACGGCACTGGCCTGCCTCGCCGTGCTGGACGGCGTGCCGAGCGGCGAGGCGGTCGGCTACGTCAGGGCGCACTACGCCCGGCGCGCCGTCGAGACGCCGTGGCAGCGCCGCTTCGTCCGGCGCTTCCGGTAGCGGCTCCGGTTCCCGGCGCACGCGTTGTTTCCGGGCGCACGCGTTCCTCGGACGGCGCGGCGACCGTCGGGGCGCCCAGCCGGAAGCCCGCTGCTCAGCCGGTCAGCTCGTACACGGCGAACCGGCCCTTGGCGAAGCGAAGCGTGGCGAAGGCGGCGAGCTCGGGGGCGACCGGTGTCCTTCGCCAGTGATGGGCCAGCAGCCAGCGCACGCCGTACCGCTCCCTGAGCAGGCGCGCCGCCTCCGCGGTGGGTGCGGTGAAGACGGCGTCGTTGGCCGCCAGCAGCGCGCCGTCCCAGAACGGCTGGGCGGCCATGGACTGCCGGTTGACGTCCTGCAACGCCGCCAGGTTCGTCGCGGTGTAGGACCAGCTCTCGACCAGGACGCGCCGCTCGGCGTACGCCGACATCCAGAAGTGCCTGCTGTCGCACAGCCGCACGGTGACGCGGCAGTGCGCGTTGGTCGCCAGGACGTCGCCGGGGTCGGAGTGGTCGCGCACCCAGCGCGCGGCCGCGATGCCCCCCACCGGGATCTCCCGTTCCGAGGGGCTGCCGCGCGATGTCAGCGCGTTGCGCACCGGCGGCACCGCCGAGGGCGCCGACAACCCGACGACGACGAACAACACCGCCGCCCGCCGCCACGGGACGCGCCGCAGCGACACCGCCACGGCGAGCACGATCACGGCCAGCGCGGCGAAGGGCAGGAGGAAGGCCGCGCTGAACCCCGTGTCGCCGAGGACGGCGAGCTGGGGCGGGAAGGCGTGCCCCACCGCCCGGAACAGGAGCACGACGGCCGTCCCCGCGGCGACGGCCGCGCCGGCGAGCACAGGGCGGCGCCGCGGGGGAAGCGTGTCGAGCGCGGCGAGCGCGCCCGCGGCGGCGACGATCCACAGGTACGGCCGGGCCGCGGTGAGGAAGTAGAGCTGGCTCATCCCCGGATGCCCCAGGAGCAGCACCGCCCCGAGCGAGCCGAGGCCGACCCCGAGGAACAGGGTCAGCCCCCGGTCCTCGGCCGATCCAGGCTTGCGCCGGGGCCCGAACGCCCCCACCCAGAGCGCGGCCCACGCCAGCAGGAAGGTCACCGAGATGACGACGGGCGCGAGCGGGACCTCGTCGATGCGGGCCGTCGTCGTCCACGTCGCGACCATCCGGAAGGTCGTCGAGTACGGCCACAGCCGCATCCCCTGCGACGCCCCGCCGAAGAGGACGAGCTGGGCGAACGCCAGCGTGGCGAGCGTGACAGCGCCGAGCAGGAGGACGCCGCGGTCCACCCGCCGCGACCTCACCCAGTCCACCACGACCAGCAGGCAGATCCCGGCCAGCAGCAGGGGCAGATAGGTCGCCTTCGCCCCTGACAGGGCGACCAGCAGCACGACCACCGGAACGAACGTCGCCTTCCGCCGCCCGTCCCCGCGCAGCAGGCCGACCACCAGCAGCGCGAGAGCGCCGAAGAGGGCCGCGCCGAAGGTCTGCGTGGGGCTCAGCCAGGCCAGCGAAGCGTCCAGCGGACCTGAGGTGAAGGGGCCGGGCAACCAGGCGTAGGGGTTCGGCGGGGCCAGCAGGTAGGTCGCGGCGAGCGCCAGCACGCCGGGCAGCCAGGAGCGGGTGATCAAATACGCGACGGCAGGGACGAGCACGACGAAGATCGCCAGCATCGGCAGCATGGCGAGGCGGTACAGGATCGTCTGGGCCTCGATGCCGGTCGCCCAGCTCGTGGCGGCCATGTCCGCGTAGACGAACCAGTGGTAGGACAGCGGCTCGCCCATGACGTGGGGCACGGTCGGCGGCATGTGGTGCCGCAGCTCCCCGACGAGCGACAGGTGGAACGGCATGTCCACGTACGGCGTCGCGTTCGCCGGCCACCGCAGGCCGTGGCCGGTGAAGAAGGTGAGCCCGCTGGAGACGGTCAGGAAGCAGAACACCGCGCTGAGCGCCGCGCCGTACCCGAGGGGGATGCGCGGCCGCGCGCCGGGCAGCCAGTGCCGGCGCAGGCGCGGGACCGCGACGAAGGCCACGAGGACCGCCGCCGGGCCGAGGACGGCCAGGCGGGGCTGGCCGGCCGCCCTGGCCGCCATGTAGGTGAAGATCTCCAGCGTGTACCCGAGGGCGGTTCCCGCGGCCAGGTCGACGGCCGTGGGCAGCCGCAGGCGGGTGAGCGCCCGCCAGAGGAGGGTTCCCGGCAGGGTGAGGGCGAGCGCGACATACGCCGCGAAGACCGCGACGTCCTTGGGTGGCGTGCCGTGGACCAGCAGCGTTCCGGCCGCCACCAGGACGGCGACGGCGCCGGGAAGCGCGCCCGCCAACCGCCGCCCCGGCCTCGGCGCGGCCGCTTCGGCGGCTCCCGCGCGCTCGATGATCGCCGTGGTCATCGCGTCACCCTCCTGCGGCGTACCGGGCCTATGCCGTGAATGTCGGGCGCGCCGAGCGGAACACCCAGCGGTCCAGGGCGACGAAGCGGAAGACCGTGATCGCCAGATAGGAGACGACGAGGGTGGCGACCTCCAGGCCCCGCCCGTGTTCGGGCAGGGACTGGACGACTGCCGTGACGACGACCGTGGTCACCAGGTAGTTCAGCGCGAACAGCAACCCGGCACGGAAGTGGGCGCGCAGCCGGGGGCCGCCGTGGCGGCGGAAGGTCCAGCGCCGGTTGGCCTCGGTGTTGAACAGCGTGGCCACGCAGAGCGCGGCCAGGTTGGCCATCGCGGGAGACCAGGCGGTGCGCAGCAGCAGGTACAGGAGCGTGTGCAGCACCGTGCTGACCACTCCGACCAGCGCGAACGACAACAGCTTGGCCAGCAGCGGGTTGCGCGGCTCGGCGATCGTGGCCTGCGGGTGGAGCGGCGCGAGCTCCGAGCGCCTGGGCACCGGCACCCGCGCCGCGCCCGTCGACATCGCCCAGGCCATGCGCCACAGGCCGCGGAGATCGTCATAGGCGGTGCGGCAGACCTTGACGCGGGTGTCGACGTCCTCGTACCAGTCGACGGGTGTCTCGTGGATGCGCAGCCCGTTGTACTCGGCCAGCAGCAGCAGCTCCGTGTCGAAGAACCACTTGTCGTCGGCGATCTTGTCCAGGAGCGGCCGGACCCGGTCGGCCCGGACAGCCTTGAAACCGCACTGCGCGTCGCTGAACCCGGCCCCGAAGCCCATCCTGATGATCATGTTGTAGGCGCGGGAGACGATCTCCCGCTTGACGCTGCGGTGCACCCGGGCCGTACGCGCGAGCCGCGTCCCGATGGCCACCTCGGAGTGGCCGCTGATCAGCGGGGCCACCAGCGGCAGGAACGCGTCCAGGTCGGTGGACAGGTCGACGTCCATGTAGGCGACGATCGCGGCCGGGCTCTCCCGCCAGGTCTGCTTCAGCGCCGCCCCGCGGCCCCTGATGTCCAGCCGCCGCGCGTACACGTTCTCGTAGGTACGGCTGAGCTCCTGCGCGATGGGCCAGGTCCGGTCGGTGCTGCCGTTGTCGGCGATCGTGATGCGCCACGGCAGCGGGAACGACTCCGATAGGAAGGCGTGCAGCGTCTTGACGCACCCGGGGAGCGCCAGTTCCTCGTTCAGCACCGGGATGACGACGTCGACGACCGGCTCAGCCGTGCCGTCCGGTGCGAGCTCGGGCCGGAACGCCGTCTTCGTCCGGGTGGCGACAGGCGCGTTCATCCGCGCCCCTCCCGGTCCGCTCCGCCATCGCCCATCGGCCGCCCGATCTTCACATCGCGCATGAATGCATCCGTTCGTTCGCCGCGCGTGACCATGCCGGCGCGGGTGGTCCCGCAGCCCAGTGACGATCGTCTTGCCCCGGTCGGGACGAACCCCTGCGATTCATGGTTCGAGTACCGTGCTGTTGCCGAGCCTTTACCGCAGGCAGACCGGGCGGGCCGGAAAGGGCCGATCCGGCTTTGCCAACCCTTCGACGGCCGATATGGCGTCTCTGGCCCACGGCATCCGGGACCGGCCCCACGCCGGACGGCCAGGAGACCAGGCGGCCGGTCCGGCGTCCCCCGTTCACGGACGATCGACTCTCAAATGACAGACCCCGCCGGCCTACGGACGATCGACTCTCAGATGACAGACCGCCGCCGGTCCACGGACGGTCGGCTTTCAGATGACAGACCCCCGCCGGCCCACGGACGGTCGGCTTTCAGATGACAGACCCCGCCGGCCCACGGACGGTCGGCGCCATCCGACGGCCGGACCCGCGCCCATCCCCCTCCGGGCCGAGACACTTGCCGGTCTACGAGCGGGTGGCCGGGGTAAGGCGGGTGCGCAGGTCGGCGTGGCCTGCTCCGGACAGCCGGGGCAGGGCGGCGGCCCCTCGGCCGGCCAGCAGCAGCAGCAGGATCGCCCCGATATCGCCCTCGACCCGCGCGCCCTGCCCCGCCGACCACGTGCAGTCGGTGGCGACCAGTTGGAGACCCGCCAGCCGGTGTCGCGCCCGGAACGGCCACCCCATGCCCCACACCCGGGTCGCGGCGGCCGCCGTGGGCCGCACCGGCATGGGCCGTTCCCGCCCCAGCGGGAGCGCGATGTCCTGTCCGTGCACGAGAACGTCGATGAGCGGCTCGAAGTGGCTGATGACGGGCGCCTTCCTGCGCGAGCCCACCATGTCCCTGAGCAGCGCGCCGTACCGCTGGACGGGCAGCGCGGCCTGCCGTACGGCGGTGTCGTGGATCATGCGGTTCAGGTCTCCGCGGGCCCGCAGCAGCTCGTAGGCCGCGCGTCCCGGGCCGGTGTGGGTGAGCGTCAGGTGGGCCGCCACGTCGCGCACCCGCCAGCCCTCGCACAGGGACGGGGTCTCCCACTCCCGCTCGGACAGCTCGTCGAGGAGGTCCGCGAGGCCGGACCGCTCGTGGTCGATGGCGTGCCGCGGAATGGACGCGGCACCTCGGCAGTCGCGACGCCGCCCACCTCCGCCGCGCGCTGACCCGCCTGCGCGAGATCACCGATCCGTACCAGTGATCTTCGCGTAGACGTACATGTCCCTGCGCGCGCCGCCCACCTCCATCCAGCTGCGCAGCAGACCCTCCCGCTCGAACCCGGCCCGCTCGGCGGCCTTCCACGAACCCGCGTTCCACGGCTCGACGTGCAGCTCCAGCCGCGGGATGCGCAGCTCGTCCAGCCCCCAGGCCGAGATCGCCAGCAGGGCGGCGGACGCGACGCCCTGCCCGCGGGCCGACCCGGCCACCCAGTACCCCACCGACGCCCGGCCGTTGGCGCCCGGCCACAGGCCGATCTGGCCCACCGCGCGGCCGGAGCGGGCGTCCGCGATCGCGAAGGAGTAGCCGGCCCCGGTCTCGGCCCTGTCCCACTGCCGCCGGACGAAGGCGGCGCCCTCCGCCTCGCTGTAGACCGGCGGCACGCTGGTGATCAGCGGGATGTACGGGTCCCGCGCCGCCTCCCGCACGGCCTCGACGTCACCCAGCTCCCAGCGGCGCAGCACGAACCGCCCGCCGGCGTCCAGCACGGGTACGACGAGAGGATCGTTCCCGCTTGACGCGGTCCGCTTCGCGGGCGGGCGTGCGGGCGAGGGTGTGCCGGTGTGGTCCATGGCGTCCAGTTCTCCAGAGGTTGCGGCGTTCCGCCGTCCTTCGAGAAGATCATGCCTCTGTCACCCCCCGGAAGGACGCGTATGAGACGCCTGACGCTGGCGGCCGCGATCTCGGTGGCCGGACTGTTAGCCCCCGCGACCGCCCACGCGGCGGACGAGGTGCAAGGCGTGGACGTGAGCAACTGGACCGGCGACGTCGACTGGGCCAAGGTACGCGACGGCGGCGGCCGGTTCGCGTTCGTCCAGGCCACCGAGGGCGCCGACTACCGCAACCCGCGCTTCGCCGCGCAGCACGGCGGAGCCGCGGCGGCGGGGCTGCTCAGGGGCGCCTACCACTTCGCCCAGCCGCACGAGACGGACGGGGCCGCCCAGGCGGACTTCTTCGTCGACAACGGCGGCGCGTGGACCTCCGACGGCCTGACCCTGCCCGGCGTACTCGACGTCGAGGACAACCCCTACAAGGACAAGAACGGCAAGAACTCCTGCTACGACCTGTCCCCCGAGGACATGGTCACCTGGATCGGCGACTTCACCAGGCGTTACCGCGAGCGCACGAGGCGCCATGCGGCCATCTACACCACCACCAGCTGGTGGAAGACCTGCACGGGCGACTCCAAGAAGTTCGCGAAGAATCCGCTGTGGCTGGCCCGCTGGGGCACCGAACCCGGCGAACTCCCCTCAGGATGGAAGAAGCACACCTTCTGGCAGTCGGCCGACAAAGGCCCCCTGGTCGGCGGCCAGAACTCGTTCAACGGCTCGGAGTCGCAGCTCAAGGCGCTGGCCAACCCGCCCGCCGAGGTGACGGTGACCGGGGCGGCCAGAAGCAGGAAGCTCTACACGATCACGCTGAAGAACACCGGTGTCCACCCTGTCACCGACGTCAGGCTCGAGGGCCGCACGTTCGGCGGGCAGAAGGTGGTCAAGGCGGGTCCCGGTTGCTCGTTCAGCGGTACGGCGGTGCGATGCCTCATCCCCAAGGTCAATCCAGGACACTCGTTGCGGATCACCATCGCGACCAAGCCCTCGAAGGCCACGGGCAGAGTCGGCGTCGACGTGACGGTGGGCTCGGTCGAGCTCTCGCTCTCGGCGCGTTAGCCGTCCTCCTCCTGGCGGTGCCGGCGTCGATGCCGCTCCGCCAGCTCGCCATGCCGTCCATCGTCCGCCTGGCCTACCAGTACCAGGGGATTCCCTACTCCTGGGGCGGCGGGCACAAGGAGGATCCGGGGCCGTCGACTGGAACGTGCCAGGGGTACACCGGCAAGATCAAGCCGTGTCCCGCGACCCGGACGCGGGGGCTGGACTGCTCGGGGCTGACCCGGGTGGTCTACGCCCGCGCGTACGGGGCGGACGTGCTGGGGCCCGGCAACACCGACGAGCACCTGCGCAGGATGCGCCGCGTCGACCAGCCGGAGCCGGGCGATCTGGTGTTCTTCGGCAGGCCGAGGACCAAGCACGTGGGGATCTATCTCGGCGGCGGCCGGATGATGAACGCTCCGGAGACGGGGGCCGTCGTGCGCGTGGACCGCGTCGACCGGCGCAAGAACCTCGTCGGCTACTACCGCTTCTGAGACCCGCGTCACGGTTTTTGCGACTCGCGTGGCACATGAACCGTTTTGGGATGGCTGTAACCCGTGACGACTTCCGAAAAATGAGAGACCTGAGGTCTACTCTGTGCCGCTATGAACAGGCGCTGGGTAGGCCCGAGAGGGCTGGAGATCGTTCCCGCGGAGCGCGCGGGACAGCAGGTCCTCCGCGTCCGGAGATACGGCCGGCTCGTGGCCGACTGCCTTTCGGTCGAAGCCGTCGCGATGCACGTGGACCTCGCGGACCTGTGCGAGGTGGTCGAGCTCGCGGGCCGCACCAGTTCGCATCATCGCTAGGGGCCGTGTATGGTTACACCTGTCCGACAGCGCCGCAAGGCCCGGCGGACAGGCCCCTATAGCTCAGTCGGCAGAGCGTCTCCATGGTAAGGAGAAGGTCAACGGTTCGATTCCGTTTGGGGGCTCCCAGCTCGAACGCCCGCCCTTCCTTGAGGTCGGGCGTTTCTTGTATGGATTTCAGGTGCGGGGGGTTCCTGAGGCATACTGGGAAGCACCTCGCTCGACCCGGTGAAGTCGTGGCATGTTCGTGACTACTCCGAGGGTCGGGTATCCTTCACTGGCCGGGAGTTTCGACCGGCAGCAAGGCGGAGTAGCTCAGTCAGGCAGAGCAAACGGCTCATAATCGTTGTGTCGCCGGTTCAAGTCCGGCCTCCGCTACTACCCGAACCCGAGTGCATCGCTCGGGCACGGGTGTGTCCCAGTCCCAAACGTAGAAAGGCACTCCCACGTGGCTGCCACCGACGTTAGGCCGAAGATCACGCTGGCCTGCCAGGAGTGCAAGCACCGCAACTACATCACGCGGAAGAACCGGCGCAACGACCCGGATCGGCTTGAGCTGAAGAAGTACTGCCCCAACTGCCGCACCCACCAGGCGCACCGCGAGACCCGCTAGGTCCGCGCCCGTGGGCGCCACACACGGCGTCCCACCGCGAGACCGGCCGAGGTCCGCGCCGGTGGCTGCAAGTCCAGCCACCGAGCCAGGTGTACGGCACGGCAGACGGCGACCGGGCTGCCGCTCGGCGCTCCTGACGCATTCAGCACAAACGGCGTCCTCTACGGGGGGCGCCGTTTGTCGTTCCCTGGATCCCGCAGCCTTTCCTGGTTCTCGCCAGATCTGGCGTCTCCCTGGATCTCGCGCCCTTCCCCGGTACTCGCCGCCAGGTCCCGCGTCTCCCAGGTCCCGCACCCTTCCCCGGCTCGTCCCAGGTCCCGCGTCTCCCTGGATCCCGCGCCCCGGCTTCCCTTCAGGTCCCGCACCTCCCCGGGTCCCGCACCCTCCATGGATTCGCACTCCTACCCGGGTCCTGCACCTTCCTGGACTCCGCGCCCTCCCGGATCCCACACGCTCCTGGACCCCGCACCCTCCTGGACCCGCGCCCTCCGGGACACACCCTTCCTTGGGTCGTGCGCCTTCCTTGGGTCGTGCACCCTTCCTTGGGTCGTGCACCCTTCCTTGGGTCGCGGACCAGCGACAGCCGAATGTTGTTCTGTTACCGTCGGCTCAACAGCCCAGAACGCACCTAAGGAGCACGGGCACTGATGGCCTTGAACCGTGATTTCGTGGGTCGGACCTACACGTCCACCACCTCGTACGAGGTCAGCCGGGTGAAGATCAAGGAGTTCGCCGCGGCTATCGGTGACAGCAACCCCATCTACCGGGACCGGGAGGCCGCGCAGGCCGCCGGGCATCCCGACGTGGTCGCCCCGCCGACCTTCCCCATCGTGTTCAGCCTGCAGAGCGGCGGCGACGCGCTCGGCGACCCCGACCTGGGCCTCAACCTGGCCATGGTCGTCCACGGGGAGCAGCGTTTCGAGTACACCCGCCCGATCTACCCCGGCGACGAGCTCGTCACCACCTCGACGATCACCGAGATCCGCAGCGCGGGCCGTAACGAGCTGCTGACGATCAGGAGCGACGTCACGACGGTGGCCGGGGAGCCGGTCTGCACCACCTACAACACGATCGTCGAGCGCGGAGGGGCGGGCTGAGATGGCGGCCACGGTGAAGTACGACGAGGTCGAGGTCGGCCAGGAGCTTCCGGCCGCCGACTACCAGGTGCGCCGGGTCAACCTCGTGATGTACGCGGGCGCGTCCGGCGACTTCAACCCGATCCACTGGAACGAGCGCTTCGCCAAGACGGTCGGCCTGCCCGACGTCATCGCCCACGGCATGTTCACCATGGCGCAGGGCGGCCGCTTCCTCACCGACTGGGCCGGCGATCCGGCCGCGGTCGTCGACTACGGCGTGCGTTTCTCCTCGATGGTGGTCGTCCCGGACGACGACACCGGCGCGACGATCACTGTCAGCGGGGTCGTCGAGGAGAAGCTGGAGGACAAGCGGGTGGTCATCGGGCTGACCGCCATGGCTGGTGACGCGCGGGTGCTGTCCAAGGCCCGGGCGGTCGTCCAACTCGTCTAAGGCCTGGGCGGTCGTCCAACTCGTCTGACGCGCGCTTCACCCGCCCGACCGGCCCCGGCCCGGCGCACTCGACGAGGAAGACGGGCCGGATGAGCGCGGCCGGCCGTGCGGGCGGGCGGGCGGCGAGTGGGGTCGGGTGCGGCTCGCTGGTCGGGCGGTGGCTCAGGAGGGTCGCAGCACCCGGGTGGCGCCCGCGATCAGCGCCGTGGCCAGGATCCAGCCGGACGTGATCAGCGCGTACGCCAGCCCCTGCGTCCACCCCGCCGGGTCGAACAGCTCGCGCTGCCCGAAAGTGGGCAACGGCAGCAGCAGGTCGAAGGTGTAGGCGAAGGAGTCGAACCCCGGGCTCTCGGCCGGTTTCAGCGCCCTGGGCGGCTCCATGCCGAACACCACGGTCCCCACCGCCAGCAGAAGCGCGAACCACAGCGCCGCCAGCCAGGGGCGGTAGCCGTACCCGACGGTGGCGTCGAGCAGCCGGCCCCACAGCCGCCCGCCGGCGCCGAACGTGCGGCGGCGGGCCCGCTGCTTGGCGAGCAGGGTACGGCGGGCGAGGGTGTCGTTGCCGTCGCGCAGGTACCAGGCGGCCAGCTGCTCGTACGGCTGCGGCAGGAACCCGCGCGGGTCGCGCGAGACCCACTCGACCCGACGTCCCACCCCGCCGCCGCGCAGGGTGTCGTAGACCAGGCCGTTCAGCCGCAGCTCGGCGGGCCACGTGGCGGGGTCGTCATGCAGCGTGCCGATGCGGGAGTGGGCGAGGCTGACCACGCCCTCGACGGGTTCGGCGTACTTCAGGTAGACCTCGCGCGCCTCGATGTGGCTGGCGTGCAGCGCGTAGGGGGTGTCGGGGCTGCGCAGGACGCCGCTGATCGACAGGTTGCCGTTGATGCGGGCCCCGCGCAGCCTCAGGCAGCCCACGGCGGTGAACCCCTTCCCGCACTGCAGGACGTCCTCGACGACCATGCTGTCGCCGGTCAGCGCGTCGGCGCCGGGATTGCGGAGCGTCGCGCCGTTCAGGAAGAGCCCGCCGTTCAACCGCGCGCCGACCAGCCTGAGCCCGCCGGAGACCTCGGCGTTCTCCAGGTAGTAGCCGGCGTCGACGGTCAGCGCGCCGGTGTACACGCCACCGTCGATCTTGGTCCCGCCCATCCACAGGCCGTTCTCGAACGTGGCGCGGGCCAGCCGTACCGTGCCGGTGACGTGCGCCCCCGACAGGCTGAGGTGCCCGGCGACGCGCAGGCCGCCGCCGTTGAAGCCGGGCATGTGGCAGTCGGTGAAGCGCATGGTCCTGGTGACGCTGCCGCCGAAGTCGGGCGCCTCGTCGAGGTAGCAGCCGCTGAGCGAGAGCTCGTGGTCCACGGTGCCGCCGCGCAGCTCCAGGCGTCCGGTGATCCTCGCGCCGCGCAGCCGTACGGCGGGCACCGTGCCCACCCCGGGCTCGCGCGCGCCGAGCAGCAGCGCCACGATCACCTGTGCCCTGACCGTGCGCTCGGGGCCCCACGTCGCGCCGTCGGCGGGCGCGTTCTCCCCTGCGGTACGGCCGATGCCGACCGGATTGTCCCCCAGCTGAACCTGCGTGCCCGAGTGGAACGCCCGCCACAACCTGCGTTCCGCCTGGGTCATGCGCAGGCGTAATCCGTTCTGAACGACCATGGCCTGATTGTTACGCAACCTTTCGCCGACCAGCCGCATCTACCTTGTGACGAAAGGAAGAAGGATGAACCGTACCCGCGGGTTCGCACTGCTCGCCGTGGCCACCGCCGCCTCGGTACTCATGGTCACGCCCGCCCAGGCGGCGGCGAAGAGCGAGGTCAGGTACGGGTGGGTCGCCGCCTGTGCCAAGAAGGACTACACCGTCCCGTGCGGCCCGTGGCATCTGGCGCTGGGCAACGGCAAGGACGTCCAGCTCAAGGACGCGGTCGTGCATCCCACCGTAGCGGGCGGGAAGATCGACAAGGAGGCGAGCGCGCCGGTCGCGATCAGCGGCGACGGCCGGCTCGTCGGCTACTTCCGCGCCGCCGACCGCAAGCTCGTCATCCGGGACCTGGCGTCCGGCTCGGTCAAGGCGCTGCCCGGCACGGCGGCACTGGCGCCCAAGAGCACCGGCATGCTGGGCGTGGACCCCACCTTCTCCCCCGACGGCCGCCGCCTCGTCATCGACTACTACGACGACCCCGGCAAGCTGCCCTCGCTCCTGGTCGACCTCAAGACGAACGCGATCCACAAGATCCCCGGCAGCGAGACCGTCCAGGGGTTCAGCCCCGACGGCTCGCACCTGCTGACCACCCGCGGCACCGACGACAACACCACGGAGCTGGCCGTCTACGACGAGTCGGGCACCGAGGTGCAGAGCAGGGTCGTGCCGCAGGTCGTGGCGAACAACGCGCCGATCGGGCTGGCCGACGACGGCGTCACGGTCGGATTGGTGATCGTCAGCCCGCAGACGAACGGCAAGACGCGGCTGCGCACCTACGACCTGTCCGCGGACGCGGTCTCCGACGCCGTCACCCTCCGCCTGCCCGCGGGCGAGTCGCCGAGCCGGCTGGTCTGGAACACCTCGGGCGACGTCACGCTCTGGACCGTCACGTCGGACGCCGAGGGCAACACCTCCAAGGCGATCAAGCGCGCGCTCAACCCGGAGACGGGGGCGACCTCCGTTCGCGACTCGTTCCGCATCAAGTCCGGTGTCTGGACGTGGTGGTTGCCCGGCGACTGACCCCAGTTATCGTGCCTTATGGGGAAAATCTACGAGAAGCTGACAGACCGGCTGCGTGAGTTCATCTCCGCGCAGCCGGTCTACTTCGTGGCCACCGCCCCCGAGTCCGGCGGCCACGTCAACGTCTCACCCAAGGGCTACGCCGACACCTTCGCCATCCTCGACGACCTGACCGTCGCCTACCTCGACCTCGACGGCTCCGGTGTCGAGACCATCGCCCACCTGCGCGAGAACGGCCGCGTCACGGTCATGTTCTGCGCCTTCCAGGGGCCGCCCAAGATTGTCCGCCTGTACGGCACCGGCCGCGTCGTCACCCACACCGACCCGGAGTTCCCCGGCCTGCTCACACGCTTCGGGCCGCATCCGGGCGTGCGGTCGATCATCGTGATCAGCTGTGACCGCATCTCCGACTCGTGCGGCTACGCCGTACCCTTCATGGCCTTCGAGGACGACCGCGCACTGCTCGACCAGTGGTCGGAACGCAAGGACGTGCAGCAGAAGCGCGCCTACCGCGCCAAGAACAACAGGGAGAGCATCGACGGGCTGCCCGCCCTGAATCCCGCGGAAACCGACCCCGTCACCACTCGCTCCTGACCTTCTTCGGCCCCTGGCCGGCGGCCGGCCACGCGCTGGGGCGCTTCCACCCGCCAGACTCCATCCCGCGCCCCCGCCTCTCGCTGTCCACCCGCTCCTGTACGCCTCCCCCCATCTCCCGTCTGACAGGCAGAACGCTGTTCGACGTGGCCGATAAGGTCATCCCTGGACTGGTCCGGTCGTTAGGGTGGCTGCCATGCTCGTCCCCCTCCTGGCCGCAGGCTCCCTCATCCTCGGCGGCACACCCGCCGCCCCGGAAGCCGCGGCCTGGAGGGTCCGGGAGCCTGCGATGTCCGGATCGCCGGCGACGCCGAGCCTGGCACCTGCGCGAGCTCAGCGGGCGGCCGTCCGCTATGCCGGGCTCGCCTCCTGTCCCGGTGCGAACGGCAAGCGGCGCGTCTGCAGCCCCTGGCGGCTGTGGTTGCGCGGCGGCAAGACGCTCGACCTGCCCGACGCGCAGGTCCGCTCCCTCGACGCCAGGGGACGCGAACAGGCCCTCCGGGCTCCCATCTCCGTCGACCCCTACGGCCGACATGTCGCCTATTTCGCCACCACCAATCACCGCCTGGTGGTCAGGAACGTCCCGTCAGGCAAGCGCACCCCCGTCCCCGGCCAGGCCGGCCGCCTGCCGTACGGCCTGCGCATGTCGGACGTCACCCTTCGGCTCGGCCCGCATGGTCGCTTCCTGGTCGTCGACCCCGTCCTCAGCAGCACCCAGCGCCCTCCCACCGTCATCGAGGTGGCCACCGGAAAGACGTGGCCCCTTCCCCCACCCGCCCGCGTCCAGGGATTCAGCCCCGACGGGCGACTGCTGCGGCTGGTGCTCGACATGAAGGAGACCGCCGTCTACCGTCCGGGCGCTGCCGTTCCGTCGGCGGGCGTTCCGTTGAAGGGATGGGGCGCCCTGGCTCCCGGCGGCGCGACGCTCGCCGCAGCCGCCCGCGAGGGCTCACACGTCTCGGTACGGTTCCACGACCCGGTACGGCACGACGGCCCCGCCGGCACGACGGAGCCGCGAACGCCGGTGCGAGTGAAGGTTCCCGCCGCGGAGCAGCCCCGGATGCTGACCTGGGACTCCTCGACGCGGCTCACCCTGCTGACCTTCGCCGAGCCACGCACCTACGTCGCGCGGTCGATCGACCTGCGGGACGCGTCGGCACGCCTGGTGGACCGCTTCACGCTCAGCCGGGACACCTGGGACGTCCACCTGGCCGGCGACTGACCCACGAGGCCGCCGCACGCCGAGGTTCAGCGGCGGTAGCCCGCCATCCGCTCCAGCCGGGCGACCCGCTCGGCCGTGGACGGGTGAGTGGAGAACATCCGCCCCAGCCCGCTCCCGCTGAACGGGTTGGCGATCATCATGTGCGACGCCGACGTCAACCGGCTGTTCTCCGGCAGCGGCAACCGCCTGACCCCCATCTCGATCTTGCGCAGGGCTGACGCCAGCGCGAGCGGGTCGCCGGTCAGCCGCGCCCCCGACTCGTCGGCGTGGAACTCTCGCGTCCGCGCGACCGCCATGTGCACCATGCCCGCCGCCACGGGCCCGAGCAGCATCATGAGCAGCGCCCCGAGGAAGCCCGGCCCCTCGTCGTCGTCCGACCCGCCGAAGAACACCGCCACGTAGCTCAGCCAGGTGATCATCGTGGCCAGCGCTCCGGCCACGGACGAGATCAGGATGTCCCGGTTGTAGACGTGTGACAGCTCGTGCCCGATCACCCCGCGCAACTCGCGCTCGTCGAGCAACTGTGTCAACCCGTAGGTCACGCACACCACCGCGTTACGCGGATTGCGTCCGGTCGCGAAGGCGTTGGGCTGGAGCGTCGGCGAGATGTACAGCCGCGGCATCGGTTGCCTGGCCTCGGTGGACAGCTCGCGCACGATCCGGTACAGGGTCGGCTGCTCGACCTCGCTCAACGGTCTGGCCCGCATGGCCGACAGTGCGATCCGGTCCGAGAAGAAGTAGGCGACCCCGCTACCGGCCAGCGCGAGCAGGACCGCCAGCTGGACGCCTGTGCCGCCGCCCAGCCATGCCCCCACCGCGATCATCGACGCGGAGAGCAGCCCCAGCAGGAGGGCCGT
Source organism: Nonomuraea sp. NPDC003754 (assembly GCF_053605785.1). NCBI lineage: Bacteria > Bacillati > Actinomycetota > Actinomycetes > Streptosporangiales > Streptosporangiaceae > Nonomuraea > Nonomuraea sp. NPDC003754. The sequence continues at coordinate 63,655 of NZ_JBSGJX010000004.1, forward strand.
ACGCAGACCGTTGTGATGCAAGGGTTCCCCCCTTCCGAGGTGTGGGCTCACCTGTACCAACGTCGATGCCCACGCCGAGCGTTCCCGATCGCCGTGACCTGTGGGAATGGAGTGGTTACAGTGCGGCTACATCGAGGACCAGCTGGGGCGCGACGGAGAACAGCACCGCCACCGCGAACGTCACGCCGATCGCCACCCACACGGCCGCCGGCTGACCCGTACGGCGCTGGGCGTCGCCGGTCGGCTCGGCCGCGGGGGCGAACAGACGCGCGGTCCACACGATGTAGTAGTAGAGGCCGATGACCGTGTTGACGGCCATGACCACGGCCAGCCAGCCGAGACCGCCGTTGACGATCTCACGGAAGACGACGACCTTGGCGAACAGGCCCGCGAGGCCAGGGGGCAGGCCGGCCAGGCAGATCAGGCTGAACGCCAGCGCCAGCGCGGCCGCCGGGCGCCTGAACACCAGCCCGCGGTAGTCGTCGATCTCGTTGCCGGGGCTGGTCCTGGACACCAGCATGACCACCGCGAACGCCCCGAGGTTCATGGCCGCGTAGAACACCAGGTACGCCACCGACGCCCCGGCCGCCAGCCCGCCGTTCCTCGCCACCGTGATCACCGCGAGCGGCGCGAGGATGTAACCGGACTGCGCGACGGAGGACCACGCCAGCAGCCGTACGGCGGAGCGCTGCCGCATCGCCAGGAGGTTGCCCACCGTCATCGTGAGCGCCGAGACGATGGCGACGATGGGCGCCCAGGTCCGCGTCTGCCCGTGCAGCGCGCTCGTCAGGACGAGGATGAGCCCCGCGAACCCCGCCGCCTTGGAGACGACCGAGAGCAGCGCGGCCACGGGGATCGGCGCGCCCTGGTAGACGTCGCCCGCCCAGGAGTGGAACGGCACAGCGGCGATCTTGAAGGCGAACCCCGCCACCACGAGCACCACTCCGACGGTCACCACCATGGGCAGGCCCGTGGTGATCTCCAGCGCCGAGGCGTAGCCGGCGGCGGATCCCTGCTGTGCGGCGGGCACCGCGCCGCCCACGACGGCTGACATGTGCACGCCGTCCAGAGCCCCGCCCAGACCTGCCCCGCCCAACGCCCCATTCGGGCCGGACCCGCCCGACACCGCCCACAAGCCGGACCCGCCCGACACTGGCCTCAGGCCGGACCCGCCCGACACCGCCCACAAGCCGGACCCGCCCAACGCCCCGCCCGGGGCGGACCCGCCCGACGCCGCCCTCAGGGCGGATGCGCCCAACGCCTCGCCCAGGCGCGACAGGTGGACGGTGCCGCTCATGCCGTAGAGCAAGGAGACGCCGAACAGCATGATCGCCGTGGACACCACGGAGACCAGGAAGAGCTTGACCGCGGCCTCGGAGGCCCTGCCGTCGTAGCGTTTGAGCGCTGTCAGCGCGAAGACCGGCAGCGAGACCAGCTCGAGGGCGACGACCAGCATGATCAGATCACGCGAGGCGGGCAGGGTGGCGGCGCCGACGAGCGTGCAGAGCAGCAGGAAGTACCACTCCCCGACCGGGATGCGGCCACCCGCCAGCTCGGTCATCGACAGCAGCACGACCACCGCTCCGGCGACGAGCGCCAGCCCCGCCAGGACGAGCGTGAACGTGTCGACCACGAACGAGCAGGCCGGAGGACCCTGGCCCGCCAGGTCCGGTGGGACGCAGAACGTCCGCAGGGTTCGGCCCCCCACCGCCTGCGCCACGACGAACCCGAGCGCGACCGCGACACCGGTGAGGGACACGACTCCGAGCGCCGTCCGGACCGCCGCCGAGTGCGGCAGGAAAGCGTCGAGCAGCAGCACCAACCCCGCGACCACGGTCAGGACCAGCGGCGGCGCGATGGCGAAGTAGTCGATCGTCTGGATCATGACGCCACCGCCCTCCGCTGCCGAGCCCAGCGGAACCTGCTCACCCGTGCAAGCGTGGGAAGCACGAGCGCCTGGCGAGCAGAGGAGATCGCAGCCGCCTGGCCGGCAGGAGGAGACAGGGCGGTCATGGCGTGCCTCCCAGCAGCATCTGGACGGCGGGCGTGGTCAGCGCCAGGAGCGCCTTCGGCCAGAGCCCGAAGACAAGAGTCAGCACGACGAGCGGCACCCACGCCACGAACTCGTATCCCCGCACGTCGAGCCCGCTGCGGTCGAGCGTGGCGACGGCCGCGCCCTGGTCGCCTTCCCGTGCCTCGGCCCCGCTCCGGTCCGGCGCGGAGACAGCCGTGTCTTCGCCGCCGGGCCCGCCCCTGGCGAGTCGTGCCATGTCGGGGCCGCCCCGCTCGCCTTGCGCCGCGACCAGTTCGCCGTGGTCGTCTCGCGCGACGTCAGGGCCGCCCTGGTCGAACGGGGCGGCGGCGAGTGCCTGGTCACCCTGTGGGCGCACCTCCGCCGGCTGCCCGTGCGTGACCCGGGACAGCATGGTGAGGAAGTACGCGGCGGTCAGCACCGCGCCGATCCCGCCGATCGCCATGTACGCCAGGAAGAGCGGCCTGGGCAGCCCGGGTGCCGGTTGGAAGGCACCCAGGAGCGCCAGCATCTCGCCCCAGAACCCGGCCAGCCCCGGCAGCCCGAGCGAGGCGATGGACGCGAAGGTGAGCAGCGAGCCCAGGTGGCGGTAGCGGGCCAGCATGCCGCCGCCGAGGGTGGGCATGTCGGCCGTGCCGTACCTTTCCTTGACGGCACCGGCCAGGAAGAACAGCAGGCCGGTGATCAGGCCGTGGGCGACGTTGGCGAACAGGGCGCCGTTGATGCCGACGGTGGTCAGCGTGGCGAAGCCGAGCAGGACGAAGCCCATGTGGCCGATGGAGGAGTAGGCGATCATCCGTTTGAGGTCGCTCTGGGCGAGACAGGCCAGCGCGCCGTAGACGATGCCGACGACGGCGAAGGCGCCCAGCCACGGGGCGACGGTGGCGGCGCCCTCGGGCAGGACGGGGATGGCGATCCTGGCGAAGCCGTACGTGCCCATCTTGAGCAGCACACCCGCCAGCAACACCGAGCCGACGGTCGGCGCCTCGGTGTGCGCGTCGGGGAGCCAGGTGTGCAGGGGCCACATCGGGGTCTTGACCGCCAGGCCGAGGCCGATCGCGACGAAGGCGAGCACCTGTACCGAGCGCGACAGTCCGGCGCCGTGCGCCTGGGTCAGGGCCACGATGTCGAGCGTGCCGGTCTGCGTCCAGATCAGCAGCAGGCCGAGCAGCAGCACGACCGACCCGAGCAGGGTGTAGAGGATGAACTTGATCGCTGCGGCGCGGCGCCCCTGACCGCCCCAGATGGCGATCACGAAGTACATCGGGATGAGCACGACCTCGAAGAACACGAAGAACAGCAGCAGGTCGAGCGCGAGGAACGTGCCGAGCATGCCGACTTCGAGGACGAGCAGGGTGAACAGCAGGGCCCTGGGGCGCGCGGGCAGGTGGCCGGGGCTCCAGCACAGGTAGACGAAGCAGAGGAACGTCAGGAGCGCGGTGAGGACGACGAGTGACAGGGAGATGCCGTCGACTCCCAGGTGGAAGCGCAGGCCGAGGCCGGGGATCCAGGGCAGGTCGACGGTGAACTGGGGCCGCGCCGCCTGGCCGTACGCGAAGGTCGCCGCGAGCATGACCGCGAGCGCGAGAGTGAGACCCGAGACGGCGAGGCCGATGGGCCGGAGACGGCCCGCCGCGGCGGGCACGAGCAGGACGCCGGCGCCGAGCAGCGGCACCGCGAGCAGCGCGACGGGCAGCCAGGTCATCCGAGCACCACCGCCCCCACCGCGATCAGCAGGACGCCCGCGAGGACGCCGCTGACGTAGAGCTGCACGTTGCCGTTCTGCGCCAGGCGCAGCAGGCCGGAGGCTCCCTGCGTGGTACGGCCCGAGCCGCGCACCGCGCCGTCGACCACCCTGTCGTCGGTCCGCACCACCAGCCCGGCCAGCGCCAGGACAGGCCGGACGAACAGCGCGTTGTAGACGGTGTCGAGGTAGAAGGCCCGTTCGGCCGGCACCCGGAGCGGGCCGAGGATCTTGGCGGGATCGGCCAGCGGGTCGCCGCGCCACACCGCGTAGACGATGCCGGCGCCCAGCAGCGCGAGCGCGACGCTGATGGCCGCGGTGCCCCAGCTGAGGTGGCCGGCGCCGAGGAAACCAAGCCCCAGGGCGGGGACGGCGAGCACCACCACAGGGCCGAGCATGGAGGGCGGCGCCTCGCGGGTGTCGACGACGTGGGCGGTGCCGGGCTGCGGTTCGGGCAGGGCCAGCGACCGTTCCCGGCCGAAGAAGGTGCGCAGCCATGCGCGGGTGGCGTAGGCGCCGGTGACGGCGACCGTCGCCAGCGCGCACGCGTAGAGGAGCAGGCCGGCGGCGTCGGTGAGCGTGCCGGCGCCGACCGCGTGCTCGACGGCGGCCAGCACGCCGTCCTTGCTGAAGAAACCGCTGGTCGGCGGCAGGCCCATGAGCGCGGCGAAGCCGATCGTCATGGCGACGAACGTGACGCGCAGCTCGCGCCGGAGGCCGCCCATCTGGCTCATCAGGTTGGAGCCGACGTGGTGGATGACCGCGCCCGCGCACAGGAACAACAGCGCCTTGAACGCTCCGTGAGTGAGCAGGTGGAAGATCGCCGCGGTGTCGGACCCCGCGGCGAGCGCGGCGGCCATGAAGGCGAGCTGGCTGATGGTGGAGTAGGCCAGCACGCGTTTGAGGTCGTCATGGGCGAGGGCGGCCAGCGCCGCTCCGAGCATGCCGAGCGCGGCGAGCACGGCCAGGACGTCGAGCGTTGGCGGCGCGGCGAGGAACACCGGGAAGAGCCGGGCGACCAGGAAGATCCCGGCCGCGACCATCGTGGCGGCGTGGATGAGCGCGCTGATCGGCGTCGGGCCCGCCATCGCGTCGGGCAGCCAGGTGTGCAGCGGCACCTGCGCGCTCTTGCCCGCGACCCCCGCCAGCAGCAGCATCGTCGCGGTGACGACGGTGGCGGTCGGCAACTCGGGCACCTTCGCGATCACGTCGTCGATCCTGAAGCTGCCCGCCGACAGGCCGAGGACGAAGATGCCGAACAGGAAACCCACGTCGCCGAGCCGGGTGACCAGGAAGGCCTTGACCGCGGCTCTGGAGTTGGCGCGCTCCTCCCACCAGTGGCCGATCAGCAGGTAGGAGCAGAGCCCCATGATCTCCCAGCCGACGTAGAGGACGAGCAGGTCGCCAGCGTAGACGACCAGCAGCATGGCGCTGGTGAACAGGCTGATGAACGCGCTGTAGGACGGGTAGCGGGGGTCGTCCTTCAGGTAGCCGATCGAGTAGATCTGGACGGCGAGCGCGACGATCGTGACCAGGACGGCGACGATCGAGGAGAGCTGGTCGGCCTGCAGGGTCAGCGCGATGGGGACCCCGCCGGTCTCGATCGTGCCGTACGTGGCGCCCGCGCGGGCGGTCTGGCCCTGGGCCGGCTCGGCGGCCAGGCGGTGGAAGAAGGCGAACCCCTGGCCTGCCGCCAGCCAGAACGCCAGCACCGCGGCGGCGGTGGCCGGGACCACCGCGAACCGCGCGGCCCTGCGGTTGGCCTTGGCGTCGGCGCTTTCCAGCGCGGGGTGGACGGCCGAGCCGTACGGCAGATCATGGCCGGACACCGCCTGTGGCGCGCCGGTGCGCGGGATGTGGCCCCGCGGCCAGCGGGACAGCAGCAGGCCGGCGGCGGCCGCCAGGAACGGCAGGACAATGATGATCGCCGGGAAGGAGTCGACGTAGCTGCGGCTCACTGGGCTCTCCCTCGGCTCGCACGCTCTCCTGGCCTGGGGGCACCTGGTGCACCGTCGCCTGTGGCCGGCGCGCCTTCGCCACCCTCCGGGACACCTTCGCCGCTTTCCGGGACCCCTTCGTCACGCGACGGGACCCCTTCGCCACCCGGCGGGACACCTTCGCCGCCCTCCGGAGGCGCCGCGCGGCCCTCCCGTGCCGGGTTTTCCTGGCTCTGCGCCGCCTGGCTCGGGGCCTCCTGGCTCGGCGCCTCCTGGCTCTGCGCCGCCTGGCTCGGGGCCTCCTGGCTCGGCGCCTCCTGGCTCTGCGCCGTCTGGCTCGGGGCCTCCTGGTTCTGCGCCACCTGGCTCGGGGCCTCCTGGCTCAAGCTCACCTGACCTGGGCCCTCCTGGCCTGGGCCCTCCTCGCCCGGGCCCTCCTGACCCGGGCCCTGCTGACCCGAACTCGCCTGACGCGAACTCACCTGACCCGAGCTCACCTGACGCGAGCTCACCTGGTCCTGGCCCTCCTGGACCGGGTGCGGTGGGGACGGACTCGGGGTGGTGAGGCTCGCGACGGCGTCGAGTTCGGACAGGTCGCGGAGCCGGTCGAGGTCGACGGTCTTGCGGTTACGGTAGACCGCCAGGACGATGGCCAGCCCGACGCCGAGCTCGGCGGCGGCGATCACGATGACGAACAGTGTGAGCACCTGTCCGCCATGGAGCCGGTCGCGCAGCCAGACGTCGAAGGCGACCAGGTTGAGGTTGACCGCGTTGAGCATCAGCTCGACCGACATCAGCACCAGGATGGTGTTGCGGCGGGCGAGCACGCCGTACACACCGATGGAGAAGAGCAGCGCGGAGACGACGGCCGGGTAGACGATGTGCACTACTTCCCCCTGCTCTCGGCGGTCGGGGGCGTGTCGTCCGGTCTGATGTCGGTGCGCGAGATCACGATGGCGCCGACCAACGCGGCGAGCAGCAGGACCGAGAGCGCCTCGAACGGCAGCACCCACGTGCGGAAGACGCTCGCGCCGAGCTCTCCCGCCGCACCGCCGCCGGGCTCGAGCGGGGTGTAGGCGTGGCGGAAGCCGTCGATGACCACCGCGACCAGCACGCCCGCCGTCGCCAGCGCGACCACGGCGGCCACGATTCTGTTGCCGCTGTCGAGATCGGCCGACCTGCCGATGGGTGCACGAGTGAGCATGATGCCGAACAGCAGCAGCACCACGACCGCGCCGACGTAGATGAGCACCTGCACCCACGCGACGAACTCGGCGGTCAGCACGAGGTAGCACCCGGCGAGCGCGCCGAAGGAGACCACGAGCCAGAGGGCGGCATGGACGAGTTGCCTGGTGGTCACGACGAGCAGTGCGGATCCGACCGCCACCGCACCCAGGAGCAGGAAGACGATTTCTTGCCCTGTGGGGGACAGGTAGGAAGGCACCGCCGCGGTCACTAGTCCTCCTCGGGCTCCTGTGTCTCGTGACGCTTCAGCCCGCCCGGCGGACGGATGGAACGCGGATCGACCATCCGTCGCCTGCGCGGCTCGGTGGCAGCAGTCTGCTCCGCCGATTCCGGCGGCGACGACGACGCGCCGGAACCTGTGGAAAACTCTTCGTCCGGCGAGCGGCCTGTGGATGAACCTGTTTGCGGGGGCTGCGGCGGGGCGGGCAGCGCTCCGGGCGGGCGGATGCCGCGCACGTTGCTCATCCGGGCGGAACGGGGACGTGCCTCGCGCTGGGTCTGTCCGGCTGCGGGCGCCGCCCCGGGCTGCTGGCTCTCACCGCTCCTGTCCTCGCCGGTCCGGCCCTGGGCCCGGTCCGTGGCGTCTTGCCCCGTCTGTTCGGCGCCGCGCGTCCCGCCTGCCGCGGTCTCGGACGTGCGCGCCGCGCTCTCCTCGGCCTCGAACGTGCTCGTCCCGCTCTCCGCGGTCTCGGGCGTACTCGCCGCGCTCTTCTCGGCCTCGAACGTGCTCGTCCCGCTCTCCGCGGCCTCGGGCGCGCCCAACCTGCGCGGTGGCGCGGTTTCGGGCGTGCCGGAACCCGGCGCAGCTTCTGGCTCGCCTGACCTGTCCCGGGCGGTCTCGCCCACGTCTGATGCGTCCGACGCACGCCCGGGCGCGCCGGACGTTTCCGGTGCGGCCTCCGACGTGCCGGGCCTGTCTTCTCCGGTCTCCGGCGTGATGCCGGTCTCCCCGAGCTGGACTCCCGGTGCGGCCTCCGACGTGCCGGATGTTGCTGGTGCGGCCTCTCGCGGGCCCGATGCTTCCGGTGCGACGCCGGCCGCTCCTCCAGCCGTGCGCCCGGCGGCACCGGTCACTTCCGCTGGTCCTCCGGGTCGGTGTGCGGAGGTCTCGCCCGGCGTCGTCTCGGCTCGGGCCGTCGCCGCGCGTTCGGCAGGCGTCTCGGCCGGTGCCGTTCCTTCCGCACGGCCGCGCGCCGTCGCCCTCTCCCCCGTACGGCCGGCCGCAGCCCGCCCGGCTCCCTCGCCACGAGCCGGAGCCCGACCGGCTCCCTCGCCACGGGCTGGAGCAGCGCCCTCCCCCGTACGGCCGGGCGCGCCGCCCGCCGTACGGGTCGGCCGGACGGTCGCCGCGAGCTCCTTGGGCGGCTCGGCTCCCACCTCGTGTGCGGGAGGCGGCGGCACGGCCTGCGTCCACTCCCGCAGCCTGTCCTTCTCGTGCAGGAGGTTCCTGATGTCCCCCTCGGCGTACTCGAACTCCGGCGCCCAGAACAGCGCGTCGAACGGGCACACCTCGATGCAGATCCCGCAGTACATGCACAGCGCGAAGTCGATCGCGAACCTGTCGAGCACGTTGCGCTGCCTGGGCCTGCCGCCCTCGGGCGCGGGCAGTGTCTCCTTGTGCGAATCGATGTAGATGCACCAGTCGGGACACTCGCGGGCGCACAGCATGCAGGAGGTGCAGTTCTCCTCCACCAGCGCGATGACACCGCGGCTACGGGCGGGCAGCTCCGGCCGGACCTCGGGATACTGCTGGGTCACGGACCTGCGCAGCATGTGGCGAAGGGTGACCGAAAGCCCCTTCACCAGCCCTACTCCAGGTATCCGTGCCATGATTCAACATCATGACGCACTATGCGTCGCAGGTGAATCCATCAGCCTGTTGTCCCCAAGGTTTTCCACAGTCATCCACAGGATACGTGCGGGTTATCCACAGCCGCCGTCCACACCCCTGCTTATGTCGCCGCTACCCGATACTCTCTCGCCCATGCCGCACCCCCGCCCCCACCAACCCAGCGCCGGAGCCTGGACGGCCGCCGTCGCCTGGGCCGTGGTCCCGTTGCTCACGTGCGGCCTGGCCACGCCGTTCACCATCGGGTTCGCGGCGTTCTGGCTGCAGAGCAAGTGGCTCGTCATCTCCGCCGCCCTGTACGGCGCCTGCGTCAGCGCGTTCATGATCGTCGTGTGGAGCTACGACGACATCTCGCACGCGCCCGACTGGCTGTTCGGGCTCGTCGGGCTGTGCCTGATGGCGAGCTGGATCGGCGGAGTTATCCACAGCGGCATCCTCGTCCCCCTGATGGCGAGAGGGCGGTCCGGATCCGCCCCTGCGCCCACGCCCCCGGCCGGCACCATGCCCGGCCACCTGCCCAGCCGCATGCCCGGCTCCATCCCCGGCCCCCCGCCCGGCTCCATGCCCGGCACCATGCGTCCTCGGCCGCTGCCCGTGCACGACCGCGCCACCCACCCCACAGGCCACGCGCGGCGCACGGGCGAGCCCGAGTGGATCGGCCACTATCGCGTGCTGCGCCTCCTCGGCCGCGGCGGCCAGGGCGCGGTCTACCTCGCCGCCGCGCCCAACGGCACCCGGGTGGCCGTCAAGGTGCTCCACGATCTGGGCGACGAGCACGCGCGCAGCCGGTTCGCCCGCGAGGTCGACGCCGCCCGCAGGGTCGCCACGTTCTCCACAGCCAGGCTGCTCGACGTCAGCATCGCCCCTGACCTGGCCTACACAGTGAGCGAGTACGTGGCGGGGCCCTCGCTCGAGCAGCTCGTCCGCGACCGGGGGCCGCGCGACGAGGACAGCCTGACCAGGCTCGCGCTGGCCACGTCCGGGGCGCTGGCGGCCATCCACAAGGCGGGGGTCGTCCACCGCGACTTCAAGCCCAGCAACGTCCTGATCGGCTCCGACGGCCCCCGCGTGATCGACTTCGGGATCGCGCGCTCGCTCGACCACTCCACGATGACCGGCAAGATGGCGGGCACTCCGCCGTACATGTCGCCCGAGCAGCTGTCCGGCACGCCCGTCGGCCCGCCGTCCGACGTCTTCAGCTGGGCGGTGACGATGACCTTCGCGGCGACGGGGCGTCCCGCGTTCGGCGAGGACACCGTGCCGGCCGTCTTCAACCGGGTGCTCAACCTGCACCCCGACCTGTCGCCGCTCCCGCCGTCGTTACGCGGCGTGGTGGGGCCCGCGCTGGCCAAGTCGCCCTCGGAGCGCCCCACCGCCGCCGAGATCATGCTGGCCATCGTCCAGTGACCCTGGCCTGCTTCGCCTGCTTGGCCAACTGGTCCATGCGTGCCCTGAGCTCGGCCTCCCTGCGCGCGGCCGAGAGCCGCACCTCGTGGTCGCTGTCCTCGATCGCGTGCCGTACCCGCAGTTCTTCCTTGTGCAGCCGGATCTCGCCGTCTCCCGTTCGCAGCCGTTCGTTGAGCCGCAGGTCGTTGTCGTGGAGGCGCTCCTTGCTCTCGCGCTGGGCGGCGAGCCGCCGATCGTAGGCGCTGGGCTTGCTGATCAGCTTGGTGAGCACCGGAAAGCAGTCGATGACGATCAGCAGGCCGGCCAGCACCAGGTGCGCCCAGAAGACCGCCCAGTTGGCGGCGGTCAGGCTGCTCAGCGCGCGGAACTGCTCCAGCAGCCCGTCGTCCGCGCCAGTAACCGTTGCCCAGCCGGCCGGTGAAATCCTGGCCGGCGCCCGTGCTGAGGCACTCCTTGCCCTCCAGCGCGCCTACGAGGTTTCCAGCTTCCTGAGCCCGGCCACTTCCTTCTGCCGCTGGTCCCGCTGCGCGATGGTGGCTTCGAGCGTCCGGGTGTCGGCCCACGGGACATCGAGCTTGAACTCGTCGCAGCCGGTGGAGCTAATGGTCCCAGCCCGGATCCGGCACGCCCTGGTGGATGAGCACGTCCCCCGGCCGGCGCATTCTCGCCGGGGCCAGCGCGAGGAGTTCGGCGCCCACGTCGACGGCCAGCCGATCCATCAGCGTGCCCGACGGCCACACGGTCATCCCGCGGCGACCTTGACGACACCCGTGATCGCCAGCTGCAGCAGGGCGAGCGGGACCAGTCCCACCCAGGCGAGGCGCTGCAACTGGTCCTCCCGGAGCCGGGGGAAGCTGACCCGCAGCCAGATCACCAGGAACGCCAGCGCGAACACCTTGAGGAAGGTCCACACCACGCCGGGCAGCAGCGGGCCGTGCCAGCCGCCCAGGAACAGCACCGTCGTGAGGAGGCACAGGACCACGATGCCGACGTACTCGGACAGCATGAACAGGGCGAACCGCATGCCTGTGTACTCGGTCATCGGACCCATGATGATCTCGGACTCGGCGATGGGCATGTCGAACGGCGGGCGGCGCAGCTCGGCGAGTCCGGCGAGGAAGAAGACCACCCCGCCGATCGCCTGCCAGGGCAGCCACCACCACTGCCATGCCTCGACGATGCCGTGCAGGGAAAGCGTGCCCGCCGCCATGGCCACGGACGACGCCGACAGGACCAGGGGGAGCTCGTAGGACATGAGCTGGGCGGCCGCGCGCATCCCGCCGAGCACCGAGTACTTGTTGGCCGAGGCCCACCCGGCCATGATCGCGCCGAGCACGCCGATGCCCATGACCGCGAGGACGTAGAACAGGCCGAGGTCGAGGTCCACGGCGACGAGGCCGGGGCCGATGGGGATGACGATCAGGACGAGCAGGTAGGGGACGAGCGCGACGCCCGGCGCGATCTGGAAGACGCGCCGGTCGGCGGCGGCGGGGATGACGTCCTCTTTCTGGGCGAACTTGACGCCGTCGGCGATGAGCTGGGCCCAGCCGTGGAAGCCGCCGGCGTACATGGGGCCGAGGCGTGACTGCATGTGGGCCATGACCTTGTGCTCGGTCTGGCCGACGATCAGCGGCAGGAGCAGGAAGACGAGCAGGATGACGACGAAGCTCAGGACGATGTCGAGGACTTCACCCATCAGGCTCCTCCACGGGCGCGGGTGGTGCGGGAGACGACGGTCGGGGTGGCTGGGCGGCGGGGGCGGTGCCCGCCCAGTCGGCGGGTACGCCGGGCGGGAGCGTCTTGCGGCGGCTCGGTGCGCCGTGGCCGGACTCGCCCGGCTCCTTGGCCCCTGGCCAGGACTTGGCGACCCTCGCCGCCAGCACGAAGTCCTTCCGCAGCGGATGCCCTTCGAAGCCGTCGGGCAGCAGCAGCGGCACCAGGTAGGGGTGCTCCTCGAAGACCACCCCGAACATCTCGAACGTCTCCCGCTCGTGCCAGTTGGCTCCCCGGTACACGCCGACAGCGGACGGCAGGCGCGGGTCGGCACGGGAGACCGTCGTCCGCAACAGCAGCCGGTCGCGCGTGGACGGGTTGTAGACGTGCGCGACGATCCCGAACGCGTCCGGCGGTTCGTCCACGCCGGTCAGCCAGTCGAAGAACTCGTAGCCGGTGTCCCGGCAGAAGGTCAGCAGCTCGATCCAGTCGGCCGGGGCCACGTCGACGGTGCGCTCGCCCCACGACTCGCTGAGCCGCGCCCGGTCCCCGAAATGCGCGCTGAGCGTCACGCGTCCTCCTGGCCGGGAAGGGACAGGACGTAACGGTCGCCGAGCCGTTCCGCCGCGATCTTCTCCTGGAGCTTCATGATGCCGTGCAGCAGCGCCTCCGGCCTGGGCGGGCAGCCGGGGACGTAGACGTCGACGGGAATGATCTGGTCGACTCCCTTGGTCACGCAGTAGGAGTCCCAGTACGGGCCGCCGGTGTTGGAGCAGGCGCCGAAGGAGATGACGTACTTGGGGTCGGGCATCTGCTCGTAGAGGCGCTTGACGGCGGGGGCCATCTTGTCGGTGACGGTCCCGGAGACGATCATGAGGTCCGCCTGCCGGGGGCCGTTCGCGAACGGGATCACGCCGAAGCGGATGAAGTCGTGCCTGCTCATCGAGGTGGCGATGAACTCGATCGCGCAGCACGCCAGCCCGAAGTTGAAGACCCACAGGGAGTAGCGCCGTCCCCAGTTGAGCACGAAGCGCATCGGCTTCGGCGCCAGCCGGGAGACCGGCCCCACAGTCGGCATCGGAAGATCGGCCATGTCGCCATTCTCCAACGCCTGGTGCCGGAGGAGTAGAGGGGCACCGCCACATCTCGGCCGGACCCGGCCGGACACGCTGTCCGATTGTTCGGCGGGCCGACCATCGAAAGGACACGTCGGCGATCACCCGGCTCAATGGTTTGGATACTCGCCCATCGAAATGCCAAGGGAGCGCCAAATATGAGGCCGCCGACACCACGCTCCGTCGCGACCGCCGCGGCGGGGTGTCCCTTGATCGTCACGGGCCCGCCGGCGACGGGCCGATCTCCCGGGAGGCCGACACCGGCGCGCCCGCAAGGAGGTCACGTCCAGGTGAGCACGCGCTTGCGCCAGGCGTAGACGATGCCGAGCGCGATGAACCCCAGGAACACGAACATCTCGACCAGCGTGGTCATCCCGTAGCCGGGAGCGGCGAAGACCGTCGCCCACGGGAAGAGGAACACCGCGTCGACGGCGAACACCACATACAGGTAGGTGAAGACGTAGTAGCGGACCTGCGACTGCGCCCACCCCTCGCCGACGGGGTCGACGCCGCACTCGTAGGTGGTGAGCTTGTCGGCCGTCGGCCGGGAGGAGCGCAGCAGGCGGTTGGCCATGAGGGCGCCGGCCACGATGGCCACGCCGATGACGAACAGCGCGAAGACCAGCGCGTAGGAGCCGAAGTAGCCACCCATGTGCCGATCGTAACCCCGGCCAAAGCCTCTGTCCTCTTACTATCAAATCGGGGCAAAAGGGGTATATGCCCCCTTAGCCTGACCTGCATGCATAAAAGGCGATTCTTCGGAGGAATCGCGCTTATCGCGGTCGCCGCCAGCGGCTGCGGAATGGCCACCGCCTCCCCCGAGCGGGAACTGCGCGTCCCCGCCGAACCCACCATGATCAGCTTTGTCGACCCTTCCGAGGTCCCAGGTCTGACAACCAGGACACTCACCCACGGCGACGCGGGTGACCGGGATGTGTACATCGCCTATCCCGAGCTCAAGGACACGCCCGGCCTCAACGCCAGACTCCGCTCGCTGGCCGAGAGCCGGATGAGCCGCTTCGCGCGGGTCTCGGCCGCCGCGCCCCCGCAGCCGCGCGCCGAGCTCAACACCGACTGGCAGCTGACCGCCGCCACCCGCGACGTCGTCGGCGTGCGCCTGCGCACCGGCGAGTTCGCCGGGGCCAGCTGGGCCAACTCGCTCCGAACGGTTTGGTACGACAGGGTCAGCGACAAGGTCGTCGAGTCTCCCGACCTGGTGACGGCGCTGCCCCCGCTGGCGACGCTCGTCCGGGCCGAGCTGAAGAAACGCGCCGCCGAACTCGACTACGACGCGGTGGGCGCCGACCGGGAGCTGTTCGACTCGATGGCCTTCAACAGCCAGGGCGATCTCGTCGTCGAGTTCGACGACTACCAGGTGGGGCCGGGCGCGCTGGGCCGGGTGGCCGTGGCCCTACCGAAGAAGCGGGTGGAACCGCTGCTGTCGCCGACCGGCTGGCGGGCGCTGGCGGCCGCGAAGGACGCCGTTCCGTCACCCGCGGTCAGCGGGGCCTCCGTCAAGAGCCCGCCTGCCGTGAGCTCGAAGGCCGACAGCGTCGACTGCGCCAAGACCAAGTGCGTCGCCCTGACGTTCGACGACGGGCCGGGGCCCGCCACGCGGCAGCTGCTGGAGACGCTGGACAGGTACGGCGCGAGAGCCACGTTCTTCACGGTGGGCACCAACGTCGCGGCCAACCCGGGGCTGGTCGGCCTCATGCGCGAGAAGGGCCACCTGGTCGGCAACCACACGTGGTCGCACCACGACCTGACCAAGCTGTCGAGCAGCAAGGTCACCAACGCCTTCGCCAGGGCGCAGAGCGCGATCAGCGTCCAGATGGGGCAGACGCCCACCCTCGCCCGCGCGCCGTACGGGGCGGTGAGCGAGGAGGTCAAGAACGCCGCCCGCCGGATGGGCCTCTCGCTGGTCTCCTGGGACGTCGACACGAATGACGCGAACGGCGCCGACGCCGCGCAGGTGGTACGGCACGCCGTCTCAGGCGCGCATCCCGGGGCGATCGTCCTCATGCACGACGGCCAGGACACGGCGGTCCAGGCCCTGCCGGAGATCCTGCGGCAGCTGACCGCGCAGGGCTACGCGTTCGTCACGGTCCCCGAGCTGTACGACGCGCCCGGAATGGCGCCTGGCCGCGTCTACTCCTCGGGTAAGCAGCCCCTGACGTAGGTAAGCCTTCGTGGGCGCATATAGTTAGGCAGCGTGAACCGAACCGTCCTCTTCGCCCGCCTGCACATCGACCTGTGCCGGCTCGCGGCAGGGCTGTGTCGTCCTAGTCGTTCTCTCGCGTCTGCCTGATTTCACCGCGTTTACCCGTGATGCTCCTCACGGAAACGTGTGACCCCCGAGGACTTAGCATGGAATTTGAGAACGTGCCACGAGCGCAGTCGAGGAGGACTTCGCTGTGACCAAGCAGGTTCAGCAACTCGACAGAGTGATCATCCGGTTCGCCGGCGACTCCGGCGACGGGATGCAGCTCACCGGCGACCGTTTCACGGCCGGAACGGCGGAGTTCGGCAACGACCTGTCCACTCTGCCCAACTTCCCCGCCGAGATCCGGGCACCCGCAGGAACGCTCCCCGGCGTGTCGAGCTTCCAGCTCCACTTCGCGGACCACGACATCCTGACGCCGGGTGACGCGCCGAACGTCCTCGTTGCCATGAACCCGGCGGCGCTGAAGGCCAACCTGGGCGACCTGCCCAGGGGCGCCGACATCATCGCCAACACCGACGAGTTCACCAAGCGCAACCTGCAGAAGGTCGGCTACGACGCCAACCCGCTCGAGGACGGCTCGCTCAGCGAGTGGCGCGTCCACGCGATGCCGCTGACCTCGCTCACGGTGAAGGCGCTCGAGAACTTCGACCTGTCGAAGAAGGACGCCGAGCGTTCCAAGAACATGTTCGCGCTCGGGCTGCTGAGCTGGCTCTACCACCGGCCCACCGAGCAC
Source organism: Nonomuraea sp. NPDC003754 (assembly GCF_053605785.1). NCBI lineage: Bacteria > Bacillati > Actinomycetota > Actinomycetes > Streptosporangiales > Streptosporangiaceae > Nonomuraea > Nonomuraea sp. NPDC003754. The sequence continues at coordinate 79,654 of NZ_JBSGJX010000004.1, forward strand.
ACGATCACCTTCCTCGAGCAGAAGTTCGCCAAGAAGCCCGAGATCGCCAAGGCCAACATCGCGGCCTTCCAGGCCGGCTGGAACTACGGGGAGACCACCGAGTCGTTCTCGGTCTCCTACGAGGTCAAGCCCGCCAAGCTGGAGCCGGGCGTCTACCGCAACATCTCGGGCAACCAGGCGCTGGCCTACGGCCTGATCGCGGCCGGCGTGCAGGCGAAGCTGCCGCTGTTCCTCGGCTCCTACCCGATCACCCCGGCCAGCGACATCCTCCACGAGCTGTCCAAGCACAAGCGTTTCGGCGTGCGCACCTTCCAGGCGGAGGACGAGATCGCCGGTGTCGGCGCCGCGCTCGGCGCCGCCTTCGGCGGTGCGCTCGGCGTGACGACCACCAGCGGTCCCGGCGTGGCGCTGAAGGCCGAGACGGTCGGCCTGGCGGTCATGACCGAGCTGCCGCTGATCCTCGTCGACGTGCAGCGCGCGGGCCCCTCGACGGGCATGCCGACCAAGACCGAGCAGACCGACCTGCTGATGGCCATGTTCGGCCGCAACGGCGAGTCGCCGGTGCCGATCGTGGCGCCCTCCTCGCCGAGCGACTGCTTCGACGCCGCGATCGAGGCGGCGCGGATCGCGCTGAAGTACCGCACGCCCGTCTACCTGCTGTCCGACGGCTACCTGGCCAACGGCTCGGAGCCGTGGCGGCTGCCCGACATCGCCGACCTGCCGGACATCTCCACGACGTTCGCCACGGCGACGGACGAGGAGTTCCAGCCCTACCGGCGCGACAGCGAGACGCTGGCCCGCCCGTGGGCGATTCCCGGCACGGCCGGCCTCGAGCACCGCATCGGCGGCATCGAGAAGTCCGACGGCTCGGGCAACATCTCCTACGACCCCAACAACCACGACCGCATGGTCAGGCTCCGCCAGGCCAAGATCGACGGCATCGACGTGCCCGACCTCGAGGTCGACGACCCGACGGGCGACGCCAAGGTGCTGGTCATCGGCTGGGGCTCGACCTACGGGCCCATCGCCGCGGCCGTGCGCCGGATCAGGAAGGACGGCGGCAAGGTCGCGCAGGCGCACCTGCGGCACCTCAACCCGCTGCCCGCCAACACCGGCGACGTGCTCAAGAGCTACGACAAGGTGCTCCTGCCGGAGATCAACCTCGGCCAGCTGGCGCTGCTGCTGCGCGCGCGCTTCCTTGTCGACATCATCAGCTACAACCGCGTGCGCGGGCTCCCGTTCAAGGCCGAGGAGCTGGCCGGAGTCATCCAGGACGTGATCGACAGTGAGTGAACTCGTCAACGGCAAGGGGCTGGCCCTGATCCCCAAGGCGGAGGGGAAGCAGACCCTGAAGGACTTCAAGTCCGACCAGGAGGTCCGCTGGTGCCCCGGCTGCGGCGACTACGCCATCCTGGCCGCGGTGCAGAGCTTCCTGCCCGAGCTGGGGCTGCGGCGCGAGAACATCGTGTTCGTCTCCGGCATCGGCTGCTCCAGCCGCTTCCCGTACTACCTCAACACCTACGGCTTCCACTCCATCCACGGCCGGGCGCCGGCGATCGCGACGGGGCTCGCGGCCAGCAGGCCCGACCTGAGCGTGTGGGTGGTCACGGGTGACGGCGACGCGCTGTCGATCGGCGGCAACCATCTCATCCACGCGCTGCGCCGTAACGTCAACCTCAACATCCTGCTGTTCAACAACAGGATCTACGGTCTGACCAAGGGCCAGTACTCCCCCACCTCCGAGATCGGCAAGATCACCAAGTCGACGCCCATGGGCTCGCTGGACAAGCCGTTCAACCCGATCTCGCTGGCGCTGGGCGCCGAGGCGTCGTTCGTGGCCCGCACGATCGACTCCGACCGCAAGCACCTGCAGTCGGTGCTGCGCGAGGCCACCGCCCACCGGGGCACGTCGCTGGTGGAGATCTACCAGAACTGCAACATCTTCAACGACAACGCCTTCGAGCCGCTCAAGGACCCCGAGGTCCGCGACGACATCACGCTGCGCCTGGAGCACGGCCAGCCGATCGTCAGCGCCACCAAGGCCGTCGTCAGGAACGACGGCGGCGGCATCGAGGTGGTGCCGCTGGCCGAGGCGGGCGACCGCGTGCTGGTGCACGACGCGCACAACCCCGACCCGTCGGTGGCGTTCGCGCTGTCGCGCCTGGACGATCCGGCCTTCGAGCACGTGCCGATCGGCATCTTCCGGCAGGTCGACCGGCCGGCCTACGACACCCTGATGGCCGGCCAGCTGGAGGAGGCCGTGGCGCAGAAGGGCCCCGGCGACCTCAGCGACCTGCTCATGGGCGGCGACACCTGGCGCATCAGCTGACCTGACGGGGCGGGCGGCAGGCGCCCGCCCCGTAACGGTGGTCCCGTTTGGACCGATACACCCCACGCTGAGTTCGCGATCAGAGGGGGATGGTCATGGGCACGCTGCAGGCGTTACGCAACCGGTTCGTGGACGCTCCGAACTCCGTGGGCGCCCGGGCCAGGCAGCGGCGCTGGGACCGGTTCGCGGCCGCCTTCCCGAACATCTCCGAGATGTCGGTGATCGACCTCGGCGGCACGTTCTCCGCGTGGGAGCGGGCCCCGGTACGGCCGGCCCGCCTGCACCTGGTCAACCTGATGGACCCGCCCACCGACCTGCCCTCCTGGGCCAGGGCCGACCGCGCCGACGCCACCGAGCTGCCGAAGGCGATCCTGGGCGGCGACTACGACCTCGTCTACTCCAACGCCGTCATCGAGCACGTCGGCGGACACATCCGGCGCGAGCGCTTCGCCGACAACGTCCGGGCGCTGGCCCGCCGCCACTGGGTGCAGGTCCCCTACCGCTACTTCCCCGTCGAGCCGCACGTGCTCTTCCCCGGCTTCCAGTTCCTGCCCGTCGCCGCCCGGCGGATGATCATCAGCCACTGGCCGCTGGTGCACACCGCGCCGCGGGACCGGCTGCACGCGCTGCGCGACGCCATGGAGGTGGAGCTGCTGAGTGTGACGGAGATGCGCTACTACTTCCCCACCTCCACGATCGCCTTCGAGCGGATGGGCGGCCTGGTCAAGTCGATCATCGCGATTGGCTGATCTTGTAGATGTGGTAGCCGCGCTCGGAGGCGAACGTGTCGGTGAAGCGCCCGTGCTCGACAGGGATCGTGCGGTTCTCGAAGAGCACCTCCACCTCGGCGGTCGCGGCCAGCTCGGCGGGCAGGGTCAGCGAGCGGCTGCCGGGTTCGCTGCCCCGCTCGATCATGGCGAAGACGTAGAAGGAGCCGCCCTGGCCCTTCAGCATGGTCTCCAGGCCCTCGCCGAAGTCGTAGGCGTAGGACTGGGTGTTGAGGACCGGCGCCAGCTCCTTGATCTGCCGGTTGACCTCGGTGACGGCGGCCCTGACCGGCCGGTAGCACGGCTCGCGCAACGCGTGGTGGCTGACGCAGGGGCCGCCGAAGCTGTGGTTGAAGTAGAGGATGCCGCGGGCCTCGTGGATGATCGAGCTCATCACCGCGCCCTTCACCTGCTCCGGTTCGACGGCCCGCAGTCCGGTCCTGTTCCGGTCGCTGAAGGGCCAGCCGACCTCGACGAAGTTGTAGACGGGCTGGAGCTTGCCGTCCATGGCGTCGAGCCGGCGCTGCTTGTCCATGAGCCAGCCGTAGCCGGCCGCCCGCGGGCACTCATTGTCCGGAAATTTCAGGATCGTTTTGGCTTCGACGCAGATCCCCGCGTCGGTGTACCAGTACATGTCGGCCGAGACCAGATCGGTGTAGCCGTTGACGAACTGGCTGTTGTCCTTGTCGCTCCACCACATGCCGACGCCCTTGCCGAAGTTGGCGTAGAACATGCGGCCGTCGCCCTTGGGCAGCTTGTCCTTCTGCGTCCTCATCGCGGTGAAGCCGCACCCCTCACCCTTGGGCGGGACGCAGGGATCGCCCGCCCCGGCGAACCTGCCGTCCCACCGGGCGTTGCCCGGCCGCGGGAACATGTCGGCCTCGTCGGCGATCACCCAGCCCACCGTCTCCGGCCCCGACCCGGGCAGCGGCCTGGTCGTCATCGCCGACATCCCGTGCTTGTCGACCAGCTTCAGGTCGCTGTCGCCGGTGAGCTCGACGTAGAGGTTGATCCCGGCCTCCTTGTCGGCCAGCACGTCCTTGTCGGCCAGCACCGACTCGTACCAGACGCCGATGGGGAAGAACGACGGATCCGTCCACCCCCGGGCCGCGGCCACGGGGAAGCGCCCGTAGTAGGCGGGGCCGCCCTCCCACGGCACCCGCGGCAGGTCCAGGGTCACGGCCGCCGGTCGGCGCGGCAGCGCGCCAGGGACCACGGCGAACAGGACGGCCGCCAGCACCGCTACGGCCGCCACCCCGCCGAGCACGTAGCTCCTTCTCACGGTCGCGCCTCCCCGATCCTGATCTTGTAGATGTGGTAGGTGTCCTCGGAGTCGAACGAGTCGGCGAACCTGCCGTCCGCGCCGATGGCGACGGTCCTGTTCTCGAACAGCACCTCCGCCTCGCGGGCCGTCGACAGCTCGCTGGGGATGGTGATCGTGCGCGGCCCCATGCTCCCACCTCGCTCGAGCATCGCGAAGAGGTAGAGAAAACCGTCGTGCCGCTTCAGCATCGTGTCGAGGCCGGGCGCGTAGCCGTACCTGAAGGACGGGCTGTTCAGGACGGGCGCGAGGCGCGCGATCCGCCGGTTGAGCTCGGTCACGGCGGCCCTGACCCGGGCGCCGCACGGCGCCCGCAGCAGGCCGGTGGTACGGCACGCCCGCCCCACGCTGTGGCCCAGGTAGATGATCCCGCGCGCGCCGTGGATCAGCGAGCTCAGCACCGCGCCGCCGACCTGCCGGGGCGTGATGGCGCCGTCCCCCTCGCGCGGCCGGCCGAGCTCGACGATGGCGTAGACCGGTTGCCGGCGCGCGTCCTTGGCGTCGAGCGTGCGCTGCCTGTCGATGGTCTCGCCGTAGTTGGCCGCCAGGCGGCAGTGGGCGCTCGCCAGGTTCATGAAGCGCCCGCCCTCCTCGCAGGCGGCCCGGTCGGTGTACCAGTAGAGGCTTGTGGAGACGGCGTCGGTGTAGCCGTTGACGAACCTGGCGGCCTGGTCGCTGGTGAGCCAGTACATGACGCCCTTGCCGTAGGTGGCGTAGCGCAGGCGGCCGTCGTCGGGCAGGCGGCGGGAGAGGGCGCGCATGGCGGTGTGGCCGCAGCCGGCCTTCGCGGGCACGCAGGCGGGCGCGCCGAAACCCGCCACGCCCGACCAGCGGGCGTTCCCCGGACCGCCCCACATGTCGGCCTCGGTGCCGACGAGCCAGCCCACGGTCTCGGCGCCGTGGCCGGGCAGCGGCCGGCTCGTCAGCGCGGACATGCCGTACCGGCGCAGCAGGCGCGGGTCGCTGTCCCCGGTCAGCTCGAAGTAGGTGTTGATGCCCGCCGCCCGGTCGGTGGTCACGTCCTCGCGCGTGCGCACGGCGGCGAACCACACCCCGACGGGGAAGAAGGAGGGCTTGGTCCAGCCGGCCCGCACCGCCGCGGGGAAGCGTTCGTAGTAGCGCGGGCCGCCCTCCCACGCGACCGGTTCCAGCTCGACCCTGACCGGCGAGAGATCGTCACCGGCGGGCGCCGTGCAGGCGGTCAGCGCCAACAGGATCGCCGTGAGCGCGTACCGCCTCCTCACCCGGGCGGCCTCTCGGCCAGCGCCCGCAGCTCGGCGGCGCGAACCGACCAGTCGTCGCCGAGCACCGAGGCGCGCAGCGCGTCGGGTGGCCGCGGCGGGCCCTCGGCCAGCGAGACCCTGATCGCCTTGACGAACAGGTCGGCGCCGGCCGCCACGCGGACCCTGTCGGTGTAGCGGGACAGCTCGCCGTAGTCGGTGCTGACGACGGGCAGGCCCAGCGCCAGGTACTCCTTCAGCTTGATCGGGTTGGCGTGCCTGATCCAGTCGTTGTCCAGCCACGGCATGAGGGCGACGTCGAAGGCCGAGCCGTAGGCGGGGATCAGCTCGTAGGGACGGAAGCCCAGCCAGTGGACGTTGGGATGCCTGGTCAGCCGCTCGATGGGCCCGTTGGCGTCACCGATGAGCACCAGCGAGACCTCGGGCAGCTCCAGCGCCACCCGCTCCAGCAGGTCGAAGTCGACGACGAAGTCGTCGAGCGCGCCGAAGAAGCCGACGCGCGGCCCGGGGAGGCGGCGCACGTCCGCCGGCCACCGCTCGGCGGGCACGCGGGTGAAATGCGCCAGGTCCACGCCGTGGTCGAGGAAGTGCGCCCGGTCGCCGGCCAGCGCGGCGTCCTCGGCCATGAGGGTCCTGCTGACGTAGACGACGCTGTCGGCGTGGCGCAGGAGCCGGGTCTCCATGTCCTTGACGGCCTGCCCGCCGCCCTCGGGGAAGGCGGAGTGCCGGTCGGAACGGTTGAAGACCAGCGCCCTGCGCGGCATCGGCCGCACCACGTCCCAGGCCGTCGGCAGGGTGACGACGACCACCGGGCGGCGCAGGCCGAGCGCCGCGCACACCGCCGCCACCTGGGCTCTGACCAGGAGCGCGCTCGCCTTCCTGCCTAAGGAGGAGCCGTACAGCGGCAGCGGGAGCGGCGACATGACGTAGAAGTCCGGCGCGGGCCGCCGGACGAACTTGGCGACGCTGCGCAGCTTGCGGCCGATGCGCCGCAGCGTGTTCGTGGACCTGCCGGGCACCGGCATGCGCAGGCCGATGCTGTTGACGACCAGCACCCTGCGCTGGGCCGACAGGTGGCGCATCAGCTGGAAGTCGGAGTGCGCCCGGTTGTGGTACCACCAGTCCTGCGCGGAGAAGCAGACGTAGCCCGGCGGGGGCGAGGCGGCACCCGGCGGGGGCGCGGTCGCGCCTGGCGGGACCGGGGTGGCGACCGGCGGGACCGGGGTGGCGCCTGGCGCGGACGGCCACTCGGCCATGGTGAGCAGCTCGCGCAGCGCCGCCCGGTGCCTGGCCCTGGCCGGCGCCCTGCCGGCCTCGTTGAGGGTGACGGCCGCGCGCATCAGCGCGCCGCGCGGCCTGCCGTACAGGCTGCGGTGCAGGCGCACCCGGTTGGCGGCGGCCAGCGCCCAGAGCCGGTCGGAGGCCACCTGGTCGCCGCCGAGGTGCACGGCGACGGCCTCGGGCTCGTACCGTACGGCGAAGCCGTGCCGGCCCGCGCGCAGCATGTACTCCGTCTCCTCCGAGTACAGGAAGTAGCGCTCGTCGAGCGGGCCCAGCGCCTCGGCGCAGGCGCGCGAGACCAGCCACGCCGCGCCGGTCGCCCAGTCGACGGTGCGCGCCCGCAGGTAGTCGCGCGGGTCGGCCACCAGCTCGCCCAGCGGCGCGATCCGGCCCGCGCGGAACCCGCCGAGCGCGGCCTCTCCCAGCGCCCTGAGCACGGTGGGCCGCCGGCGCAGCGAGAGCTGTAGAGCTCCGCGCTCGTCCAGCAGCCGCGGTACGGCGATGCCCACGCCGGGCCGGTCCAGCGCCCGCAGCAGCAGGGCGACCGCGCGCGGCCGCAGCCTGATGTCGGCGTTGAGCACCAGGACGTCGCGGCCCGCGGCGGCGGCCAGGCCGGCGTTCACCCCGAAGGCGAAGCCGCCGTTGCGGCCGGTCTCGATCAGCTCGACGCCCTGGCCGTAGGCGCGGACCCGCTCGACGGTGTCATCGGGTGAGGCGTTGTCCACCACGATGATCCGGGCGTCGGGCACGCCGTCGAGCCCTGGACCGAGCGACCGCAGGCAGTCCTCGATGATCTCGGCGGCGGCATAGGTGACGATCACCACGGCAAGGGGCATGAACCAACCATTCTCGCGAGCTCAGGGCCTGCGTCCGGTGAGCCGCCGGGCGGCGGCGACGGTGAGCACCTTGACAGCGAAGGGGGCGTCCTCCCGCAGGTAGCGGCGGGCCAGCCGGCCGGGCTCCAGCCACAGCCGGTGCAGCCACTCGCCGCCGGCCCGCTGCAGGAGAGCGGGAGCGCGGCTGAACTGCCCCGCGGCCATCGGGATGCCCGCGCCGCAGCCGAGGTGCCAGGCGTGCGGCAGCAGGGGGCGGAGGGCGGCGATGGTCTTCTCCTGCTTGGGGAAGCCCAGCCCGACCAGCACGAGGTCGGGGGCGGCGGCCACGACCTCGGCCACGGCCGCCCGCATGCCGCGGTCGGTGGCGTCGAAGCCGAAGGGCGGCGCGTGGCAGCCCGCCACGCGCAGGCCGGGGCAGCGCTTGGCCAGTTCCTCTCCCGCGCGCTCGGCGACGCCCGGCTCGCCGCCGAACAGGAAGACCGAGCGGCCCTCCGCGGCGGCGCGCTCGCTGAGGCTCCAGACCAGCGAGGCGCCCGTGACGCGCTCGGGCACGCCGAGCCCGGCGAGCCTCGCCGCCCAGACCACCGGCATGCCGTCGGCGACGACCAGCTCCGCCCCTGCCACCAGCGCGGCGAGCGCGGGGTCGCGGCTGGCCTTGCGGACGATGTCGATGTTGGCGGTGACGATCGAGCCGCCGGCGCCACGCGCCCAGCCGGCGGCGACGTGGTCGGCGACGTCGGCTTCGCTGAGTGCCATGACCGCGACCGCGCCGACGCGGACACGCCCCGGGACGGGAGCCCTCACCGCGCCGCCCGATCGCCCGCCGGCCCGCCCGGCGCCCGCCCACCCGCCGGCCCGCCCGGCGCACCGCCACCCGCCGGCTCACCCGGCGCGCGCGCCCCGTCCGGTACGGCCCGCACCGAGCGCAGCAGCGCGCCCGACAGGCCGACGAACAGGAAGGCGATGCCGCTGGTCGTCTCGAAGGAGTTGAGGTCGAAGGTCGCGCAGCCCACCAGGGTGACCAGGAGCGAGGCGGCCAGGCTCAGGCCCAGGTCGCGGGTGGTCGGGTCGCTCGACAGGTAGCGGGCCCGCAGCGCGGCCCAGATGGCGGTGCCGAACAGGCCCACCAGCGTCGCCACGCCGAGCAGGCCGCCCTCGACGGCCGTCAGCAGGTACTGGTTGTCGAAGACGATGTCGTAGGGCGGGTACCAGGTGCCGTGGCCCCTGCCGAGCAGCGGGTGCTGCTCGATCGCGTTGAGCGCGATCGCGTAGTCGGCCGTCCGGTAGCGGATGCTGGAGTCGTTGCCGATGTTGTCGAACAGTCCCGCGATGGCGCCGACGAGGCCGGGGGCGGCCAGCCGTACGACGGCGAGGAAGAAGACGAGCGCGATGATCGCCTGGACGCGCCGCCTGGCGGGCCAGTGCGACAGCAGCAGCAGTCCGGCGGCGAGCAGCCCGAGCACGGGCGAGCGCGACGCGGAGAACACCAGCCCGGCGGCGACGAGCGCGCAGCACACCCACCAGCGCAGCGCGGGCAGGCCCCGCTCGCGTGCGGCGAAGGCGTAGTGCAGCGCGATGGGCAGGATCATCGAGCACACCACGCCGAACTCGATGGGATGGCTGGTGGTGGCCGCGGCCCTGTTCAGGCCGTTGCGTTCGAGGATCGCGGGCGCCTCGCCCCTGACGCGCGTGCCCGGCACGACGATGTCCATCGTGGGGTCGTAGGAGAGGAGGAACTGGATGCCGCCGATCACGCCGAGGATCGCCCCTGCCACGACCGCCGTCTTCAGCACCAGGTCGACGCGGTCGCGGCCGTGGACCCCGTCGCAGGCCACCAGCGCCACGCCGACCAGGGCGAGCGCGATGACGCCGATGTGGTCGGCCAGGTCGAGCTGGCGCGGCTCGAGGTAGGCGACGGCGGCCTGGGCGTAGCTGGCCAGGTAGGCGACCGCGTAGAGGTAGACGGCCGTGCGCACCGGGTTGGCGCCCTTGGCCGCGCCGAGCGTGAGCGTGAAGTGGGCGCACATCCACCACAGCGCCGCGAACAGGCCGACCGCCTCGGCGGGGGTGAGTGCGAACGGCAGGCCTCTGAGGATGAGCCGCGCGGGCACGATCATGAGGATGACGACGAAGAGCGCGGCGAACGTGGCGCCGTCGGCTCGCCGGCGCGCGGGCCGGTCCGTGACCGGCGGCGCGAGCACCGCGGTCACGGCTGGAGCACCTCTTCCCGCTCGGGCACGGCGGGAGCCGGTTTGGCACGTTCCGACCGGCGGCGCAGCGCCGCCGTCGCGCTCTCGGTGGCGAAGGCGGCGGCCAGGCTGGCCAGCAGGCCGAGGAGCAGGACGGCCGCGGTGTAGCGCAGGCGGTCGTTGCGCAGCGCCACGGCGTCGGTGGGCGGCAGGATCTCGGTGAGCACGATGAACGTCGTGGGCGGGGCCTTGAGCTGGACCTGCCGCTTGTCGAGCTCGGCCCTGGCCCGCTGGGTCACCCGCGAGACGATCTCCTTGGCGGCCCGCGGGTCGGAGCTCATCCCCTCGATGAGGACGAACGGCTGGCTGAAGAGCAGTTCGGGGTTGGGGCTGCCGTTGTTGACCTCGTAGGTGGTCTCGCCGTGCGGCCGGGCGCCGAGCTTGGTCATCGTGTCCTCGGCGCCCAGGATCTGGACGAGGACCTCCGCGGTCATGTTCAGCCCGTAGTTGTAGTTCAGCAGCGGGTTGGCTTCCATGATCTGGTCGCGCCGGTCGCCCAGCGTGGACGGCCCGGTGATCGGCACGGTCAGCGACAGCACGGCCGACGACTGGTACATCGGCGGGATGCTCGTGTAGATCCCGTAGGAGCCGGCGAGCGTCACCAGCAGGGCGGGGACGGCGACGTACCATCGCCGCAGCACGACCCCGATCGCCGCCCAGAAATCCAACTCATCTCCCCACTAACCGATAAAGCACGATAAATCAGCTCTTTTCCGGTTCGTCATCGTCTTTCACGACCGGGATCGGCGTCGTTCGGTCGACGGTGGATTCCACGTTCCTGGCCTTTTCCCTGCCTTCGGCGAAGACCAGGACCCTGCCATTGATCTTGCGCGGCGGTGTGATCTTCTTTTCCGCCGGCTCGGGCCGGTTCTCGGCCACCGGTACGGCCCGGCCACGGCGGAGGATCACCAGGTACGCCAACCCGAGCCCCAGCGCCACCCCCAAGCCGAAGGCCCCGGCCGTCGCCATGATCGTGTTGCTCCACACCGCCTTGGGGGCGAGGGTGGTCACGTCGTTGAGCGCGATGTAGGTGCTGTGCGGAGCGCCCAGGATGCGCTGCTGGTTGAGCAGCTCGGCGCGGATGCGCTTCTCCGTCCTGGCGATGGTGTCCAGGACGGTCACGCCGGCGGGCGCCTCCACCGCGACGTGGACGAACGGGCCCGCCGTGGTGATGCCCATGAGCTCGGCGTTGGAGCGGCCGTCGTCGACGGTGAGCTTGATCTCGCCGCCCTCCACGATGCCCAGTTCCTTCTGGATCGCGGGGTTGTTCATGGTCAGGATGAGGATGCCGGCGACCGTCCGCATGCTGTCGCTGTACTGCAGCAGCGGGTTGGTCAGGCCGACCGGCTTGGTCTTGTCGAGGGACAGGGTGCCGCCCGAAGGAGGGGCGACGAGGATCATGGACGAGCTGGCCGCGTAGCGGGCCGGGACCTGGAAGAAGGCCACGGTGGCCAGACCTGTGGAGACGAGGAGGACCGGTAAGGTCACCCATTTCCGACGTAACAGCGCAAAAATACTTTCCCAGAAGCCCACATGTACCCCCCACGCCTCTGGCATTGGTACATATTCCTGGCGATCCGCCACCAGGTCCTACAGCCCTCTATCTGAAGATCGCCCTTCAACGTTACGGTTATCCGACTAGCGAGTCCAGCCCGGATAAATCCAGACATGCCTTTTTGCTTCGCCGTAATGGAGGCTGACAAATGGCCGAAAATTCACCCTCGTTCGTGGGGCGCGCGGCACCGGAGATCGGGCTCGGTCTATGCGTCTACAACGGCGAGCCGTACCTGAGCGGATCGCTGGCCTCGATCCTCGCCCAGGAGGACGCCGACTTCGAGCTCGTCATCGCCGACAACTGCTCGACCGACGCGACCGAGGAGATCTGCCGGGAGGCGGCCAGGAACGATCCACGCGTCCGCTACCTGCGGCGTGACCGTAACATCGGCGTCATCGCCACGCACAACCGGATCGTCAGGGAGACGCGCGGCGCCTTCTTCGCCTGGGTGACCTCCGACGACGAGTACCGCAAGGACCGCCTGTCGCTGCTGGCGGCCGCGCTGCGCGACCGCCCGGAGGCCTCGATGGCCTTCTCCGGCGCCGAGGAGGTCGACGGCGAGGGCACGCTGATCGAGGTCTGGCGCACCACGGCGGCCACCGACCATCCCGACCCGATCGTACGGCTGCGCGCCAAGCTCGACTTCTACGACGAGACGCTGCAGTTCTACGGCCTGATGCGGCGCGAGGTCCTGGAGCGGGCGATGCCGCTGCAGCCGGTCGTGGCCTGCGACAGGGTGCTCCTGGCGCAGCTCGCGCTGCTCGGCCCCATGGTCGCGGTCGACGAGCCGCTGCTGTGGCACCGCAACCACGCCGGCAGCGTCAGCAGGGCCAACCACGCGCGGACCTTCCGCAGGCGCGAGGCGCCGCGGGAGAACCCGCGCTGGTTCCTGCCGAACGTGGAGGAGGGCCGCTGCCTGGTGCGCGTCATCAACCACACGCCGATGCGTCCCGGCGCGCGACTGCGGGCCTACGCCGCGATGCGCCCGTGGCTGCGGCGCAACGCGGTGCCGATGGCCCGCAACCTCGCCCACGTGGGCGTGGGGCTGGTGCGCGGCAGGTCCGGCTGAGTCAGCCGGCGACGAGGGTGCGGATCTCCCTGAACCTGGCGCGGGAGATCCCCACCAGAACGTAGGCGACCAGGCCGGCGGCGCCCGCGAGCGCGAGCCGTACCAGGGAGAAGGCGCCGTCGGTCGCCGTCATCACCAGCCAGGCGGTCCCGCCCGCCGCCAGCCCGCCGAGCAGCGGCCGGACCGCCGCGGGGCCGATCGGCCCGAGCGCGACGCCCGCCCGGCGTAGCAGCACCCCGGTCAGCGGCAGGGTGACCAGCACGCCGACGACGGCGTGCGCGATCGCCACGCCGCGGATGCCGCCGAGGAGCGCGCCCGCGTACAGGGACGGGATGAGCGTCACCGCCCACACGACCTTGAGCATCGCGATGGAGCCGACCGCGCCCACCGAGGTGAGCACGTCGGAGCAGGTGTTCATGACCATCCGCACGGCCATGAGCACCATGAGGAACGACAGGGCCGCGGCCGAGGGCAGCCACCGCTCGCCGTACAGGAACGGCACCACGACCGGCGCCAGCACGCCGACCAGCACCGCGACCGGCGTCACCACGATCAGCAGCATGGGCACGATCTGCTGCACCTTGGCCGACAGGTCCTCGGGACGCTCGTCGGCGACTCTGGAGAAGCCGGGCAGCGTGACGTGCCGCAACGCCTCCCCGATCAGCCCGGGGACCCAGTTGGAGACGTTGAGCGCCAGCAGGTAGTAGCCGAGCACGGTGGCGCCGAACACCTTGCCGACGATGATGGAGTCGGCGTTCAGCAGCAGGGCCTCCACGCCCAGGCCGAGGGCCAGCGGCATGCCGAAGCGCAGCAGCCTGAGCATCGGCTCGCGGCGCAGCCCGAACCTGATCGGCGCCCCGGACCAAATGATCATCAGGATGCCGCTCACCCCGGTGGAGGCGACGGCCCCGAAGGCGAAGCTGTACGGCCCGGCGCCCGCCAGCGCGCCGCCGATCGCGACCGGCACCTGCACGCCCACGCCGATCATGGTGGCCAGGGCGATCTTGCCCTGCTGGAACCTGCGCAGCAGGACCGCGCTGCGCACCCCGACGAATCCGTCGATGACGATCAGCAGCGCCATGACCCTGACCATGCCGGCGGCCTCGGCGTTGCCCGCGAACCCGGCGAAGGCGGGGGCGCCGAACCATAAGGCGGCGTAGACGGTGAGGCTGAAGGTGAGCACCATCGTGGTCGCGGTGGGCAGCACCTCCTCGATCCTGCCGCGCCACTGGACGATCGCGGCCACGATGCCGGCGTCGTTGATGTGCCAGAGAAACTGCTGGGCGGCCAGCGCGACCGCGTAGATGCCGAAGTCGGCGGGCGCCAGCAGGCGCGCGAGGACCAGCCCCATGCCGAAGGAGGCGAGCCGGGTGGCCACCCTCGCCACCAGCCCCCACCTCAGGCCCTTGCCCGCCGACCCCGCCCTGTCGGTGATCTCAGTCTCCGGCATGTGCCTTCCGCTCCTTCACTCGACTCGTTCGAGCCAGATCTCCCGCCAGTAGCCGAAGTGGCCGCGGGGGCAGTTGAAGTTGTGCCTGCCGGGGCAGACGAACCCCTCGATGAGGACGCTGGGCGTCTTCATCTCGAGCATCCGCCCGGTCGTCTCGTCGAGGCAGCGCTCGACCCGCCCGGTGACGACGCCGGTCTTGCCGCAGTACATGGCCAGGTCGTTGTCGAAGCCCATGCCCCTGTTGCGGAGCTTGGCGTCGAGGGTGCCGGCGATCTCGTCCTTGGACCTGACACGCACCAACTCTCCGGGTTCGAGGTCGAGCGTGGCAACGGGTGTGGGCCCCGCGACCCGGCCCTTGAGGAACCCCCACGGCAACCCGTCCCTGAACCACAGCCGCCGGGGCAGGATCCTGGTGCTCCACACCTGCAGCCGGCCGAACAGGGCGATCAGGAAACCGCGCAGGGTCTCGAGCGCGCCGGTGTTGCCCGAGCGGTAGTCCCACAGGAACTGGCGCAGATCCTTGAGCGGCAGGCGCTCCGGGGCCGCCCGCAGGATCTCCGTCGACTGGCAGGAGTAGCGGGGGGCGCCGTCCTCGAACGGCGCCTTCCTGGTGGCGCGCTCCAGGACGGTGACGTCGACGGGTCCGACCGCCCGCGGCCGCTCCCGGCCGTCGGCCCTCCTCAGCCAGGCCGTCTTCCAGTAGGTGAGGCAGGCGGCCTGGCAGCCGCCGTGCGCCTGGCCGTCGCATCGCGCTTCGGCCAGGTGGACGGCGTCGCGCATCCGCCGGATGCCGGTGCGCTCGACGGTGTCGCACAGCTTGTGCGCGACCTTGGCGACCGTCATCCGCCGGCCGCAGAAGGCCAGCATCTCCGGCATGAACGGCAAGCCGTCGAGCTCGCCGTTCTCGTCGAGCGTGGCCATGATCTCCTCGGCGCTGAGGACCTCAACCAGGTCCCCGACCCTGTACTCGATCATCGTGTTCCTCCTCTTTCAGCAGACCGGCTCGTGCTAGTGCGCTCGCGGCAGCGCTCACCGCGGTGAAAGGGAGCCCCGAACGAATCGCGATGTCCAGCAGGCCGTGCTCCCCGTCGGAGAGGTTGAGCACCCACAGGATCGCCATCTGGTCGATGTCGGGACGTCCGTACAGCCCTCGTGGTCCGAGCCACGGCTCGCCGTACGGCTCGAGATTGATGTAGGTGCCTTCCTCCTCCAGGACGTGCACGATCTCCTCGACGGCGGCGAGGGTGTCCGCCATCGCCTCCTCGGTGACGAACGAGGGGTCGTCGGCCGAGGTGTGGTATTCGGGGAACTCGCCGTTGGGCGTTCTGGTGAGCCGACCGACCGGCAGGTCGAAGCCCGGCGAGCAGAAGTGGCGCTCGTCGTAGCCGAACGGGACGAAGTCGCGCAGCTCGTGCTCGCGGGTGGACAGCACGTGCGCCGCCGCCCTGTCGATCAGCGCGTCGCCCCTGCGGCTGCGCTTGTAGGTCAGCCGTCCCGGATCTCCGGCGCAGGCCAGCACGAGGCCGTGCCTGATCCGGTGCGCCGCGTCCCTGTTGCGGGCCAGCCAGGCGATCGCGCCCAGCGCCGCGGGCGCGAACAGGAACCGGTAGGTGAGGCGGGGCCGCCGGCGCGCCAGCCTGGCCGCCAGCTCGACGGCCACCGCGATGCCCGCGAGCGTCTCGTTGGCCAGCGCGGGATGGCAGGTGTGGCACGAGATGAGCACCTCGTCGGCGGTACGGCCGCGCACCACGTGCTCGCCGTAGGTCAGGTGCCCGTCGGCCAGCGTGGCGTCGATGCGTACCTCGTACTCGCCCTCGGGCAGCTCCTTCAGCGCGTTCTCGCTGAGGCAGAAACCCCAGTCCCGCTTGAAGTAGCCGGTCCGGTACGGCACCAGGTCAGGCTGCTCGGGCAGCGTGTGCAGGCGCGGGCGCAGCTCCTCCAGCGTCATCGTGGCCGCGACCGGCACGCTGTTGCCGACGACGTGCAGCGGCGACCGGGCGAAGTCGATCACCCTGCGCCCCGTCGCGTCCTTGACGTAGGCGTCGGTGATGTTCCACTCCTGGGGCACGACCCAGTCGAGGACCCGGGTTCCCGTGGGCACCTCGTGCAGGTCCAGCGGGATCGTCTCGGCGATGATCGCCAGCGTGCGCCGCACGCCGTCGCCCGTCATGCTGCGGCAGATCGGGTGCAGCCGCTCGACCAGCTCCTTCATGGGCGCAGCGTCTCGTCGACCGTGCCGTCGGCGCGCCGGGCGGCGATCCTGGCCAGGCGGGTGAAGCGGTGGTCGAAGGCGTCCTGGGTCAGGCCGTGCTCCCGGTAGGCGTCGACCAGCTCGTGGGCGCCCGCCTTGACCGACCAGCCCGCCTCGTAGCCGGGCAGCGCGGCGCGGATGCGGGCGAAGTCCACCCGGTAGGAGCGGGGGTCGTTGCCCGCCTCGCCGGTGATGAGCAGCCGCGATCCCGGTACGGCCGCGACGACCTCGGCCGCGATCTCCGCGACGGTCACGTTGTTCTGCTCCGTGCCGACGTTGAAGGCCCTGGCGTGGACGGCCTCGCGCGGCGCGGCCAGCGCCAGCTCGAAGGCGCGGGCGATGTCGCGGGCGTGGACGAGCGGCCGCCACGGCGTGCCGTCCGACAGGACCCGTACGGTGCCGGTCAGCAGCGCGTGGCCGACCAGGTTGTTCAGCACGATGTCGGCGCGCAGCCGCGGCGAGAACCCGAACGCGGTGGCGTTGCGCAGGAACACCGGCGAGAAGTCGGCGTCGGCCAGTTCGGCGAGGTCGTCCTCGACCCGCACCTTGGACTCGGCGTAGGGGGTGACCGGCCGCAGCGGCGCGTCCTCGGCGACCAGCTCGTCTCCTCCCGACGCGCCGTAGACCGAGCAGGTGGAGGCGTAGAGGAAGCGCCGCGCGCCCGCGTCGCGGGCGAGCCTGGCCAGCCGGACGGCGGCATGGTGGTTGATGTCGTAGGTCAGCTCGGGTGCGAGGGCGCCGAGCGGGTCGTTGGACAGGGCCGCCAGGTGGATCACCGCGTCACAGCCCTCGACGTGCTCGGGCCGCACGTCGCGCAGGTCCACCGGATGGCCGGGCGGGTCGGCGGGTGCCGGGCCGAGCACGCAGTCGGCGAACAGCCCGGAGTCGAGGCCGACCACCTCGTGGCCCGCCGCGGTGAGGATGGGTGCCATCACGGTGCCCAGATAGCCCTGGTGGCCGGTCAACAGAACGCGCACAACTGCTCCTTGGTCATCAGCGGGGGTCCATGACGAGCTTGGTGGCGTGGAACGCCTCGGCGTACCTGCGCTGGCACTGCACGCCGCGCACCCGGGCCAGGGCGCCGAAGGCCTCGGCGTCGAACCAGCTCCGGCCGTGTTGCGAGGGATAGTGCTCGTGCAGCAGGCCGATCTTCTCGGCCATCAGGTCGTCGGTCAGCGGCACGAAGACGCTGGGCTGGGCCAGGTCGGACTCCCATTTGAGGATCTCGTAGCCGAGCACGTGGTGGTCGCGGAAGACGGTGGGCACCAGCGCGGCGAGGCCGCGATGGTCCTGGTGGGCGTCGTGCGGCGCGGGCGCGAGGATCAG
This sequence comes from Nonomuraea sp. NPDC003754, assembly GCF_053605785.1. Lineage (NCBI taxonomy): Bacteria > Bacillati > Actinomycetota > Actinomycetes > Streptosporangiales > Streptosporangiaceae > Nonomuraea > Nonomuraea sp. NPDC003754. The sequence goes on from NZ_JBSGJX010000004.1 coordinate 97,329, forward strand.
CGAAGGGTCGCAGCCCTGCCGCAGCTCGTGCAGGGCCCGCTTGGCGCGTTCCCAGTGCGCGGGCAGGCGGCCGTCGGGCAGGTCGAGGACGCGCACGTCGAGCTCGGCCTTGGGGCAGAAGGCGGCCAGGGCGGCGCGCTCCTCCGCCTCCCGTACGGTGCCCCCGCCCGACAGCACCAGCGCCGTGACCCGCAGGCCCGGCCGGGCCCTGCACAGGCCGAGCAGGGTGCCGCCCGCCCCGATGGCCACGTCGTCGCAGTGGGCGCCGAGCAGCACGATCTCGTCAGACCGCCCGGGAGAGAGCCGAAACACTGGCGATCCGCCTTCCCTCCCACAGCGCCCAGGGCCGCTCGCCCCTGGAGTACTCCTCGTCCAGCGCGGCCCGCTCCTTGACCGTGTCGGTGGGCCGCCAGAAGCCCCGGTAGGGGTAGGCCAGCAGCCGGCCTTCCTTGGCCATCGCCGCGCACGCGTCGGCCACCAGGTCACCGCCGGGCGGGATCCGGTCGAAGACTTCGGGGCGCAGGACGAAGTAGCCGCCGTTGATCCACAACGGCATCTCGGTGACCGGCGTGATGCCGCCGACCCTGCCGTCGGCCCCCAGCTCGACGCAGTGGAAGGTGCCGGGCGGGGGCACGACCATCATCGACGCGCCCGCGTCCGACGCCCGGAAGTTGTCGATCATCTCGTCGAGCGGGGCGTCGGTGAGCACGTCGGCGTAGTTGGCCAGGAACATCTCCTGCCCGTCGAGGTGGCCGCGCACCCGGCGCAGCCGCTCGCCGATGGGCGAGTCCGTGCCGGTGTGGACGAAGGAGATCGACCAGTCCGAGATGTCCGTCGACAGCAGCTCGATCTTGCCGTCACGCAGGACGAAGTCGTTGGAGGCGGTCTCCTGGTAGTCCAGGAAGAAGCTCTTGATGTGCTCGGCCCCGTATCCCAGGCACAGCACGAACTCCTTGTGCCCGTAGTGGGCGTAGTAGCGCATCACGTGCCAGATGAGCGGGCGCGGGCCGACCGGCTGCATCGGCTTGGGCAGGTCGGTGACGCCGTCGCGCATCCGGGTGCCGCGACCGCCGCAGAAGAGGACGACCTTCACACGACCTCCAGTCGCGGGATGGGGAAGACCAGCCTGCCGCCCCACTCGTGGACGTAGGAGAGCTGCCCGACCAGCTCGTCCCGCAGGTTCCACGGCAGGACGAGCACGTAGTCGGGGCGGTCCTCGGCGATCCGCTCGGGCGGCAGGACGGGGATGCGCGTGCCGGGAGTGAAGCGGCCGTGCTTGTAGGGGTTGCGGTCGACGGTGTAGGCCAGCAGGTCGGGGCGGACGCCGCAGTGGTTGAGCAGCGTGTTGCCCTTGCCCGGCGCGCCGTAGCCCACGACGGTCCTGCCCTCGTCGGCCGCGTCGATGAGGAAGCGCAGCAGGTCGCGGCGGACCTTGGCGACCCGGCCGGCGAAGTCGGCGTATCCGGACAGCTCCAGCAGCCCGGCGGCCTTCTCGCGGGCGATCACGTCGTGCACGCGCGGGGACGGCGTGCCGTACGGCTTGGCCCAGAGCCTGATCGACCCGCCGTGGGTGGGCAGCAGGTCGACGTCGACGAGCGTCAGACCCCCGCTTGCCAGCGCCCGCTGCGCGGCGGCGACCGTGTAGTACTGGAAGTGCTCGTGGTAGATCGTGTCGTACTGGTTGAGCTCCACGAGCGTCAGCAGGTGCTGCACCTCGACGGAGACGACGCCGTCGTCGGCCACCAGGCTGCGCAGGCCCTGGGTGAAGCCCACCACGTCGGGGATGTGGGCGTAGACGTTGTTGGCCACGACGACGTCGGCGGGGCCGTGCTCCTCGCGCACCCGCCGCCCCGTCTCGGGCGTCAGGAAGGCCGTCAGCGTCGGCACGCCCTTCTCCACCGCCGCCGCGCCCACGTTGGCCGACGGCTCGATGCCCAGGCAGCGCACCCCGCGGGCGGCCACGTGCTGGAGCAGGTAACCGTCGTTGCTGGCCACCTCGACCACGAACGCCCCCGGCCGCAACGCCAGCCCGTCCACGAAGCGCCTGGCGTGCTCGACCCAGGAGGAGGAGTAGGAGGAGAAGTAGGCGTACTCGGTGAACGTCTCCTCCGGCGTGATCAGCGGCGGCAGCTGCGCCAGCCAGCAGGAGGTGCACACCCGCAGGTGCAGCGGATAGGTGGCCTCCGGCTGGTCGAGGCGGTCGGCGGTGAGGAACAGCTCGCACGGCGGGGTGGCGCCGAGGTCGACGACGTCCGCCAGATCAGGCGAACCACATAACCGGCATATGGTCATGCATCATCTCCAGACACACGGGTTCTTCGGGTGGGAGGCGCGGGTGTTACAGCTACTCTTCGGATCATGAAGCCCCTCAGCATCGACGGCGCGTGGGCGTTCACCCCTCGGGTCCACGCCGATCCCCGCGGCAGCTTCCTGGAGGCCTTCAGGGCCGCCGACCTGCCGGCTCCCTTCGAGCTCGCCCAGGTCAACGTCTCGGTGTCCAAGGCGGGCGTGCTGCGCGGGATCCACTTCGCCGACGTGCCGCCGGGGCAGGCCAAGTACGTGATGTGCGCGGCCGGCAGCGTCCTGGACGTCGTGGTCGACCTCCGGGCCGGCTCCCCCACCTTCGGCAGGTGGGAGGCCGTCACGCTCGACGACCGCGAGCGGACCGCCGTCTACGTGGCCGAGGGTCTCGGGCACGGGTTCATGGCGCTGAGCGCGGAGGCCACGATCGTCTACCTGTGTTCCACGCCGTACGCCCCGTCCCGCGAGCACGGCGTGCACCCGCTCAGCCTGGGCATCGCGTGGCCGGACCTGGAACCGCTGCTGTCGGAGAAGGACGCCGCGGCGCCCACCCTCGAGGCGGCCCTGGAGGAGGGGCTGCTGCCCGACTACGCCGCCTGCCGGCGCTTCTACGCGGGACGGCACTGACGGGCCTCCTCCGTCGCCAGCGCCGGCCAGGCCGCGTGCAGCGCCGTCCGCCAGTGCCTGATCGGCTCGCACCTGGTGTTGGCCAGCACGCTGTTGGCGGGGCGGGACGCGGGTCGGGGACAGGCAGCGCCCGGCACCGGCCGCACCCGGCCTGGATCCGCGCCGAGCAGGGTGAAGACCTCCCTGGCCAGGCCGTACCAGGTGGTCTCGCCCGAGCTCGTGCCGTGGTAGACGCCCGGCATCAGGTCGGACGTGGCCAGCCGGACGAGGAAGGCGGCCAGGTCGGCCGTCCAGGTCGGCTGGCCGCGCTGGTCGTCGACGACGTCCACGGTCTCGCGGGCGGCGGCCAGCCTGATCATGGTGCTGACGAAGTTGGGGCCGTGCGCGCCGTAGAGCCAGGCCGTGCGCACCACGTAGTGCCCGGCGGCGGCGAGCTCGCCCGCCAGCTTCGTCCTGCCGTAGGCGTTGACCGGCGACGGCTGGTCGTCCTCCCGGTACGGCACGCGCGAGCGCCCGTCGAAGACGTAGTCGGTCGACAGGTGGATCAGCCGCGCCCCCGCCCACGAGCACGCGTCGGCCAGCACCCCGACCGCCCGCCCGTTGATGGCCAGCGCCTCGGCCTCCCTGGTCTCCGCCGCGTCCACGGCGGTCCACGCCGCGCAGTTGACCACCACGCGCGGCCGGTAGCCGCTGACCAGCTCGCGCACCGCCCGCTCGTCACGCAGATCGAGCTCGGCACGCGTCGGCGCCACGACCTGCTCTCCCGAACGGGCCAGCAGCGCGAGCAGGTCGGCGGCGAGCATGCTCCCGCCGCCGGTGATCAGCCAGCTCACGCCCACCAGTCCCGGTGGTCGGCGTACCAGCGGACGGTTTCCTTCAGTCCCTGGTCGAAGGGGATCGCCGCGCGGTAGCCCAGCGCGCGCAGCCTGCTGTCGTCGAGGGAGTAGCGGCGGTCGTGGCCCTTGCGGTCGGCCACCGGCTCGACCTGGTCCCACCCCTTGCCGAACGCCTCCAGGAGGTGGCCGGTCAGCTCCCTGTTGGTCAGCTCGGCGGTGCCGGCGATGTGGTAGACCTCGCCGGGGGCGCCCCGCTCGGCCACCAGCCGGATGCCGGCGCAGTGGTCGGCGACGTGGATCCAGTCGCGCACGTTGCCGCCGTCGCCGTACAGCGGGACCTTCCTGCCCTGGAGCAGGTTGGTCACGAACAGCGGGATGACCTTCTCCGGGTACTGCCGCGGCCCGTAGTTGTTGCCGCACCTGGTGATCGACACGTTCAGCCCGTGCGTGATCGCGTAGGCGCGGGCGATCAGGTCGCCGCTCGCCTTCGAGGCCGCGTACGGCGAGCGCGGCGCCAGCGGCGCGTCCTCCGTCCACGACCCGGTGTCGATCGAGCCGTAGACCTCGTCGGTCGAGACCTGCACCACCCGCGGTACGGCCGCCGCGAGGCACGCCTCCATCAGCGCCTGGGTGCCGAGCACGTTGGTGCGCACGAACTCGGCCGCGCCCTCGATCGAGCGGTCCACGTGCGACTCGGCGGCGAAGTTGACGACGAGGTCGTGCCCGGGGACGACCTCGCCCAGCAGGCCGGGGTCGCAGATGTCGCCGTGGACGAAGGTGTGCGGGACCTCCTCGAGGTTGCGCCGGTTCCCCGCGTACGTCAGCCTGTCCAGCACGGTCACCTCGGCCTCGCCCGCGACGAGCTGGGCGAAGTGCGAGCCGATGAAGCCCGCACCCCCTGTGACCAGGATTCTCTTCATGAACTGATCTGCACCTTGCTGTGATCGCCCAGCACGAGGCGGTGGGCTCTTGGTGTGTCGGGCGCGGGCGTGACCTGCACGTCGTGGCCGATGAGGGAGGACTCGATCCTGCGCACCCCTTCGATGGAGGATCGGGGCAGCACGATCGAGTACTCGATCTCGCTGCGGGTGATGACGCAGTCGGCGCCGATGGAGGTGAAGGGGCCGACGTAGCTGTCGGTGACGCGCGCGCCCGCGCCGATGATCGCCGGACCGACGATACGGGAGTTCTCGACCGTCGCTCCTGGCTCCACCACGACCCTGCCGATCAGCTCGCTGCCGGTGGAGGTGCCCAGCAGGCGCGGTTCGAGCGACTCCAGGACCAGGCGGTTCACCTCGAGCATGTCCTCGACGTTGCCGGTGTCCTTCCAGTAGCCGGTGATCCGGGTCGACTCCACCCTGCGGCCGTTGTCGATCAGCCACTGGATGGCGTCGGTGATCTCCAGCTCGCCCCGCCACGACGGCTTCAGCTCGGCAACCGCCTCGTGGACGGCCGGGCTGAACAGGTAGACCCCCACGAGGGCGAGGTCGCTCTTGGGCACGGCGGGCTTCTCCTCCAGCCCGACCACCCGCCCGTCGCGGTCGAGCTCGGCCACGCCGAACTGGCGCGGGTCGCCCACCCTGGTCAGCATGATCTGCGCGTCGGGCCGCTCGGCGGCGAACGAGGAGACGATCTCGCCGATCCCGCCGACGACGAAGTTGTCGCCGAGGTACATGACGAAGTCGTCGTCGCCCAGGTAGTCGCGGGCGACGAGGACGGCGTGCGCGAGGCCGAGCGGAGCGGTCTGGCGCAGGTAGGTGACCTGCGTGCCGAAGGCGGAGCCGTCGCCGACCGCGGCCTCGATCTCGGCGTGGGTGTCGCCCACCACCATGCCGATCTCGGTGACGCCCGCCGCCGCGATCGACTCCAGGCCGTAGAAGAGCACGGGCTTGTTGGCCACGGGCACGAGCTGCTTGGCGGAGGTGTGGGTGATCGGCCGTAGCCTGGTGCCCGAGCCTCCCGCCAGCACGAGTGCTTTCACCGCTAGTAAGCCCCTTCTCCACGGGTCACGGCCTTCCAGGTCTTCCACAGGATCTGGAGGTCGAGGATGAGCGACCACCGCTCCACGTAACGCAGGTCGAGCCTGACCGACTCCTCCCAGCTGAGATCGGACCGGCCGCTGACCTGCCACAGGCCGGTCATGCCCGGCTTGACGACGAGCCTGCGCCGTACGTCCGCGCCGTACTTGGCGACTTCCTCCGGCAGCGGCGGCCGGGGGCCCACCAGGGACATCCGGCCGCTGATGACGTTGAAGAGCTGCGGGATCTCGTCCAGGGAGTAGCGGCGCAGGAATCCGCCGATCCTGGTGATCCTTGGATCGTTCCGAATCTTGAACAGCACGCCGTCACCGTCGTTGGCGTGCTCCAGCGCGCGCTTGAGCCGCTCGGCGTCCACGATCATGGTCCTGAACTTCCACACCGTGAACTCTTCGCCGCCCTTGCCCACCCTGACCTGCCGGAAGAACGCCGGCCCCGGGCTGGTGAGCCGGATCAGCATGACGATCAACGCGAACGCCGGCAGCAGGACGACGATCGCGATGCCGGCCAGCACGCGGTCGAAGACGTTCTTGACGATCTGCTTGGCCCCGTCGAACTCGGGGTGGTCCACGTGCAGCAGCGGCATCCCGGCGACCGGGCGGATGCTGATGCGCGGACCCGCCACGTCCATGAGCGCGGGCGCCACGAACAGGTCGGTGCGCTGCTCCTCCAGGCTCCAGGCGAGCCTGCGCAGCGTGTCGCCGTCGAGCTCGGGGCAGGCCGCGACGGCGACGGCGTCGGCCTGGGTCAGGGACACGGCCGCGGCCACGTCCTGCAGCCCGCCGAGCACCGGCAGGCCGTCCACGTCGAGGTCGCCCTGCGTCCGGGGCAGGCACACCCCCACGACCCGCATCCCGTGATGCGGCTCCCTGCGGAACTGCATGATCAGATCGAGGACGGCGGCGCGATGGCCCACGGCGATGACATGACGCATGTACTTTCCGTGGGCCCTGGCTAAATGCAGTTTTTTGCGGACCCGAAACCGGAATGCCAGCGTCAGGACGAGCGCGAGGGGAAGGGCGGCCATCACCAGACTGCGCGCGATGCTGGTTTGCGTGGCATATGCGCCAATTGCCACGGTTGCCATCAATCCCACGCCGCCATTAAATACCGCCCGAAATTCCTCACTTCCCTCGCCGTGCCCTCTCTCCCGGTAGGCCGCGCTCAGCTGCATGGTGACGGGCCAGGACGCCATCAGGGCGACACCGGCCACGACATCCTCGACCGGGATGTACGCCCCGAACAGCAGTTTCGTCCCGAGAACCACCATGCAGGCGGCAAAAGCGCACGCGACATCACCCGCCCGGAGAAAGCGGACATACTTCCGAGTCCAGATGCTCGGCGCCCGTTGTGGCGCCGCCTGAAGGAACACGACACCGGGCTCCCCCGCTCCCACGCTCATAGCACCCCACCCTGGAAATCTGCTACGACACCGCAAGACGCCCCATTCCGCCCCATTGATAACGCCTTTCGCTTCGTCACCAGGGGCGGCAATTCCCACTAAAGACTAAAGATCAATGCGGAATCCGGAAATAACAGCAGATGACCAACATCGGACGCGCGTCGCGCTTGACGGGAACGGTCCAATGATGCCAGGTGCACAATCGATCACCCAGGGTGATCAGTCGTACTCGAGGTCCGGGAGCGAGGAAGGCGGCTCCGGGCTGCGCCACACGACGATCACCTTGTCCCGGGCGGTCTGCGCCGCCAGGTGCAACCGGTCGAGATCGAAGTCGGGCAGGTAGCGCAACCGGGCGAGGAACGTGGCGTCGGTGGCCGACTTCGGTACGACGCAGCCCTCCCCGTCACGGTCGAGGAGGATGTAGAGGATCTCGGCTTCCGTCTCGGCCGCGACTCGGACCTCGACGACATCTTCCCAGGCGAGGGCCTCGACGCTGCCGTCAGCGTAGTGACGGGTCACGCCCTCCTCGGTGACATACACGTAGGAGTCCGGCACGTGCATGGCCGCGATTCTTGCGACTTCTGCCCGGTTACCGCAAGGGATCGGAGCCCCAGGAATGACTGAGATGTTCCTTGACAGCCGCTTGTGCGTCGCCGTGAGCGATCGCGTCAAGAAGCGCGCGGTGTTCGGACACCAGCCGATCGCGGTCCTCGTACACCCGGCGCAGCCGGACGAGGCCCAGCCGGGTCTCGGCGGCCAGCACGCCGTACAGCCTGACCAGCCGCGGGCTGCCCACGGCGTCGACCAGCGCCTGGTGCAGCGCCATGTGCTCGGCCACCACGTCCGACCAGGGCGCCTCGTCCGGCAGCGCCGCCATCCGTTCCAGCGCCGCGTCGGCCTCGGCGACCCGGCGGCCCGCCAGCGAGCGGGCCATCAGGTCCTCCAGCGGCCTGCGCACGAACATCAGGTCGTCGAGATCCTCGATCGTCACCTCGGGGACGTAGGCGCTGCGGTTGCGCTCGCGCCTGAGCAGCCCCTCGTGCACGAGTACGGCCAGCGCCTCCCTGACCGTGGGGCGGGCGACGCCGTAGAGCGCGGCGAGCTCCTGCTCGGGCAGCGACGTGCCCGGATCGATCTCACCCGACAGCACCCGCTGCCGCAGCGCGTCAGCCAGCGCGCTGACCGTCGACACCGGTCTCAGCACTGATCGACTCCCTTTCTGGGATCGGCCCTCGCCCCCGGGCCCTTCCGGGGACGGCCACCGCCACGAGGCTAGCGCCCAGCAGCACCAGCCCGCCCCATGAGACCGGGCTCAGAGTCTCGTGCAGCACCACGACGCCGAGCAACGCCGCCACCGCCGGTTCGGCGAGGGCGAGGGTGGCCGCCGTGGCGACCGGGGTGGTGCGCAGGCCCCTGCCGTACAGGAAGTAGGCCAGGGCGGTGGTGCCGAGGCCGAGGTAGAGGGCGGCCGGCAGGCCGCGCGGCTCGGCGAGCCAGCCGGGGCCTGTCGCGATCAGGACCGGCAGCATGATGGCGGCGGCGCCGCCGAACATGACGCCCATCACGCCGTCGGACGGCGCGCCCGCGTTGATGGCGCGGGCCGCCGTGACCGCGTAGAAGGCGTAGATGAGGCCGCCGAGCAGGGCCAGGAGCACCCCTTCGAGGACCCGGTCGCCCGCCTGGGCCTCGCCGCCGGCGGTCAGCGCCGCGCAGCCCGCGATGGCCGCCGCGGTCGCCGCGGCCCAGCGCGGCGAGAACTGCCGGGAGAGCAGCCCGGTGAAGACCGGACCGCTGCCGATGGCGACGACGGTGCCGATGGCCACCCCGGTACGGCTGACCGCGGCGAAGAAGCACAGCTGGTAGGCGGCCACGGCGACCGCGCCCAGCAGCAGGGCGGGCGTGATCCGCACCCCTCTGGCCATGAAGGCGAGCGCGAGGCCGCCGATGACGAGGCGGGCGGCCGCGACGGAGACGGGGTCGGCGGTGATCAGCAAGCCTGCCGTGCCCGCCGTACCCCAGAGGACCGCGGCGGCGAGGACGTTCTTCATGGGCACATTGTCTGACAACTAGACAACGTTCGTCTACACATTTGCCCGGGTATGTCACGTGAGGTGAATCTCAGGGGCGTCGCGGCGATCCCGCTGGCCATCGGAACCTTCATCGGGAGCGCCGGAGCCGCCGCCCCACCCGACCTGCCGGTACGCGAGCTGTCCACGCTTCCGCCCGAGGCGGCGGCGACCTGGCACCTCATCCAGGACGGCGGGCCCTTCCCCTACCGGCGCGACGGCGTCGTCTTCCAGAACCGCGAACGCCTCCTGCCACAGCGCAAACGCGGGTACTACCACGAGTACACCGTGCCCACCCCAGGCGCACGCGACAGGGGCCCGCGACGGCTCGTGACCGGAGAGCGGACCGGGGAGCTCTACTACACCGGAGACCACTACCGGTCCTTCGTCGCGGTAGACGTGAAACGATGAGATTCGAGCACCACATCCACGGAGCCGCGCTCCACACGCCCGACGGCGTGATGACCGCGATCGCGGCCACGCTGAGGTTCCCCTGCTACTTCGGGCACAACCTCGACGCGCTCTACGACAGCCTCACCGACCTGTCGTGGCTGCCACCCGGCGAGCACCTGCTCGTCTGGTCGAACCCGGGCGCGTTGCGCGCGGTCGACCCCGACGCCTACGACGCCATCACCAGCGTGCTGGCCGACGCCGTCGCCGACGGCACCGGCGGTGCGGCCGCCCTCTCGGTCCTGCTGCGGCCCGACTAGCCTTCCTTGTCGCCGCAAGGGCCCCGCGGATACTGTCACCGACGGGGCCGCGGGTGCCAGTGCGTGGCCGCTTCCCGGAGGCGAGGAATGAGTGAAGACTGGTTAGTCCGGCCGTACATGATGACGCGCGGCCGCACCCGCCCGACCGGCGATGACTTCGACCTCATCGCCATCGTGGCCGCCACCGGCGTGCCGTCGCCCACCGCCGGGCTCACCCCCGAGTACCTCAAGGTGCTCGCCGCCTGCCGCCACCCCGTCTCCGTCGCCGAGGTCGCCTCCACCACCGGGCTGTCGATCGGCGTGGTCCGCGTGCTGCTGGGCGACCTGCGCGAACGCCAGCTGGTCACCGTACGGCACGCCGCCGAGGACGTGGGCGTGCTGCGCGAGGTGCTGCAGGGCCTCAGATCTCTGTGACCTCTTCCGCGATCTCCTCCACCAGCCGGTCGAGCAGCCACCTCGCGGGCGAGACGACCTCCCCCACGGCGTCCTCCAGGATCGACACCACCTCGTGGACGCTCCCGGAACTCCGGTCCACCGGCTCGATCAGCGCCCGCTCCTCCACCAGCGCCGCGCCGCTGACGCGGAAGGCCGTCCTGGTGTGGGTCAAGGACACCGAGAAGCGCACCAGCCGCCCGTCGGGTAGGGTGAACAGCACCCCGGTCGTCCACCCGTCCGGCTGGAAGTAGGTCAGCGGCTCGCGCCTGGCGTACGGATGGCGCAGCTCGTCGAACGCGGCCGCCGCCCGGCTCATGGCCGTCAGCAGGCCGGCCGCCGCCCGGCTCTCGCTGTCCACAGCCCGAGGGTAGAGGAGCGGATCAGTCGGTGACCAGCCGCGCGTGCCGTTCGAGGGCGCACCGAACCCCGTCGTGGACGAGCTCGGCCGTCCACGCGCGCAGGCTCACAGCGCGAACCTCTCCAGGTCGGCGGCCAGCAGGTCGGTGAGGAACCGCGCGTGCCTGTCGACGTGCCACTCGCCGTTGACGGCCGTCCAGACACCCCATTCCAGCATCATGTACAGCAGCGCCGTCGGCCACAGCGCGCGCTCCCGCTCGGTGAGCTCGACCCTGGCCAGGTAGGCGTCGCGGAAGGCCGCCCACTCCTCCCCCGTGAACAGCCGGGCGGGCTCGCCGTCCAGGTCGTTGTGGAACAGCAGCGCCGCCAGCGCCAGGTCGAGCAGCCGCGGCGCCCGCTCCCCGTTGTCCGGGTCGACCAGCACCGGGCCCGCACCGGTGTAGACGAGGTTGACCGCCTTGAAGTCCATGCTGACCTCGGCCACCGGCAGGCCCGCGTCGCGGATCGCCGGCAGCGTCGACGTCATGAAGTCGCGCAGGCCCTGCTCGAACCGGCCCGAGTACGGTGCGAGCCCGTCGATGTCCTCCTGGACCGAGGCGGCGTCGTGGTCGGGCCACGTGAAGTCCTTCAGCCCCTCCTCGGTGCCCGCCGCGTGCAGCCTGCCCAGCAGGTCGCCGGCCGCCACCAGGTCCGCCGGCGTCCCGGCGTAGCCGCGGCCCTCCACCCACGGATAGGCGACCCATGTCTCGCCGCCGATGTCGTACGGCCCCGCGACCGGCGTCACCACGGGCAGGCCCAGCTCCGCGAGCCCGCGCACCCACCGGCCCATCGCCTCGGCGTCATGGGTGCGCTTCACCGCCACGGGACGGCCGTCGACCTCGCCCCTGAAGACCGGCGCGTAAGGGTAGATCGACTCCTGGGGTGGGATGCCGAACCGTGCGAAGACCTCGTCGTGAGCAACCGTCACGACGCGAGGCTAGCGGCCCCGCCGCGGCGGGGGCATTCCGATTTCTCCCCTTCAGCCCGCGGCTTCTCCCCTTCAGCCCTCGGTGTCGAGGCGCGTCACGACCCCGGCCAGGCCGGACTCGACGCTGGACGGGTCATCGGTGTCGAGCCCGTGCAGGACCTCGTGCCAGGGGCCCAGGCGGTGCCAGACCAGGGCGCGGTCCCGCTCCTGCTCGCTCACGCCGTACTCGGCGGCCACGGCGTCGGCGAAGGGGCGCGACGTGCCGTACAGGATCCAGGACAGATCCAGCGCCCGGTCGCCCACATGGGCGTCGGAGAAGTCGATCACGCCGGTCAGCTCGCCGCCCTCGGACAGCAGGTGCTCGGGGCCGAGGTCCGCGTGGACGACCGTGTCGGCGGGCAATCCCGCGACCCTGTCGAGCAGCGCATGCGCGGGACGCGGGTCGGGCAGCAGCGGCACGACCACGTCACGCAGCCGTTCGACGAGGGCTTCGCGTTCCTTCACGGCGTCGTCGGGCAGGCCCCGCGCTACCGCCTCCCCGACGTCCGCCCGGTGGAGCGCCCCGAGGAAGGCGCCGACCTGGCGGCCGTGGGCGGCCGTCAGCTCCCGCACCGGGTCGCCCGGAACGGCCTCATGCCGGACGACCAGCGGGTCGTCGCCGGCCACGTGCGGCACGGGGACCCGCATCGGTAGCTGGGGCGCCAGCCATGGCATCACCGTGGTCTCCATCATCAGCAGCCCGGCCACCTCGGGCCGGCGCGGGCGCCGTTCGATCCATCGGCCGTCGACCAGCGTCGCCACGCTGTCCCACCCCTGAGTCACGTTCACGGGGGCGAAGTAAACCATGATCTCGCCGATCGCTCGCACGCCCGCCCCCTGCCCCGCCGACGCCGGCCGTCCCGCCGCGCCTGAGTCTGTCACGCCTACTACTAGGCGACGCCTACTAGTTGGTGTTACCGTCCTTTCATGGCGGACGTGACGTCCAGGCGGACGCAGTGGCTGCGCGGGGTGCTCGACCTCGCCGTGCTGGCCCTGCTCGCCGAGACCGGCGAGGACTACGGCTACGCCCTGCTCCAGCGCCTGGACCGGGCCGGGATGCCCGACATGAAGGCGGGCACGCTCTACCCGCTGCTCAACCGGTTGACCACCGACGGCCTGCTGCGGGCCGAGTGGCGGGCCGGAGAGGGCGGGCCGGGCCGGAAGTTCTTCAGGCTGACCGACGAAGGCCGGGCGGCGCTCGCGACGCAGGGGCCCGAATGGGCGGCATTCGCGAAGACCGCGATCACCGTGATCGAGCGAGGAGCGAAGGCATGACCGCTCTCGACAGGAAGTACCGCGAGGACCTGACGCTGGCGCTGCGCCTGCGCGACATCTCGGGGGCCCGGGTCGGCGAGGTGCTGGCGGAGGTCGAGGCGCACGTCGCGGAGACGGGCGAGGACCCCACGACGGCGTTCGGCACCCCGAAGGAGTACGCGGCGACGATCACCGCGCAGCTCGACACGCGGTCCGGCAAGCCCACGGCCCTCCAGAAGACGGTAGGGGGGGCTGGCCACGGGCGCTCTGGCCTACGTCGGCGTGACCCTGCTCCTGAGGTCACTGACGCCCGAAGGGCCCGCGGTGTCCTTCACCACGGCGAACGTCGTCGCGGCGATCGCCTTCCTCGCCTTGATGACGACCGGGTTCGTCCTGTCCTTCCAGGCGGCCACCACACTCGCCCAAGGCAAGGTGTACGGCATCCTGGGCGGCTGCACCCTGATCGCCTCGCTCGCGGCCTTCCCCCTGTCGGGGGCCCTGTTCGACGACGAGACCCCGCTCATCGAGATATCGCGCTGGGTGGCGGTGGGGCTTGGAGGGGTGGCGGTCGCGGCCTCCGTCCTGCTGTTGGCCGTCGCGATCAGGCACGGCCGCATCGTCGATCCCCGCTGACCACGCCACAGGGCCGGCCCGGCCTCCCGACCCGAGCCCGTCACGCGCGAGGCGCGCCCCATTGGGGCATCACACGGCGCTCAGCAGCCGTTTGGGCGCCGACAGGGACCACGCCTCGAGGACCATCTCGCTCAGCTCGTCGGCCTCGATGCCGTCGAGGTGCACCACGACCCAGCCGAACCTGCCCGCCGTGAACTGGGCCTCGAACACCTCGGGCCGTTCGGCGACCATCGCGAGCTGCTCCTCGATCGTGGCCTTGAGCCCGACCGTCTCGGTCTCCTCCCACAGGTAGCCGAACCCCTTGCCCGTCACCTTGAAACCGACGTAGCCGGCGCTCTCGTGCTGCGACACCTCCGGCAGCCGCATGACGATCCGCAGGAACTCCTCGACGCTCACTCCCATGACCACGATGTAACCAAACCGCACCGACAGTTCGGGCGGGTCCCCGGAAACCGGCGACGAACGGAAGAGGGCAGGCGGCCCGGCGAGCCCGGGCGGCCTGCCCTCTTCCGGGGCCGGAGTCGTCACATGTTGATCATGTGGCCGGCGAGACCGTGGATCGCTTCCTTGACCGCCTCACCGAGCGTCGGGTGGGCGTGGACGTTGCGGGCGACCTCGTGGACGGTCAGGTCCCACTGCTGGGCCAGGGTCAGCTCGGGCAGCAGCTCGGTGACCTCGGGGCCGATCAGGTGGGCGCCGAGCAGCTCGCCGTGCGTGGTGTCGGAGATGATCTTCACGAAGCCCTGGGCGTCGCCGAGGCCGTGGGCCTTGCCGTTCGCGGTGAAGGGGAACTTGACGACCTTCACGTCGTAGCCCAGGTCGCGCGCCTGCGCCTCGGTGAAGCCGAAGCTGGCGATCTGCGGCTGGCAGTACGTCGCGCGCGGGATCATCGCGAAGTCGACCTCCATGGTCTCCGCGCCGCCGATCGTCTCGGCGGCGATGATGGCCATGGCCTCGGCGGCGTGCGCCAGCATCAGCTTGGCGGTGACGTCGCCGATGGCGAAGATGTGCGGCACGTTGGTGCGGCCGCGGCCGTCGACGGCGATGGCGCCGCGGTCGGTCAGCTTGACGCCGGTCTTCTCCAGGCCGTAGCCCTCGACGCGCGGCTGGAAGCCGATCGCCTGCAGCACCTTGTCGGCCTCGAGGACCTGCTGCTGGCCGTCCTTGGTGACGGTCACCTTGACCGAGGCGCCGGTGTCCTCGATGGAGTCGACCCTGGTGGAGGTGAGGACGTCGATGCCGAGCTTGCGGTAGCGCTTGGCCAGCTCCTTCGACACCTCCTCGTCCTCCAGCGGGACCATGCGGTCGAGGAACTCGACGATCGTCACCTTGACGCCGTAGTTGTGCAGCACGTAGGCGAACTCGACGCCGATGGCGCCGGCGCCCGCGATGATGATGCTGCCGGGCAGTTCCTCGGTGAGGATCTGCTCCTCGTAGGTGACCACGCGCTCGGAGAGCGTGGTGCCGGGGATCAGCTTCGTCGTGGTGCCCGCGGCGATGATGCAGTGGTCGAAGGTGACGGTGTCACCGTTCACCTCGATGGTGTTGGCGTCGATGAAGGTGCCGCGCCCGTCGAACTCGGTGATCGCGTTCTTCTTCATCAGGAAGTGGACGCCCTTGACCCGGCCGTCGGCGACCTTGCGGCTGCGCTCGAAGGCGGCGCCGTAGTCGAAGGTCACCTCACCGTTGATGCCGAAGGTCTTGGCCTCCTTGGTGAAGATGTGCGCCAACTCCGCGTTGCGCAGCAGCGCCTTGGAGGGGATGCAGCCCACGTTCAGGCAGACGCCGCCCCAGTACTTCTCCTCGATGACGGCCGTTCGAAGGCCGAGCTGGGCGGCGCGGACCGCCGCCGTGTATCCCCCGGGCCCCGCGCCGAGGACGACAACGTCGAAGTGAGTGCTCATGCTCCGGACACTATTGGACGCCGGTCACTGCGCCGAACTTGACCCTGTTAGTGATTGGCCACTAACTTATGCGCATGGTCAGGATGAGCGCCGAGGAACGGCGAGAGAGCGTCATCCGCGCCGCGATCACGGAGTTCGCGCGCGGTGGCTACCACGGCACCTCCACCGAGGCGATCGCCCGCCGCGTGGGGGTCAGCCAGCCGTACCTCTTCCGGCTCTTCCCCGGCAAGCAGGCCATCTTCCTGGCCGCCGCCACCCGCTGCCTGGCGGAGACACGGAAGGCCCTGGAGGACGGCATGGACCCCGGCGACCCCCACATGTCGATGGCCGCCGCCTACAAGCGGCTCATCCAGGACCGCGACATGCTGCTCATGCAGATGCAGGTCTACGTGGCCGTCGCCGCCATGGAGGACGAGTTCGGCGCGGAGATCCGCAAGGTGTGGGAGGACTGGTGGGACGCCATCCACCTGCTGCTCGGCGCCGACGCCCACGAGACCACGTTCTTCATGTCGTACGGCATGCTGATCAACACGCTCGTGTCGCTCGGCTTCCCTCCCGACCACCGCGTCTGGTCGAACTTCGCCGCCCCCTGACGGCGTTTTTCGTGCCCGCGAAACTTAGTAAGGAATAACTAATAAAGGAGCCCCCCATGTCTCGTGTCGCCCTCGCCCTCGCCGTCATCGGTGGCCTGTTCATCTCCTACGTCGGCCTCAACTACCTCATCGACCCGCAGGCGGTCGCGGCGGGCTTCGGCTTCCGCACGGTCCCGTCCGACAGCTCGTTCCTGCTGGTGAAGGGCGTGCGCGACGTGGCCACCGGGCTCATCATCTTCACCCTGCTGATCGTCGGCCAGCGCCGCGCCCTGGGCTGGACGATGCTCGCGATCGCCGCCATCCCGCTCGGCGACGCCGTCGTGGTCCTCAGCCAGCACGGCGTGCCCGCCCTGGCGTACTTCATGCACGGCGGCACCGCCGCGCTCGTCGCCCTCACCGGCGTCCTCCTCCTGCGCAGCACCCGTTCCGTGGTTGGCTAGCGAGATGAGCGACCAGTTAGCCTCCGGGACGCCCGCCCTCGTGACCGTGGCACGGGTGATCCTGATCGTCCAAACCGCCTTCGGCTACCTCGGCCTGCTGGTCGTGGCGGGGCTTCTCGGCCGGTCCCCCTTCGATCTGACCGTCTTCCTGCCGGCGATCGTCATCCCCGTCGCACTGCTCCTGATCATGGTCAGGTGGCGGTCCCGGCGCCGTTGGGTGTGGATCACCGCGCTGGTCGTCGAGGCGCTGACGGCCGTCGTGCAGACCGTCCCCCTTCTGGTCTACGGCCTGCTGCGGCCCACCGACCTGCTCAACGTCCACCTGATCGGCGCCGTCGCCGTGATCGCGCTACTCAGCCTGAGCGACGTCAGGGGCTGGTTCGACCGCTGACCTGATCAGGGGGGCGTAGCCGTCCTCGAGGTCGTCGGGCAGGTCGGCGGCGGGGAAGAACCTGAGGTCGCTGTGCTCGTCGCTCGGCGTCAGCGCGGACGGCGGGCAGCCCCGAACGGTGGCCAGGAGGGCGACGATCACCACCTTGCCGGCCTTCCCGATGGTCAGGATTTCGGCGCCGACCACGGGCCCGACCGTCACCTCGAGGCCGCTCTCCTCGCGCACCTCCCTCGCGACGACCTCGGCCAGCGTGGTGTCCTCCTTCGCGGGCCAGCCGCCGGGCAGTTCCCACCTGCCGCGGGGGTTCCTGCACAGCAGCACCCGGTCGCCGTGCAGCACGACACCCTTGATCGAGGCGTGCATGAAGTACCAGCCGGTCTCAGCGTCGATCACGGTGGGATCGTCGCACCGTCCTCACGCCGGGGGAAGAGGAGGGGTGCGGCCCTCCCGCAGGGACGCCTCGCGCGAGGAGGCATCGCGCGAGGACGCCTCCCGCGAGACCTCGGAGGAGGAGGCGTCGCCTGGGGAGACGTCGCGGGCCGAGGCGAGCACGCGTCCGATGACGATGCCGAGGGCCACGGCCCCGGCGGCGAAGAGCAGGGGCCGCCTCCTGGCCAGGTCCTTGACGTCCTCGACGATCCCGGCGAATCCCCGCTGGTCCAGGTAGTCGGCCGCGCGCAGCCCCACGCCCGCGATCTCCTGCATCGCCGCGTCCACGGGCGAGCCCGGCTCGCCGGTGTCGGCCGCGGACGCCAGCTCGTCGGACCACTGCCGGATGTTCCGCGCGGCCCGGTGCGCCTGGGAGTCCGCCTCCTTGCCGAAGCGTGTCCTGAGGTACTCGACGACCCCGTTCGTGTCAGACATTTCGGCACCTCCACCCGGAGCGCTACCCGCCTCGGGCGGATCCACGCATGTCAGAGGGCCGGGTACCGTTGTCACGTCCCAGCCGCTCAGACGACCAGCCGGAATGTTGTGGGAAGTCTCCATGCTCGATCCCGCACATCCTGGTGTGTGATCAGACGCATGATGAATGATTCCCCCAGCCGTCGCAGGTTCCCTACCGGGGACATCGCCAGGATCAGCGTGTTCGCCGCGCTGATCGCCGTCCTCGGCCTGCCGGGGGCGCTCAACCTCTTCGGCAACGCCGTCCCCATCACCCTGCAGACGTTCGGCGTGATGCTGGCCGGCGCGATCCTCGGCTCGTGGCGCGGCGCGCTCGCGGTGACCGTCCTGGTCGTGCTGGTGGCCGCGGGCCTGCCGCTGCTCGCGGGCGGGCGCGGCGGTCTCGGCGTGTTCACCGGGCCCTCGGTGGGCTTCCTGCTCGGCTGGATCCCCGGTGCGGCCCTCACCGGCTGGATCGTCGAGCGCGGCGGCAAGAACCCCGGCACCTTCCGCCTGCTCGTCGCCTGCCTCGCGGGCGGCGTCGGCGTGATCTACCTGTTCGGCGTCCCCGTCCAGGCGGCCATCACGGGGCTGCCGCTCGGCGCCGCGGCCCTGGGAAGCCTGGCCTTCGTCCCCGGCGACGTGGCCAAGGCGGTGCTCGCGACGCTCGTGGCGCGGGGCACGCAGCGGGCCTATCCCGACGCCGTCCCCGCCGTCCACCGCGAGCGGGTCAAGGCCGGTTGATCAGCGCATGCCCGTCGCCGCACAGGTCCAGCGCCACGCCGTCGAGCGTCCTCACCAGCCGGCGCTGTACGGTCCCCGAGGCTCCCTGACCTACGCCCAGCTGTGGCAGGAGGTGATCTCCAGGCCCCTTGACGGCAAGGGGCTGGTGGCGATCACCCTGTCCGACCCGATCGACCAGCTCGTCGCCGTGCTGGCCGCCGACCTGGCGGGCGCCACGCCGCTGCTGTGCGACGAGGAGCAGCGCGCGCGGGTGGCCGATACGGTCCCCGTCGACCTGCACGTCGACGCGCCCCTCCCGGTCACCGCGAGTGTGCGGGTCCCGGCCGCGCCGGCCGCCGACGACCTGGCGTGGGCGTGCCTGACCTCCGGCAGCACCGGCAGGCCGCGCGCCGTGGTCCGCACCCGCGCGTCCTGGGCCGGCTCCATCCCGCACCTCGGCGCGCTGGCCGGCATCGGCCCCGACGACGTCGTGCTGGTGCCGGGACCGCTGGTCTCCTCCCTGTACGGCTTCGCGGCCGTCCACGCCCTGGCGAGCGGCGCGACGGTGATCGTCCCCGGACGCTGGTCGCCCGGCTCGCTGACCGTCCAGCTCAGGAAGGCCACCGTCGTCCACGTGGTGCCGCACCGCCTGCCGGCCGTCCTCGACGTGCTGGAGGAGGTCGGCGGCCCGCTGCGCACCGCGGTGGTCGGCGGCGCCGCGCTGTCCCCGCAGGCGTGGGAGGTCGCCTCCCGGGCCGGGGTGGGGGTC
Organism: Nonomuraea sp. NPDC003754; assembly: GCF_053605785.1. Taxonomy (NCBI): domain Bacteria; kingdom Bacillati; phylum Actinomycetota; class Actinomycetes; order Streptosporangiales; family Streptosporangiaceae; genus Nonomuraea; species Nonomuraea sp. NPDC003754. Next base: position 116,694 of record NZ_JBSGJX010000004.1, read on the forward strand.
GTGTCGTACTACGGCTCGAGCGAAACGTCGTTCATCGCCGTCGACGTCGACGGAACGGGCCTGCGCCCCTTCCCCGAGGTCGAGATCCAGGTGCGCGCCGGCGAGGTGTGGGCGCGCTCGCCGTGGCTGTCGCAGGGCTACCTCGCCGGGGCGCGAGGACCGCTGAAGACCGACAGGGAGGGCTGGATGAGCGTCGGCGACCTCGCCGAGCCGTACCGGCGGGGAGAACCGCTGCGGCTGCGCGGGCGCGGCGACGGCGCGATCCAGACCGGCGGCGCGACCGTGGTGCCGGAGGACGTCGAAGCCGTGCTGCGCGGCGTGCCGGGCGTCACCGACCTGGTCGTCGTCGGCTCGCCGCACCCCCGGCTCGGCTCGGTCGTGACCGCGGTGCTGGAGGGCTCGCCGCCCTCGCGGGCGGCGCTCGACGCGATCGCGCGCGGCGGCCTCGACGCCGCCCAGCGGCCGAGGCGCTGGTACGCCATGGGCGACCTGCCGCGCACCCCCACGGGCAAGCCGGCCCGAGGCGTGGTCGCCGCCCGGCTGGCCGGTGGCGATCCCGAGCTGAGGCGGCTCGTCTGACATGAGCGAGCAGCCTGTCGTCGTGGCCGCGCGCCGTACCCCCATCGGGACGGCGGGCCACGCCTACAAGTCGCTGCCGGCCGACCGGCTGGCCGCGCCCGTGATCGCGGCGGTCGCCGGGGAGGTCCCGCACCTCGCGGTCGACGACGTCGTGCTCGGCAACTGCATGGGCCCCGGCGGCAACCTGGCCCGCGTCTCGGTGCTCGCCGCCGGCCTGGGACACGACGTGCCCGGCCTCACCGTGGACCGCCAGTGCGGCAGCGGCCTGGCCGCGATCCTGCTGGCGGGCCAGGCGGTCCGCGCGGGAGACGCCGGCCTGGTCATCGCCGGCGGCGTGGAGAGCGCGTCGACGGCGCCGCTGCGGACCATGCGCGGGGCCGCCGAGCCGTACCGGAGGGCGCCCTTCGCGCCCTCAGGCCATCCCGATCCCGACATGGGACCCGCCGCGGAGGCCCTAGCCGCCGCGCGCGGCATCTCCCGGGAGCGCCAGGACGACTACGCCTTCCGCAGCCACGCCAGAGCGGTCGCCGCCCGCTTCGACGACGAGCTGGTGGAGATCGACGGCAGGCGCGCCGACCAGCGGCCCCGCGTGCTGCGCAGGGAGACCCTGGCGCGGCTGCCCGCCGCCTTCGTGCCCGGCGGCACGGTCAGCGCGGGCAACTCCTCGCCGATCAGCGACGGCGCGGCGGCGGTCGCCGTCGTGCCCGAGCGGCTGCGCGCGGGGCTGCCGGGTCTGCGGCTGGTGGCCGGCGCGGTCACCGGATGCGATCCCGCGCTGCCCGGCTGGGGTCCCGTGCCGGCCGTCCGGCGGGTGCTGGGCCGTACCGGCGTGAGCATGGCGGACGTCGCGGCGGTGGAGATCGTGGAGGCGTTCGCCGCGCAGGTGCTCGCGGTGACGGACGCGCTGGAGGCCGACCTGGATCGCGTCTGCGCCGACGGCGGCGCGCTCGCCCTCGGACATCCGTGGGGCGCGACCGGCGCGGTGGTGGTGACCAGGCTGTTCAGCAGGCTCGTGCGTTCCGGCGCGCCCTCGGGGACGCTGGGGCTGGCGACCGCCGCGGTCGGCGGCGGCATGGGCGTGGCGGCCCTGTTCGAGGTGGTGTGAATGATCGAGTTCAGCGGCGTCAACGTCACGCTCGGCGAGCGTGAGGTGCTGTCCGACCTGACGCTGTCCCTGCCGGAGCGCAGGATCGGCGTCGTGGGCGCGAACGGTTCCGGCAAGAGCACGCTCGCCCGCCTGATCAACGGGCTGGCCCTGCCCACCTCCGGTGACGTCACCGTCCTCGGCCTCGACACGCGCCGCCACGCCGCCCGCATCAGGCGGGACGTGGGGTTCCTGTTCACCGACCCCGACGCGCAGATCGTGATGCCGACCGTCGCCGAGGACGTCGCGTTCTCGCTGCGGCGCAAGGGCCTGTCCCGCGACGAGGTGGCCGAGCGGGTGCGCGCCGTCCTGTCCAGGTACGGCCTGGCCGACCACGCCGACCATCCCGCCCACCAGCTGTCGGGCGGGCAGAAGCAGCTGCTGGCCCTGTGCTCGGTGCTGGTGCTCGACCCGCAGATCCTGATCATGGACGAGCCGACCACGCTGCTGGACCTACGTCACTCCCGCCAGGTCGCCGACCTGATGGGCCGGCTGCCCCAGCAGGTGGTCGTCGTCACCCACGATCTCGGCCTGCTCGACTCCTTCGACCGCGTCCTCGTGCTCGACCAGGGCCGGGTGGTGGCCGACTCCACGCCGAAGGCGGCGATCGACCACTACCGGGACCTCATGTCATGACCGGGATCTACCTGCCCGGCGACTCGTTCCTGCACCGGCTGCCCGCGGGGGCGAAGCTGCTGGGTCTCGCGCTGCTGTGCACGACGCTGCTGCTGCTCGGCTCGCCGCTGTGGCTCGGCGGCTTCACGGTGCTGGTCGTGCTGCTCTACGCGGTCTCGGGCGTGGGGCCGGCCGCGGCGTGGGCGCAGGTCAGGCCGCTGCGCTGGTTCGCCGTGGTGCTCTTCGTCATGCAGTTCGCGCTGGTGGACCTCTACGGCGCGGTCTCGTCCACGCTGCGGATCGTGCTCGCGGTGGCGCTGGCCGGACTGGTCACGCTCACCACCAGGTTCGCCGACATGACCGCCTGCTTCGAGCGCTGCTTCGCGCCGCTGCGCGCGTTCGGGATCGACCCGTTCCGCGTGTCGCTGCTGCTGTCGCTGACCGTCCGCAGCGTGCCGGTCATCTCGGCGCTCGCGACCAGGGTGCGGGACGCGCAGCGGGCGCGCGGCGTCTCGTGGAGCGTGCGGGCGTTCGCGGTGCCGCTGGTGGTCAGCGCCCTCCGCCACGCGGACGCCTTGGGCGAGGCCCTGAGCGCCCGCGGCCTGGACGACTAGCGCGCCGCTTCTGAGGCGGGTTCGCCCCCGCGCGGCTCAGGTGAGCGCGGGTGCCTTCCGCCAGATCCTGCTCCGCAGGTCCATGCCGCGGATGACCTGGATCCGGTACGGCTCCAGCCGCAGGACGTGCAGCTTCGGGTCGGCCGGCGAGGTCCAGAAGTTCCCGACGTCGTAGCCCGCTCCCCGCGGGCTGGTCCGGCGATACAGCTCCCAGACATGACGTCTGGTCTCGCCGTCGTCGACCCAGGCCGCGACGGCGTCGATGGCGACCGAGTTGTTGCCGCGCGACCAGTAGGAGAAGCTCGTGTGGGGGTTGCCTGCCAGGTGGGCGGCCTTCACGGGGGTCCGGTAGGTGGCCAGCCAGCCGACGGGCTGGCCGTCGACGTTCTCCCAGACGGGGATGAGCACGCGGGTGCGTGGCCGGTTGGCGGCGTCGACCGTGACCATGGTGGAGTACACGATCGAGCCGACGTAGGCGTTGAACTCCTGCTCGATGTCGCTGAAGGCGATGGTCATCGGGCGCTTCCCTTCTTGAGTCCGAAGGCGCTGACCGCGGCGGCCAGGCCGGCCGCGACGAGCGGCACGACGAGGGCGGACCGGTAGGAGTCCGCGAGGTTCTGCGAGGTGACGATGACGGCGGTGGTGGCGGCCAGACCGAGCGCGGCGCCGAACTGGAAGGAGGTGTAGAGCAGCCCGCCCGCCAGGCCCTGCTCGCTCTCGTCGACGCCGTCGGTGGCGACGATCGTCAGCGGGCCGTAGGCGAGCGCGAACGCCACACCGAGGATGATCATCGTGGGGAACATGGCGGCGTAGGTCCAGTCCATGCCGACCGGCAGGAACAGCGCGTACGACAGCGCCGCGAGGAGCAGGCCGTACAGGATGACCTTGGCGTTGCCGAAGCGGTCGACCAGCCTGGGCGTCAACGTCGGCGCGAGGATGGCGTCGGCGCCGATCGCCAGCATGGCCAGGCTCGTCTCGAGCGACGACCAGCCGCGCAGCTCCTGGAGGTAGAGCACGACGACGAACTGGAAGCCGAAGAACGAGGCTGAGAACAGCAGTCCCGCGAGGTTGGCGCGCACCAGCGGTCCGGAGCGGAAGATGCCGAGCCGTACCAGAGGGGCGGGCGAGCGGCGCTCGACCACGACGAAGAGCGCGAACAGCGCCAGCCCTGCGGCGATCGTGGCCGCCGTGACGCCGGGGCCCACGTGGGTGGCGCGCTCGATGCCGACGACCAGCAGCATGATGGCGCCGGTGACCATGACCGCGCCCGCCAGGTCGACGCGCTGCCCCTTCCGCCGCCGCTGGTCGGCCTTCGGGATCAGCGGCACCGCCGCCACCAGGATGATCAGGGCGAGTACGGCGGGCGCGAACAGCACCCAGCGCCACTCGGCCTCGGCGAGCAGGCCGCCGAGCACCAGGCCGAGCGAGAAACCGCCGGCCGCGGTGCCCGAGTAGACCAGCAGCGCCTGGTTGCGCTGCCTGCCCTCCTCGAAGCTGGTCGTGATGATCGACAGGCCGGCGGGTGTCATGACCGCCGCGGCGACTCCCGCCACGAACCTCGCCGCGATCAGCATCCAGCCCTCGCTCGCCATCCCGCCGAGCGCGGAGACCACGAGGAAGACCGCGAGCCACGACAGGAACATCGCGCGCCGGCCGAACAGGTCGGCGGCCCGCCCGCCGAGCAGCATGAAACCGCCGTAGCCGAGCACGTAGGCGCTCATCACCCACTGCAGCTCGCCGGTGGACAGGCCGAGATCGGTCCTGATCGCGGGGAGGGCCACGTTGAGCATGGCGACGTTGATGCCCTCGAGGAAGATCGCGCCGCACAGGACGAGGAGCATTCCCCAGGCACGCGGTGTCATCCGGTCGAGCGGCGGTGATGAGACGGTGGCAGACACAGTGATCCCTCGGTATCGAAAGGTATGTCGGTTCTTTCTTGTAACCGAGAGCATCCTGCGTCACCATGAGGAACTGTGGAAGACGGCACTTCAAAGGCACCGAGTTACTCCTGCGAAACCATGGATGACGAGGTGATCCAGTGGGACACGCGGGCCGACTGCGAGGTCCGCCAGATCCTCGACCGGATCGCCGACAAGTGGTCGCTGCTGGTGATCGCGCTCCTGGAGCGCCGCACCATGCGCTTCACCGAGCTGCGCCGCCAGATCGACGGCGTGAGCCAGCGCATGCTGACGGTGACGCTGCGGCAGCTGGAGCGCGACGGCCTGGTCCAGCGGACCGTCCACCCCGTGGTGCCGCCGCGCGTCGACTACACGCTCACACCGCTCGGCGCCACGCTGCACGAGGCGATCAAGACGCTGGTGGTCTGGACGGAGGAGCACCAGCAGCACGTCGCGGCCGCGCGCTCGGCCTACGACGCCCGGGTCGCGGCCGAGGAGCAGCAGCTCAGCACCGGGATCGCGTAGATCGGATCTGTCGTAGCCGATCACTACCGTGGCCGCCATGACCCACGAGAGCGTGATCGCGATCTGGCGGCGGCTGCTGCACCCCGCCACGTCGTGGGTGCTGTTCGCCAACGGCACCTGCGTGATCCTGACGGAACCGGCCGACGACCTCGCCGAACAGGCCAAGGAACTGCTGCGCGAGTACGGTCCCGTGCGGCCGGGGACGCCGGCGGGCGACTTCATCACCGTCGACCTGGACGACGCCCCCGGCTGGGCCGTGACGGGCCACCACCCCGACATCCTCACCTACGTCGCGGAGGACGAGCTCGAAGCCCGCGACGACCTCACCGTCGGCCTGTTCGGACGGGGCAAGCGTGGCCAGGACGGCCACGAGCTCGCGATCGCCCACATCGAGGACAGGCGCGCCTGCTGACCGGCAGGGCTCCGGTCACCAGTGGTGGTGTCCCGAGCCGACCTCGAAGGGCGCCCGGCCGGGCAGGCTGACCACCGCCGTCGTGTTCGGCGGCACCACGGCCGCCACGGCCAGCCGCCCGCCGTCCAGCGACCAGCGCGTCTCCGCCATGCCGTACGGCGTGCGCAGCTCCGCCTTCGCCCACGTCAGCCCGCCACCCGGCCGCGGCGCCACCAGCAGCCTGCGGTAGCCGGGCGCGGCGGGCGCCAGCCCCGCGACGGTCCTGTGCATCCAGTCGGCGACCGCGCCGAGCGCGTAGTGGTTGAAGGAGGTCATCTCTCCCGGGTTGACCGACCCGTCGGGCAGCATGCTGTCCCAGCGCTCCCAGACGGTGGTGGCCCCCATGGTCACCGGATACAGCCACGACGGGCACGCGCGCTGGGTCAGCAGCCGGTAGGCGGTCTCCAGGTGGCCCGTGTCGGCGAGCGCGTCGCACACCAGCGGCGTGCCGAGGAACCCGGTGGGGATCCGGTGGCCGTCCCGCTCGACGAGGGCGGCCAGCCGGGCGCCCGCCCGGACGCGCTGCGCCCCGGTGGGCAGCAGGCCGAAGCGGATGGCCAGCGCGTAACCGGTGGCCGAGTCGCCGAGGACCTGCCCGTCGGCGGTGACGAACTCCTCGGCGAAGGCGGCGCGCGCCGCGGCGGCGAGCGCGGTGTAGCGGTCGTGCTCGGCCTGGCGGTCGAGCACGTCGGCGGCCATGGCGACCAGGTCCGCCGAGCGGACGTGGTAGGCGGCGGCCACCAGCCGCTTCGGCGTCCTGCCCTCGCCGGGCCGGTCGGGGGGCGCCGACGGGTCCAGCCAGTCGCCGAACTGGCGGCCGGTGAGGTACTCCTCGCCGAGCGCCGCCACGTGGTCGACCCAGCGGCGCATGCTGTCGAACTGGTCCTGGAGGATGCCCGCGTCGCCGTACCTCTCGTACAGCGTCCAGGGCACGATGACCGCGGCGTCGCACCATCCGGCGGCCGCGAAGACCGCCTCGGGGCCGAGCGGGTTGGGCACGACGACCGGCAGCGAGCCGTCCTCGCCCTGCTCGGCGGCCAGGTCGGCGAGCCAGGAGGTGAGCGGTCCCGCGCAGTCGTAGAGGAAGGCCGCGGTGGGGGCGAAGACCTGCAGGTCGCCGGTCCAGCCGAGCCGCTCGTCGCGCTGCGGGCAGTCGGTGGGCAGGTCGAGGAAGTTGCCGCGCATGCTCCACACGACGTTCTCGTGCAGGCGGTTGAGCAGCGGGTCGGAGCACTCGAACCAGCCGGTGCGCGCCATGTCGGTGTGGCAGACGACCGCGTGCGCCCCGGTGACCGGGCCCTCGATCGCGGCGTAGCGGAAGCCGTGGAAGGTGAAGCGCGGCTCCCACGTCTCCTCCCCGCCGCCGCGCAGGGTGTAGGTGTCGACGGCGGCGGCGGTGCGCAGCGGGCGGGTGCACAGCTCGCCGTCCTCCAGCACCTCGGCGTGCCTGAGGACGACCTGCTCGCCCGCGCGCCCTTCGGCCGTGATCCTGAGGCGGCCGACGAGGTTCTGGCCGAAGTCCACGACGGCGCCGTCGCTCCGGCCGCTCAGCGTCTCGACGCGGCGGACGGCCGGCCCCGTGGGCGCGGTCAGCGTGGCGAGGTCACGCTCGACGGCCAGGGCGGGCGTCCAGTCCTCGGTGTCGTGGCCGGGCCGCGACCAGCCGCGGCGCTCCCGTCCCGCGTCGTAGCACTCGCCGTCGTAGATGCCGCTGGAGACGATCGGCCCGCTCGCGGCAAGCCAGTGGGTGCCGGTCACCACGCGCTCGACCTCGTCGCCGGAGTGGACGAGCTCGAGCTGGGCCAGCAGCGCCACGCCGTCGCCGTAGGGGACGCCGGCGTCGGCGAAGCCGATGCGGCCGCTGTACCAGCCCTCGCCGAGCATCGCGCCGATCGCGTTGCGGCCCGGTCTGACCAGGCCGGTGACGTCGAAGGTCTGGTAGCGCAGCCGGTGACCGTAGCTGGTCCAGCCGGGCGCGAGCACGTCGGCGCCGACCCGCTGCCCGTTGAGCTCCACCTCGTAGACGCCGAGCGCGGTGACGTAGAGGCGGGCGCGGGTGAGGCCGGGCCGCGCGTCGAACTCGGCGCGCAGCAGGTCGCGGCCCTCTCCCGGGCTGACGAAGCGGGCCGACCAGTCGTGGGCGGACAGCAGGCCCGCCTCCACGGGCACCGGAGCGCTCCACGCCGACCAGCCGCCCGCGCCGCGCACCCGTACCCGTACGGTCACCCGTTCCCTCGACGCCAGCGGCTCGAACGGCCAGGGCACCAGCACCGACGCGTCCGACTCGACCACCACCCGCCGGCCACGCGCCTCGACCTCGTAGGCGGTCTGCCGCCACGGCCCGTCGGCCTCGGTCGTCCACGACAGCCGGGGGTCGGCGACGCCGATGCCGAGGAACGGCTCGCTCAACTGCTCGACACGCACCCGGGAAATCCTCATCCAAGCTCCTTACTTACAACTAAGTAAGTAATAATCTAGAATGCCGGGCATGGCACAGAGAAGGGCATCGGGGCGACGCGAGGAAATCGCCGGAATCGCCGCGGAGATGTTCGCGAGAAGAGGCTTCAGAGGCACCGGCATGACCGAGATCGCGGCCCGCGTCGGTATCACCGAACCCGGCCTCCTCTACCACTTCCGCAACAAGGAAGGCCTGCTCAGAGCGGTCATCGAGTGGCGCGACTCGCGCAGCATGGACTACGCGCGCCAGGTGACCGCGCTCGGCGGCCTCGCCACCGTCCGCGAGATGCCCGCCTACGCCCACCGGAACAGCGCCGAACGCGGCCTGACCAAACTCTTCGCCGTGCTGCTCGCCGAGAACCTGGACGAGGGTGATCCCGCGCACGCGTTCTTCCGCGACCGCTACCGGGAAATGCGCGCGCTTCTCGCCGACGCGCTGGCGGTCGGCCAGGAGCGCGGCGAGATCAGGGCCGACGTCGTGCCCGCCCGCAAGGCGGCGGAGATCCTGGCCACCCTCGACGGTCTGGCCACCCAGTGGCTGCTCGACCCCGACGAGGTCGACCTCGTCGACGCCATCGAGTCCTACGCCAGGTCGCTGGAGCGCGACCTGGCGGCCGTGGGATCCGCCCTCGGCCAGTGAGAACGACGGGAGCGTTCATGCACCTCGACCCCCCGCTTGTCCGCCTCTACGGCAGGCTCGCCGCGCACGCGGCCGAGCTGCCGCCCGCCACGCCCGGCGACCTCGACGAGGAGCGCCGCAGGTCCAACGCGACGATGCTGCTCATCGCGCCACCTCATGACCCCTCGCTCCTGGTGGAGGAACACCGGGTGCCGGTCGAGGGCGGGGCGATCACGGTGCGGCTGACCAGGCCGAAGGGTCTCGCCGAGCCGGCTCCGCTGCTGGTGTTCCTGCACGGCGGCGGCTGGTACAAGGGCGACCTCGACGCCGGCGAGGTCGAGTGCGGCCCCCTGGCGAGCCTGGTGCCGTGCGTGGTGGCGTCGGTGGACTACCGGCTGGCGCCCGAGCACCCCTACCCCCTGCCGCTGGAGGACTGCCTGGCCGCCTACCTGTGGCTGCTCGACCACGCGGACGAGCTCGGGATCGACCCGCGCAGGGTCGCGCTCGGCGGCGCCTCGGCGGGCGCCAACCTGACGGCCGCGCTCTGCCTCCTGCTCAGGGACAGGGGGCTGCCGTTGCCGATCTTCCAGCAGCTCGACGCGCCCGCGCTCGACCTCACGCCCGAGGGCAACGACGCGGACGGCGGGCTCGGCGGCCTGACGAGCGCCGAGGTGCTCCGGTACGCCGCCTACTACCTGGGGGCCGACGGCGATCCGCGCGACCCCTACGTCTCGCCGCTGCACGCGCCCGACCTGTCCGGGCTCCCGCCCGCCGCCCTGGTGATCTCCGAGCACGACCCCCTGCGGGCGCACGGCGAGCGCTACCTGGCCAGGCTGCACGAGGCGGGCGTGGCGGCGGCGGCCGTACGGGTGCTCGCCCATCCGCACGGCGGCTGGATCGCGCCCGGCACCGTGACGTTCACGCTGGTGCACGAGATGCGGGCGGGGCTGCTCAGACGGGCGTTCGCGGGCACGCTGATCGCCCCCGTGTCCGGCTAGACCGGCGGCAGGGGAGGGACGGCCGGCCGTCCCTCCCCGGCTACAGCCCCGCGCCGAACGGGAACAGCGGGTCGGCGCTCTCCTGCGGCACGTCAGGACGGCCCGCCTCCACCTCCGCCATCGAGCGGGGCAGCTGGAAGGGCAGGCGCCCCTTCGGCGTGGCACGTCCGAACACGACGTCGAGCACCGCCTCGTCGCTCGCGCCGTAGACGGCCACCAGCGCGGCGGCCCGCTCGGCGATCTCCGAGATGACCGCGGGCCGGTCCAGGTTGATCACGACCACGGTCGGGACCGTGTCGAGCAGGGCCAGGATCTCGGCCAGCCGCTCGGCGGGGAAGTCCAGCCGGCCGCCGCGGAACATCGACTCGTACCAGGTGGAGCGCTTCTCGTAGGGCGCGTCGATCCGCAGCACCGCCAGGTCGGCGGCGCCCGGGTGCTCGGCCGTCTCCACTCTCCAGGCCGCGAGGCCGGTGGTGAACCCCTCGGCGTACACCTTCGGGGCCGCGCCGTCCCCGAGCGCCGGCAGCGGCCCCTTGAGCAGCGTCGCGGCGGCGCGTTGCGCGGCGGCGCCCTCCGCCCGGTAGACGGCGTTGCCGACGATCTCCTCGGCCGCGTCGGGATCCACGAAGGGATGGTCGAACAGGCCGAGGACGAACTTCTCGCGCAGCAGCCTGCGCACCGAGGCGTCGATCCTGTCCTCGGCGACCCTGCCGCTCCTGACCAGCTCGATCACCAGCTCGGTGCAGTGCTCGCCGCCGAGCTGGTCGGCACCCGCCTCGATGATCTTCAGGACGCGTTCCGGCGGGCTCAGGTGCTCCACACCCCACGCCCGCGCGGGGATCGGCTCGCCGAAGACCACCCGGTCGGTGACCAGCGTCCAGTCGGTGCAGACGATCCCGTCGAACCCGAGCTCCTCCCTGAGCAGCCTGGTGACGACCCCGCGGTTGAAGCCGAACCCCACCTCCTCGTACGGCGTGCCGACCGGCATGCCGTAGTAGGGCATGATCTGCGTGGCGCCCGCCGCCAGGGCGGCGCGGAACGGCTCCAGGTGATGGTCGAACCTCCCACCCGGATAGACCTGCTCGCGGCCGTTGGCGTAGTGCGGGTCGAGGCCGTCCTTCTGCGGGCCGCCGCCGGGGAAGTGCTTGACCATGGCGGCCACGCTGCGCGGACCGACCTCGGGCCCGCCGCGCAGGCCCTCCAGGTAGGCGGTGACCAGCCTGGAGGTGAGCGCGGCGTCCTCGCCGAACGTGCCGGAGATCCGCGACCAGCGCGGCTCGGTGGCCAGGTCGATCTGCGGGTGCAGGGCGACCCTGATGCCCACCGCGCAGTACTCCCTGCGCACGATGTCGGCGTACCGGCGCACCAGGGCGGGGTCGCCGATCGCGGCCAGGCCGAGCGGCTCGGGCCACTGCGAGAACGCGCCGGCGCTCATCGAGGCGGCCACGCTCTGGATGAAGGCGTGCCTGGGGTCGGTCGACAGCGTCACGGGGATGCCGAGCCTGGTCTCCCTGGCCCGCTGCTGCAGCTCGTTCTGCCATCTGGCGATGGTGCCCGCGGCGTGCGTGCCGTACAGGTTGAAGTGGGACATGTGCCGCTCGCCGACCATCTCCTCCAGCGAGGGGAAGTCGGCGCCGTCGGGATAGTCGCCGATGACCGCGAGCGTGTGGAACATCAGCCCGGCCTTCTCCTCCAGGGTCATCCTGGGCAGGAGGTCGGATACCCGATCCTCGACGGACAGGGCGGGGTCGCGATAACGCATCATCTGCTCCACAGCTCGTGCACCTCGGCCGCGTGGTCGGCGACCACGCGGCTGTTCTCGTCGAAAACCTGCGTCGGCCTGGTCGCGGCGGACCAGGCGGGCCATCCGGGGTCGCCCGTCTCGGCGAAGCGCACCCATGCCTCGTGCATGGCGCGCGTCAGCGCGGCCGGCGTGTCGGGCCCGGTCATTAGTTGTGCCTCCGCCGTCGCCGTCGTGGCGAACACGAAGGGGATCTCCATCGCGTGCGCGGCCCCGAGCTCGTGCGACGGCGACCGCCAGGCGAACTCGTAGAGCCAGGTGCGCCCGGCGGGCCGGGCGTCGGCCAGCTTCCTGAGCGGGACGCGCAGCAGGTGGTCGGTGATCAGCAGGCCGAACGCCTCGCCGGGCGACAGCCGGGGGTGCAGCACCCGGTACCCCCTGAACACCCGGCCGGGCACCCGCAGCTTCAGCAGCGCCAGGCGCACCATGACGGGCTTGAGCCGTGCCGCCAGGCCCGTCGGCACGAACCAGAGCCGGTACTCCTCGCTGGTCTGCCCGAAGATCACGGGCTTGCCGGGGTCGAGGTCGCGCCCGGTCAGCAGTTCCCCGTCGAGCACCGGGCCGAAGCCCGGCCCGCCCATCAGCGAGCCCTTGCGGGAGACCGCCACCTGCGCGTCCAGCAGGCGTTCGCGGTCGACCGCGGCGAAGGCCGCGGCCGTGGGCGGCACGCCGAGCAGCTTGGCGATCATCGCGGTGGTCTTCCTGGCGGCCGCGGGCGGGCCCACCGCGGGCGGGCCGCTCTGCACGATCGCCCGGCTGAACAGCCCCGCGACGGACGGCACGGTCAGCAGCGCGGCGATGTCGATGGCCCCCGCCGACTCGCCGAACAGCGTCACGTTGCCGGGGTCGCCGCCGAACGCCTCGATGTTGTCGCGCACCCACTCCAGCGCCGCCACCTGGTCGAGCAGGCCGCGGTTCTCCGGCGCGTCGGGGAAGCTGCCGAACCCCTCCACGCCCAGCCGGTAGTTGATCGACACCAGCACGACGCCGCTGCGGGCGAACGCGCCGCCGTCGTAGACGGGCACGGAGTTGGACCCGTTGCGGTTGGACCCGCCGTGCACCCACACCATGACGGGTCTGCGGCCCGACAGGCCGGGGGTCCAGACGTTGAGGTTGAGGCAGTCGTCGCCGTCGATGTGGATCTCGGGGAGGATCGTGTCGAGCGGCGGCGCGTAGGGGCGTTTGGGGGCGGTCGGGCCGTACTCCAGCGCGTCACGCACCCCCTCCCACGAGGCTGGCGGCTCGGGCGCGCGGAAGCGCAGGTCGCCGAAGGGCGGCGCGGCGTACGGCACGCCGCGGAAGACCGCGACGCCGTCCTCCATCCGTCCCCGCAGCTTGCCGTACGTGGTGTCAACGATCATGCGCGTGCCTCGGTAGGTGGACGGGTATGTCCAGATCCTGGTGAAGCGGTGTCCCCGAGTCACTAGGCGCCGGCCGCCGCTTCCTGTCACTCTCTTGTGCCGCCGCACAATTCGTCAGCCGCAGCGCGAGCACCCCCGTGTACAGCGCCGTCACGTCCTCGGGACGCTCCAGCGACCTTCCGGTGAGCTGCTCGACCCGGTCCAGCCGGTTGCGGACGGTGTTGCGGTGGCAGTACAGGCGTCTGGCCAGGTCGGCGGTCGAGTCGCCGGTCCACAGCCACGCCTCGAGCGCCTCCAGCAGCCGCGTGGTGTCGCGCCGGCCCAGCAGCGGGCCCAGGATCGCGCCCGCCAGCCGTTCGGCCAGGTCGGGACTGGCGGCCAGCAGCGCGCCGACCGGCCGCGCGTCCACCGTCGCCACGCCCGTGACCCCCTCGGGCAGGCTGGCGCGCGCCAGCGTGGCCAGACGCAGCGCCGCCGCCGTCTCGGTCAGCCGCTCGTACGGCGGGCTGACCCCCACCCTGCCCCGCATCCCCGCCACCGAGCGGGCCGGCATCACGCCCACCTGGTCGTCGGCGCGCAGCCGCCACGCGCACCCTCCCGGCATCGCCGTGCCGGGGTCGGCCACCACGCACACGTAGGGCCCCTTCGCGGGCAGGCCGAGCGCCTGCGCGCTGCCGTCGAGCGCCGTCCAGTCGTTCACCCTGCCCTCGATGAGCACGTCCAGCAGCACCAGCCGCTGCCGCTCGTCGTGCCTGGTCAGCTCGACCATGGTCTCTCTGTAGCTCTCGGTCACCGCCACCGAGTAGGCGTCGACGAGAGTCCAGATCGCGGTCATGGAGGTGGCCAGCGTGTCGACGGGATAGCCCGGGTGGGCGGTGGCCCGCTCCACCAGGCTCTCCCACAGCACCCTGAACCCGATCCGGTAGGCGTGGAGCAGCGCGCCGAGCGGGAAGCCCTGCGCCGCCCGCAGCCGCGCCGTCTCCCTCGACGCCCCCGTGCACGGCGCGCGCTGCTCGGCCAGGTCGGTGAGCTGGGCCACCAGGTTGCGCCGGTTGTGCTCCTTGACCTCGGCCAGCAGGTCCCGGTCGAGAGCGGCGTAGGTCTCGTCCTCGGCCACGATCGCCGCGAAGATCTTCTCGGTCAGCTCGGGCACGTCCCGCAGCAGCTCGGTGGCGAGCCGCGCCAACGACGGGTAGGCCATGGCGGGGAGCCTACTGTGCGGGTGCACAGCTCACCGTGCCGGTCGGGAAGGCGCCGAACCCCTCCTGCCTGACCCTCCAGGTGCCGTCGCGCGGGAAGCCGCCCTCCTTCGCCATCATCGCCACCGCCGCGAGCAGTCCGCCGTTGGCGGGCAGGTAGACGCTCAGCCCGCCGCGGAACTGCGGCACGTGCCCGCCGGCCAGTGTGCGGTTCTTGGGTGTGTCCATGAGCAGCGCGTCGACCGCCGCCTCGGGCCGGCCCAGCTTGGTGGCGCACATGGCGAGCACCGGGTAGTCCCATCCCCAGGTGCTGGAGAAGTCCCAGCGGGCCAGCACGTCGTCGTAGGTCGCGGCCATCGTGTCCCGATCGATCATCGGGGTCTCCGGCACGAACCCGAGCGCCATCAGCATCGAGGGGTGGTCGTCGGTGACCGTGTACGGCTCGACCGCCACCGCCGCGTAGACCCCGTCACGGACCGGCGGCCTGGCCAGGCCGCCGATGACGGCGTCCCAGGCGGCGCACCTGCCCATGCCCAGCCGTTCCCGCCAGTCCTGCGCGACGCCGAGCGCCCACGCCCAGTAGGCCAGCTCGAACGTCGGGTCGGCCGTGCGGGCCCGGTCCGGGTAGTAGGTCTCCTGGGCGGGCACGACCGGAGGGCCGAGATGGTAGGTGCCGCCGTCCTCCTCGGCGAAGTCGGCCATGAACGCGGCGGTCTCGAGGACGATCTCCCGGTAGCGTTCCAGAACGGCGTCGCCGCCGCCGTTCAGCCGGAGCAGCTCGGCGTAGTAGATCGGGTGCGGCTGCTGCCAGATGATGAACGCGCCGATGTCGCTCGGCGACTCGCGCCCGTCGGGGCCGACCTGCTTGGGCCACCTGGCTCCCGCGTAGCCCTGCCGCCGGGCGGTCTCCCCGGCCGCGCCGAGGATGTCCCGGTACCAGCCGAGGCTCCGTTCGAGCAGGTCGGGCCGCCCCCACACGGCGAAGTGGGCGGCGTGCCACCAGTGCATCTCCAGGTGGAACTTGCCGCCCCACGAGTTGTGGACCAGCCCGGACTCCTGGGGCGGCATGGTGCCCGCGCAGTGGACGGCGGTGAGGTAGCGCGACAGGACGACCCTGCGCTCCAGCTCGCGGGCGCGGGGGTCGGAACTGCCCTCGAAGCTGATGGCGGCGCCGCGGGTCCAGAAGTCGCGCCAGTGCGCGGCGGCCACCTGCCGCACCTCCTCGAAGGCGGGCAGGTCGCCGGCGCGGGTTCCGTCGGTCGGCTCGGAGGCGGGCCGGTCGCCGGCGCGGGTTGCGGCGCGGGTTGCGGCGAAGGCGGCGGTGGCGGTGAGCTCGTCCGCCGCGGTCCCGATCAGCAGCTCAGGGCCGAGCACGCCGTCCGTCGCCACCTCCACCACGTACCGGGCGTCGCCGACCCGCCGCTCGGCCCACGCCTCGCCGTACACGGTCTCCTGGAGCAGCTTCTCGCCCTCCAGCAGCGGGTCGGCCTGATCGGGGAAGGACAGCCTGAGCCGCAACCGCCCGTCCGCCAGCAGCGGGGACCGCACCCGGGTGGCCACCAGGTCGCGGTCCGGGTGGACGACCGTCCACACCTCGACGGGGCGGCCGAACACCGTGAAGCGCGCGTGCACGCACCCGGTCCACAGGTCGAGCTCCACGCGCGTGGCCGTCAGGTCGCCGAGGCCCACCTGCCGGCCGGCGAAGTCGAGCCCCAGCCTGCCGAGGTCGAGCCGGCGCGGGTTGGCGTACAGCCACGCCGCCGCCTCCGGCACCGGGCCCAGGCCGTCGGGGTAGCGCACCTCGCCGCGCCTGGTCCGGTAGCCGGTGGCGGCCTCGTCCAGCGTGTGCGGCCGGCCGGGCGCCGTGGCGTACCAGCCCCACGTCGACTGGACGCGCAGCGGCACGGGGAAGTCGTCGAGGTCGAACTCCCGCGCCGGCAGCCGCCTGACGCCGTGCTCGTCGGTCACCAGGACCGGCCTCGGCAGCAGCTCGTGCGCGTGCGGGAAGGTCTGCAGCCCCGTGACGTCCACGTTGACGGCGAAGTCACCGTTGCCCACGCTGAGCGTGGACGAAGGATGCCACGTGGTCACCACCACGTTGTGGCCGCGCACCAGCCGCTCACGGTCGATCATCGCGCATCCTCGCCGCCAGCTCCTCGAGGCTCTCTGGGTCGATCTTCGAGCCGGGGAACCGCGCCAGACGGCTCAGCGGGATCGAACCGATCGTCTTGACGTAGTCGTCGGTCAGGAAGCGGGAGGGCTCCCGCACCACGTCGAGCAGCGCCGTACGGCCGGCCGAGTCGGCGAACCAGTCGCCGAGCGGCGAGTCCGGCGTGAGCACGGGACGCCTGCCGGCCACGTCGAGGCCGACATCGGCGGACAGGCGCAGGTCCCGGGAGGAGGCGCCCACGTGGACGCGCGCCGTGCCGGACTCCGCCTGCCACCGGCCGCCGGCCACGTCGAAGTAGGCGAAGTCGCGGTAGCCGAGCGTGAAGCGGACCTCGGCGCTCTCGCCGGGCTCCAGCGCGAGCTTCGTGAAGCCGCGCAGCTCCCTGACCGGACGCCTGACCGTGGCGCTCGGCGCCGACACGTAGAGCTGGACCACCTCGCGCCCGTGCCTGCCGCCGGTGTTGGTGACGCGTGCCGCCACCTCGACCGCGATCTCCTCGTCGGTTCCCGTCACCGACACGGTCAGGTCGGAGTAGGCGAAGCTCGTGTAGGACAGGCCGTGGCCGAAGGGGTAGCTGACCTCGCCGTCGACGGCGTCGTGGTAGCGGTAGCCGACGAAGACGCCTTCGCCGTAGCGCACCTCGTCGGGGTCACCGGGGAAGTTGAGGTAGCTGGGGGTGTCCTCCAGGCGCAGCGGGATCGTCTCGGCCAGCCGTCCTGACGGGTTGACCACGCCGAACAGGATGTCGGCGACGGCGCCGCCGCCGGCCTGTCCGAGCAGCCAGCCCTCCAGGATCGCGGCGACCTTCGCGTCCCACTCCGACACCGTCACCACGCCGCCGTTGGACAGCACCACCACGGTCCTGGCGGCCGTCGCGGTCACCGCGTCGAGCAGCGCGCGCTGGCCGGCGGGCAGGTCGAGGTGGGTGCGGTCGTAGCCCTCCGACTCCTCGCCCTCGGGCAGGCCGAGGAAGACCACGGTGACGTCGGCCGCCGCCGCGACGGCGCGGGCCTGGGCGACCAGCTCGTCGTCGGGCTCGCTCGAGTCGAGCCGGTAGCCGGGCGCGAAGGGCAGGTCGGCGCCGGCGGCGGCGCGCATCTCGCTCAGCGCGTCGTCGAGCCTGGTCGGAATGATCTGCGAGCTTCCCGCGCCCTGGTAGCGGGGGGTGCGGGCGAGCTCGCCCACGACGGCGACGGAGGCGGTGGGGTCGAGCGGGAGCACGCCGTCGTTCTTCAGCAGCACCGCGCACTGCCCGGCGACCTCGCGGGCCAGCCGGTGGTGCTCCTCGGCGCCCGCCACGGCGATCGCGACCGCGCCGCCGGCCTGGGCCGCCTCGTAGGCGCGGGTGAAGTCCGGCGTGCCGGCGTGCGGGAAGGCGCCAGGGGCGGCGCCGGCGCGGGCGACCCGTACCGCCTCGGGCTGGGCGGCCTGCGCCCGCGCGACCAGCGCGAGCACCCGCTGGGCCGCGAGATCCAGCAGCTCGGGGTCGAGCCGCCCGTCGCGGACGGCCTCGACGATCTGCGCGTCGGTGACGCCGCCCGAGGTGGGCATCTCCAGGTCGAGCCCTGCCCGCACGCCCGCCACCCGGTCGTCGACCGCGCCCCAGTCGGACATGACCAGGCCGTCGAAGCCCCATTCCTCGCGCAGGACCTGGGTGAGCAGCCAGCGGTTCTGCGAGGCGTACTCGCCGTTGACCTTGTTGTAGGCGCACATCACGGTCCACGGGCGGGCCTGCTTGATCACGTGCTCGAACCCGGCGAGGTAGATCTCGCGCAGGGTGCGCTCGTCGACCTCGGCGCTGACGCGCAGCCGGTTGGTCTCCTGGTTGTTGGCGGCGAAGTGCTTGAGCGCCGCGCCGACGCCGCGCGACTGCAGGCCCTCCACGAGCGCCGCGCCGAGCACGCCGCTGACCAGCGGGTCCTCCGACAGGTACTCGAAGTTGCGCCCGCACAGCGGCGAGCGCTTGATGTTGATGCCGGGGCCGAGCAGCACCTGCACGCCCAGCGAGCGAGCCTCGGTGCCCAGGGCGGCGCCGACCCTGCGCAGCAGGTCGGCGTCCCATGACGAGCCGAGGGCGACGGCGGGCGGCATGCAGGTGGCGGGGATGCTGTGCCCGATGCCGAGATGGTCTCCGCCGACGATCTGGCGGCGCACGCCGTGCGGGCCGTCGCTCAGGGTGATCGAGGGGACTGCGGCGCGGTCGACGGGCTTGGTGGTCCAGAGGGAGGCGCCGGAGGTCAGCGACGCCTTTTCGGCGATGGTCAGGTCGTTCACGGGGCGATCGTGTCCAGGTAGTCGTCGAGGGAGGCGAGCAGGTCGAAGTCGGGTTCGAGCAGCCACTGGGTCTGGAGGCCGTCGAGCACGGCGATGAGCACGGGCCCCATGGCCGTGTCGCTCACCTCGCCCCTGCTCTTGGCCTTGTCGAGGGTGCTGGAGAACAGCTCCCGGCTGGTGCGGTAGCGCTGCCGGAAGAACTCGTGGGCGGGGTGTCGTGGATCGACGGCCTCGGCGGACAGGGTCACGAACAGCCGCATGACGCCTGCCGCGGCCATGTTGCGGGTCATCAGCTCGCGGGTCGCCTCGCGGAAGCTGCCCGCTTGCGCCCATGTCGTCTCGAACCAGGGGATGTCGGTGTCGTCTCGCTGCTGCAGTACGGCGGCCAGGAGAGCCTCCTTGGAAGGGAAGTAGTGCAGGACGCCCGCCGGCGTGAGGCCCACCTGGGCGGCCACGTCGCGCAGGGAGGCGCCCCGGTAGCCCTTGATGCTGAACAGCTCGCGGGCGGCGTCGAGGATCTGCTCCCGGCGGGCGGCGCCCACGGTGGAGAGCTTGCGTGCGGCCATGAAGTCAAGGCTAACAAAACCACCTATCAGTTGGTAGGTTTTTGCCATGGCACTCGATCCCCTCCTCGTTCCCCTGCTCGAGCTCTACTCGTCCCTGCCCGCGCCGGAGCACGACGACGTCGCCGAACGCCGCCGGGCACAGCGCGCGCGGTCCGCCGAGGAACGCCCGTACACGCGTTACGTCGAGCCCGCGCCCAGCGTGGCGGAGGTCTACGACGTGACCGTCCCGCCCGACGGCATCGGCGCGCGGGTCTACCGCGCGGGCGGGGACAGCACGGGCACGCTGGTCTTCTACCACGGCGGCGGCTGGTGGTCGGGACACCCCGACGACACCGACACGCGGTGCAGGACCATCGCCGCGGGGACCGGCGTCACCGTGGTCAGCGTCGACTACCGGCTGGCGCCCGAGCACCGCTTCCCCGCGCACGTCGACGACTGCTACCACGCGCTGGAGTGGGCGGCCGCGCAGGACTTCGGCCCCGGCTGGCTCGGCGTCGCGGGCGAGAGCGCGGGCGGCAACCTCGCCGCCGCCATGGCGCTGCAGGCCAAGGCGCGCGGCGGGCCTGCGCTGAACCTGCAGATCATGGAGATCCCCGCGCTCGACCTGACGCTGTCGTCCCCCTCGGTCGACAGGTACGCCGAGGGATACGTGCTGACCAGCAAGGAGATCCGCTGGTGCGTCGAGAACTACCTCGGCGACCACGACCCCACCGACCCGCTGGTCTCCCCGCTGCACGCCGACGACCTGACCGGCCTTCCCCCCGCCGTCATCCTGACGGCCCAGTACGACCCGCTCGCCGACGACGGCAGCCGCTACGCCGAACGGCTGGCGGCCGCCGGGGTGCCGGTGACCTACAGGGAGTTCGAGGGGCAGGTGCACGGCTCGCACGGGCTCACCGCGCTCCTGCCCGTCGCCCGCGAGTGGCGGACGACCCTGCTCGAGGCCATCAGGGCGAGCCTGGCAGCCTGACCACGCCGCCGCCCGGCGAGTCGAACACCATCACCGGGCGGCCCTCCTCCCACGCCGGCCAGCCGGGCTCGCCGTACGTGACGAAGCGCACCCAGGCGGCGTGCATCCGGTCGGCGAGCTCCTGCGGACCGCCCGGCCCGCAGATCGCCTCGGCCTCCGGGGTGCCGAGCGTGTCGAAGACGTAGTTGAGCTCCACCGCGTGCGCCGCGCCGAGGCCGTGGACCGGCGAGCGCCACCCGAACTCGTACATCCACGTGCGCGCCCCGCGGGCCTCGGCCAGCGCGTGCATCGGCCGGCGCAGCAGCAGCTCCGTGGTCAGGTCGCCGAGGATCTCGCCGCTGCTCGCCCCGGGGTGCGCCCGCCGGAGCGCGGCGAGCTCCCTCCGCGGCACCCTGAACTTCAACCGCGCGGCCAGCAGGTGCAGCCAGGTGACCTTGTCGAGCATCCCGGTGGGCGCGTACCACAGCCGGTACTCCTCGGCCGTGTACCCCATCAGGAGCGGGATGTCCGCCCCCGCGCCGTCGAGCAGCGCGGCGCCCGGATCGGACACCACCGGCTCGTTTCCCGGCACGGGCCCGAAGCCCGCATTCCTGCGCTGCGTCCGCGCCTGGCTGGCCAGCAGGTCCGCCGGAGACACGGCGGCGAACGCCTCCCGCGTGGCGGGGATGCCGAGGTCCTTGGCCATCAGGTCGGTGATCCGCCGTGAGGACCCCGCGGGGCCCGGCCCGACCGGACCGCTCTGGATGACCGCCCCGGCCATCAGCTCCTTCGCCGACGGATGGGCGAGGAGCGCGGCCACCGATCCGCCGCCCGCCGACTGGCCCGCGACCGTGACCCTGCCGGGGTCGCCGCCGAAGGCCGCGATGTTGTCCCGCACCCAGCGCAGTGCCGCCACCTGGTCGGCGAGCCCCAGGTGCGGGGGCGCGTCGTCGAGCACCGAGAAGCCCTCGGCGCCCAGCCGGTAGTTGACCGACACCAGCACCACGCCGTCACGGGCGAAGGCGCGCCCGTCGTAGGTGCCGAGCGCGTTGCTCCCCCTGGTGAGCGCGCCCCCCGGCAGCCAGACCATGACGGGGTGGCCGGCGCCCTCCGCGGGCGCCCAGATGTTCACGTTGAGGATCTCGTCGCCGTCGATGATCACGCTGGGCAGGACCTTCTCCAGCCCTCCCGTGTACGGCAGCTGCGGCGGCGTCGGGCCCATGCGGGTCGCGTCGCGCACGCCGTCCCAGCGGTCGTGCGGCCGCGGCGCCCTGAACCGGTCCTCCCCGTACGGCGCGGCGGCATAGGGCACCCCCAGGAACGCGGCGATCCCCCCTTCGACGTGTCCCCGCACGGCACCCTGCCCGGTCTTGACGATCACATGTCCTCCCCTGTCCGGCCGCCGGTCCCGTGCCGTCGCCGCGCCGGTCACGCCGGCTCCACCACGGCCGTGCGCCGTTCGGCCAGCCGCTCGGCCGCCTCCCGCGCCACAGCCCTGCTGATCGGGTAGGCCATGAACGCCAGCGCACCCACCAGCCCGATCCCCGCGGGCACGAGGCTCTGCGCCAGGAGGATCCCGTTCAGAGTCTCCGCGCTCTGCGCCACGCCGCCGCTGCGGTAGCCGGTCAGCGCGAGCGTGTAGGCCAGCAGGCCGCCGCCGATCCCGCCGCCCGCCTTGGCCGCGAAGGACGTCATCGCCGCCAGCGACGCCTCCGTCCTGAACCCGTGCTTCCACTCGGTGTAGTCGGTGAGCTCGGCCAGCAGCACCAGGCTGAGCGCCACCGCGCCGCCGAACCCGATCCCCGTCAGGGCGAAGCAGGCCAGCACGGGCAGCGGATCCGTCGGCACGACCATCAGCAGCGCCAGCCCGGTGATCGACACCCCGAGGCTCGCCACGTACAGCGGCTTCGCTCCTGCCCGCCGCGCCAGCGCCGGCACCACCACGGCGCCGCCGACCATCGGGATCGCCATCACGAACGCCGCGGCCGACAGGTACTTCTGGTCGCCGATGTAGTAGAGGAAGAAGTACGGCATCGCCGCCGTCAGCGCCCCGCTGGCCGCCTGCACCGACACCTTCGACAGCAGCAGGATCGGCACCGCACTGCCGGAGAAGAACACCTTGCGCACGTCCGACAGCCGGTACCGCTCCGGCGAGAGCGGCACTACCCGCTCGCGCACCCGCGCCACCATGACGGTCACGAGGCAGAGCCCGGCGACCGCCGAGCCGATGACGTAGGTGAGCCAGCCGGTGGTCCCGCCGCCCAGAGCGTTCACCACCGGCAGGGTCAGCCCTGTGGCCAGCGCCGCCGCGAACAGCCCGGTGACGCCGACGATCGCGGCCAGCTGGCCGCGGGTGCGGGGGTCGCCGCTGATCGCGGGCACCAGCGAGGTCATCGGGATCTGGAAGAGGTCCAGCAGCAGGCCCCACAGCAGGTAGGTGATCCAGACCGCGACGAGCGCGTTCGGCAGCATCGCTGGCACGACGAACAGCGCGACGACGCAGAAGACGCACAGCACGGCGCCCAGGAGGACGTACGGGCGGAACCTGCCCCACCGGGTGGGCGGGAGGTGGTCGACGAGGTAGCCCATGAGCGGGTCACTGGCGCCGTCGGCGATCCTGGCGACCAGCATCAGCGTGCCGACGGCCGCCGCGCCCATGCCCACGACGTCGGTGAGGTACAGCAGCAGGAAGCCGGAGCCGGCGCCCATGAGCACGCCGCCGAGCACTCCCGAGAAGAAGGCGAGCTTCTCCCCCACGCCGGGCTTGTCGTCCATCTCGCTCCTCACATCCAAAACCTACCAACTGATAGGTAGATGACTCAGGCTAGAGTCGACCGCCGCGCACCGTCAACAGCCGGCGTGATGTCAAGAATTCTTGACCTCACGTCCGTGATGTTTTACATTCCTCGATGTCTACTTTCTTTTACATGAGGGGTATGCGTGTCCATCGAGGAGAAACGCGTCTGGATCTACGCCGCGATCGCGACCGGCGTGCCCATCGTCTACTTCGTCGTCATCCTCCGGCAGCTCTCGACCACGGACGTCACCCACGTCGCCTACGTCTGGCCGCTGCTCACCGCCATCACCGTGGCCGTCGTCATGAACATCGCCGGCAGCGTCGTGACCGCGGTCGCCTCCCCCAGAGAGGCCGGCAAGCGGGACGAGCGCGACGTCGACATCCACCTCCACGGCCAGCGCGTCGAGTACCTCGTCCTGGTCCTCGGCGGCGTGACCGCCTTCGGCCTGGCGCTGGCGAGGATCGAGCACTTCTGGATCGCCAACGCCCTCTACCTGGCCTTCGCCCTCTCGGCCGTCGCCTCGTCGATCGCCAAGATCGTCGCCTACCGCCGGGGATTCTGACCATGGGCAAGCCCACCAAGGTCACGAACGTGATCCGGTCCCTCCGCTTCGCCCACGGCGAGATGACCCAGGCGGAGCTGGCCGACCGCATCGGCGTGACCCGCCAGACCGTCATCGCCATCGAGCAGGGCCGGTACTCGCCGTCGTTGGAGATGGCCTTCCGGATCGCCCGCGTGTTCGGCGCCCCCCTCGACGAGGTCTTCCAGTACCCCGACACCGAAGGATGACCATGAAAGCGATCGTCCGCGACACCTACGGCCCGCCCGACCGGCTCCGCCTCGCCGACATCGACCAACCGGCCGTCGGCGACGACGACGTGCTCGTCCAGGTCGTCGCGGCGGGCCTCGACCAGGGCGTCTGGCATCTCGTCACCGGCGTGCCGTACCTGGCCCGCCTCGCCATGGGCGTGCGCAGGCCGCGGGTCCGCGTCCCCGGACAGGACATGGCCGGCCGGGTCGCCGCCGTCGGCCGCGACGTGACCCGCTTCCAGCCGGGCGACGAGGTGTACGGCACCTGCGAGGGCGCCTTCGCCGAGTACGCCGGCACCCACCAGAACCGGCTCGTGGCCAAACCCGCCGCCCTCACCTTCGAGCAGGCGGCCGCGATCCCCACCTCCGCCTGCACCGCCTTCCAGGCCCTGGCCACCGTACGGGCGGGGCAGCGGGTCCTGGTCATCGGCGCGGGCGGCGGCGTGGGCACGTTCGCCGTCCAGCTGGCCAAGGTGTCGGACGCGCACGTCACCGGCGTGTGCAGCACCGCGAAGACCGCGCTGGTCCGGTCGATCGGCGCGGACGAGGTCATCGACCACACCCGTGACGACTTCGCCGCCGCAGGCCACCGCTACGACCTCATCGTCGACACGGGAGGCAACCGCCGGCTGTCACTCCTGCGCCGCTGCCTCACCCCCAGGGGGACGCTGGTCGTCGTCGGCGGCGAGAACGGCGGACGATGGCTGACCGGCACCGACCGCCAGCTGCGGATGATGCTCCTCGACCGGTTCGTCGGCCAGAAACTGCAGCCCCTGTTCACCACCATCCGCCAGGCGGACCTGCTGGCCCTGACGGAGCTGGCCGAGGCGGGACGGCTCACCCCGGCGATCGACCGCACCTACCCGCTCGCGCAGGCCGCCGAGGCGATCGGCTACCTGCGCGAAGGACGCGCGGCGGGCAAGGTCGTCATCACCGTTTAGCCCCGGTTCGGCGGTCACATTCCTTCCACCCGGCTGCTCAGCCGCTTCCAGCCGGTCGACGCCCGCGACGTGGCCGAGCGGCTCGCCGAGCCGGCCCCCGGCGAACCGGCTGCCCTGATGCCTGATCTGGCAGGCCTGATGCCCGACCTGGCAGGCCTGATGCCCGACCTGGCAGGCCTGGTGCCCGACCTGGCATGCCTGATGCCCGACCTGGCGGCCCCGAGGTGTACGGCATGGCCGACCTGGCGCGCCATCTGCGGGCGTGCGGCAGGCACCGGCTGATGACGCCGGTCAGGATGCCGGGCAAGGCCGGGCGCGCCTACCGGGCCGGGCAGAACCTCACCCTCGACGGCGCCACCCCGGGCACCCGCAACTGGGAGGATGGCCTGGCCGAGCGGGTCGGCCGGCTCTCGCACAGACGGCCTTCCCGCCTTGATCGCTCTATGTCCAGCGCAGTCCTAGACGGGCACGACGTTGGCATTGAGACGGAACAGGTTGTCCGGATCGTAGCGCCGCTTGACGTCCCGCAGCCGCTCCAGGTTGTCGCCGAAGGCCGACTGGACCACCTCTGGCGTCTCTTCCGGCGCGGCGCTGTCGAAGCTGAGGTACGGCCGGCCGGTCGAGAACTTCTCGGCATCGGCGATGACCTGCCGTACCCAGGCGATGTGAGCGTCCGCGTCCTGGTCGCGCCAGTTGGCGTCCACGCTCAGCATGCTGCTCGCGTCGCGCGCGGCGTACGCCGTCGCGTGCGGGTTCACGTGGTTGATCGCTCCGCCGAGCAGCGGCACGTGCACCATGGACTCCGGCGAGGTCCGCGCGAGCCCGTGCCGTACGATCACGTCCGCCGCCTGGCTGGGAGGCCCGCTGAGCATCAGCGACTTCCAGTAGCTGGACAGCTGGCCCTTGACGAAGAAGAAGTCGAAGGCCGCCTGGAACATGCGGTACGGCATCGGGGCGCTCAGATCGGCGAGCGGGGTGCCGAGCTGCCGTAGCGGCCGCAGCACCTTCTCCCCCTCGTCGGGCGGCCCCGCGTACAGGGCGCCGGTGATGAGCACGTCCCTGCCGTGGATCTCCGGTGGCATGTGCGGATCCGTCGGGATCGTCCAGAAGATGGCCCTGGTGGTGACCTCGTCGGGCACCGTCCCGGCCCAGTCGCTCCAGGCGCGGAACACCTCGTCCTGGTGGTCGGCGTAGACCGGGACCGCGCACATCACGATCGGGCCGACGGGCTGGGCGGCGAACTCGAAGGCGGTGACCACGCCGAAGTTGCCGCCGCCGCCCCGCAGCGCCCAGAACAGGTCATCGTTCTCCAGCTCGCTGGCGCGCCGCAGCCGTCCGTCGGCCGTGACGATCTCGACAGCGCGCAGGTTGTCGCAGGACAGGCCGTACTTGCGGTGCAGCCACCCGATGCCGCCGCTCAGGGTGAGCCCGGCGACGCCGGTCGTCGACACCACCCCGCCCGGAACGGCGAGGTTGAACACCTGGGCCTCCCTGTCGACGTCGCCCCACGTGGCGCCGCCCTGGACGCGCACCAGACGGGCGTCGGGATCGACCCAGACGCCGCGCATCCCGGACAGGTCGATGAGCAGCGCGCCGTCGCGCGCGGAGTGCCCCGCGATGCTGTGGCCGCCGCTGCGCACCGCGGCCAGCAGGCCGTACTCGCGCGCGAGATTGACCGCGTCGATGACGTCCGCGGCGCCCGAGCACCTGATGACGAGGGCGGGACGGCGATCGATCAGCCCGTTCTGCACCGCCCTGACAGCGTCGTAGTCGGCGTCCTCCTGCGTGATGAGCGAACCCCGGAAGGTCATCCGGAGTTCTTCGAGTTTGTCGTCGTCCAGTGTGACGGTTTCGCCCGAGAGCGTCTCGACCTTGATCGACATGGGCTGCCCCCTTCAGGGCGGTGCGTGATCCCCCCAGCGGACCGGTCTCTCCCCGCACCGGGGCGACCCCGTCCGCGGCGCTTGCCTCATCCCTCCGAACATGCCGCCTATCTGCGGCGATGTCCCGACCTCACCCCGTGACTTCCCACAGTAACCCGTCACCACGCCCCCGCATCAGACCTCCGGCCCCCATCCACCCACCCGCCACCACACCTCAAGGCCCACCCCTGCCCCGGCGTTTGAGGTGGGCCTTTTGATCAGGCTTTCTGGTGGGGCCTTTCTGGTGAGGCCTTTTGGCGGAGCCTTTCTGGGGGCCTTGCGCCGGGAGGCCTTCTGGTGGGGCCTTCTGGTGGGGCCTTCTGGTGGGGCCTTTTGGCGGGGGCCTTTTGGCGGGGGCCTTTTGGCGGGGGCTTCTGGTGGGGCCTTTTGGCGAGGGGCTTTCTGGCCTTCTGGTGGGGCCCCTGTGGTGCGCCGGCCCCGGCGGTCCTGCCCCCGCCCCCAGCGTCGCCGCGCTTCCCGGCTGCCAGTACGACGAGAGAACGGCATCCGACCTGCGCCGACGCACCGTCCGCTCCATAGGATCAACCGTCCGCTCCATAGGATCAGAAGCACCGCCCACCACCGTCGAGGGAGCCCGAGTGAACCGCAGCATCCGCACCATGGACGACGTCATGAACCTGCTCGACCGGCTGTTCGCGTCGGACGCCGACCGATGGACGGAGCAGGCGTCGACCTGGTGGGACGACTTCTACACCGACCGCTCCAAGCCGGTCCCCTTCTTCGCCGACAAGCCGGACGAGAGCCTCGTGTCCTACCTCGAACGCGGCATGCTCCGCCCCGGACGCGCGCTGGACCTGGGCTGCGGCCCCGGCCGCAACGCCATCCACCTCGCCACGCTCGGCTTCGAGGTCGACGCCATCGACCTGTCCCCGACGGCTGTGGCGTGGGCGGAGGAGCGCGCCAGGAAGGCCGGCGCCGACGTCCGCTTCCACTGCGGCGACGCCTTCACCGCCGACCTCCGGCCCGGCCGGTACGACCTGGTCTACGACTCCGGCTGCCTGCACCACCTGCCGCCGCACCGCCGGGTGAGCTACCTGAACCTGCTGGACAGGCTGCTGGCCCCCGGCGGCCACCTCGCCCTCACCTGCTTCGCCTCCGGCGCCATGGGCTCCGAACTCCAGGACGAGGAGTTCTACCGCGACGGCCGCCTGCACGGCGGGCTCGCCTACACCCCCGACGAGCTGCGCTGGATCTTCAGCGACTACAAGGAGGTGGAGATCCGCCAGATGCGCGAGCAGTCACCCGACGCCCCCACCTTCGGCGTCCCCTTCCTCCTGACCGCCCTGTTCCACCGTCCCGCGAACAGCTGACGAACCCACCCCACCCCACCGCCCCGGAAGACGCCCCCCGGAGACCACTCACACCACCGCCCCTCCGGAAACCACTCACCGCACCGGCGGACGCCCCTCCGGGAACGGCACTCGCCCCACCGGCGGACACTCCTCCGAAAACCACGCTCGCCCCACCGGCCCGGTGGACGACGGCCCGGAAACCACCCTCACCCCACCGGCCTGGCGGACGCCCCTCCGGAACCGCCCGCCCTCGCCCGCCACTGCGGACATCCATCCGGAAACACCTCCACCCGCCCTACAAGCAACCGCCCGGAAACACCCTCGCCCACCGCCCCGCGGCCGACCGCCCAAGAAGCAGCGCGGACGGCGGCGGCACTCGCTCCGCCACCCCGCAGACACCAGCGGGGATGAACGTCAGCAGAGACTGCCGCCACTGGGCGCGGAACTGACCTGCACCACGTAGTCCGCTCCATCCTTCTCGGGCGCTCCGTCGGCGACCCACACCGACAGATAGACCACCCGCCCCTGGACGGACTTCCTGAAACACAGCCCCGCCGCGTCCTCCTCGCCTGCCACCCTCTCCCACCCGCCCTTGCCGGCGGCCTCCCGGTAGAAGGGCAGCACGCCCGCTCGCGAACCCGGAAGACGGTAGTCCTGCTCGGCATACGCCAGCCGGTCGTCGTCATCGCATCCACCGCGACGCCCGCCGTACGGCTCGGCGGCGTCCGGGCGGACATCGAGAACGCCGAGCCTGACGAGGGACGACGCGACCCGCTTGTCCTCCTCGGTGCACCTGTAGGGAAAGAAAAAGCGATTCGCCACGACCTCCAGGATCCAGAAGGCACCCGCGACGGCGGCACAGCCCACCACCAGGACGGCGACGATCGCCCGCTTCACGTCCGCACCACCCCTGGCCGGAGCCCCTGCCCGCCGGGGACCACGACCACGCCGGGCTCCCGGGCCAGCTTCACCACGGCCACGAACACAGGCAGCAGAAGCAGCACGACGGCGACGACACCCACCGGAAGCAGCCACCAGGGCCGCCCGGCGGCACGAGTCATGGCCGGCCCGGAAGGCGCCGTCCGGTGCGTCCCCTGACGACCGGAGGGCGGCGACACGAGCGGTCCCCGCGATGCGTCCACCTGAGATCCCTGCCCTTCCGCCCTGGTCGGACGATCATCGGAACGCTAGCAGCCCGCCCGCTCCACAGGGGAAGCGCCAGGACCGCCTCGACCCTTCTGGACCCCGCGACCACGGCGTCCAGCTCTGGACAGATCCGGCGACGCGAAGAGCTCCGACCCGACGGCGGACGCGGGTGACCACGCCAAGGCCGCCACAACGATCCCACGACCGGGTGGGATGATGGGTGCGGGAGGGCTCCCGGACGCCTCGGTCGTCCGCGCGACGCGCGCCGAGCGTGCGAGCCTGACCCCGAGCGCCTGGTCAGCGAGATCATCTGTGATCGTCGTTGGAGGACGCCATGGGGACAGCCCTCGGTGATGTGCTCGGGCTCGCCGCCGCGGTCGCGATCAGCCCACTCCCGATCATCGCCATCATCATCATCCTGGGTACGCCGAGGGGACGTCTCAACGGGCTGCTGTTCACCCTGGGATGGGTCATCGGGCTCTTCGTCCTGGGCGCGGTGATGCTGGCGATCGGCGGGCCGGCCGCCGGCGCGACCCCGTCGAAGCCCGCCGCCTGGGTGGGCGACCTCAAGCTCGCCCTGGGCGTGCTGCTCGTCGTGCTCGGCGGGCGGCAGTGGCACCGGCGACCTCCCGCGGGCGCGGAGGCGGAGCTCCCCAAATGGATGTCCGCGATCGACCGCTTCTCACCGGCCAAGGTCTTCGGGCTCGGCATCGTGCTGTCGGCGGCCAACCTCAAGAACGCCCCGCTCACCATCGCCGCAGGCGCCTCGATCAGCGCGGCCGCGATTCCACCCGGGCAGCAGATCACGGTACTGGCCGTGTTCGTGATCATCGCCTCCCTGGGACTTCTGGCGCCCCTGTCGGTCTTCCTCCTCATGGGAGAACGCGCCAAGAGCATGCTCGACAACTGGAGGGGCTGGGCCGCCCGGCACAACACCGCCATCATGGCCGTCCTGTTCGCCGTCCTCGGCGTGAAGCTGCTCGGGGACGGCATCCGCATCCTCGCCCCCTGACCGACGCCCGCGCCGCAGCCGACCAGCCGGCCCCTACCCGCTGCGGCGACCAACCCTGGGGCAGCACCGAGACCTCGTTGAAGACCGCCTGGTTCCAGGAGAAGCGAGGCCCGCCGGGCGGAAAGCCATCGTGGAAGACCCCGGGCGTCAGAGACGCGTAGGTAACCAGTCTCCCCTTGCTCCGCCGATCTTGCCCAGCACGCAGGAGACCTCACCTGCCACGACGCCCGGAACGAGAAACCGGCATACGTACCCCTGGAACAGCCCGCATGAGGAGATACCGGTTCGTGGGGCGCGACAACCATGATTTTGGTTCAATAGCCGATCATGAAGGCGCGGGCGATAGCGGCGGCAGTCGCCGTCCTGGCGTTGCTGCCGCCTGCCGCCGTGGCCGAAACGCGGACGGCGCTGGCCGTGATGACGTGGAACGTCTGCACGGGGACGAACCCCGCCTGCGGCCTCTACCGTGCCGACGCCCCTCAGCTGGTGCAGGCGATCGGCGAATATGCCGTGAACCAGCCCATCAGACCCGACGTGATCTTCTTGCAGGAATTCTGCACCGGGGCCGACAGTGCCCTGGAACTGGGACTGCGGCAGCGCACCGGCCGCAAGTGGACCGTCCGCTCGTTCGCCCTCACCTCGAGCACCGGGGCCCCGTACGCCTGCCACCCCGACAAGCTCGGCCGCCCGCGAGGCACCCAGAGCATCACGGTCGCCGTCGCCGCCGACACGGCGACCTTCCAGAGCCTTCCGCTGACCACACCGCCTTGGTACGTGAAGCGGGCGGTGCTCTGCGCCACCATCCCCGCCAAGCGCGTCCACGCGTGCGGCACGCACCTGTCAGTGGGCACGGCTTACGATGACCGGCAGCCCGGCGCGCCGTACCGCACCAGGCAGATCAAGGAACTGATGGCCTACGCCGCCAAGCCCGGCTACCACAGCGTCTTCGGCGGCGACCTCAACGTCGCCCCTCCGGACAGCACGAACGGCAGCGCCGCCGGCCGGCGTGCCATCGTGCCCGCCTACCAGGCCTACCGCGAGTGCGACCAGCGCGGGAGCAGCCGTACCGGGCGCTGGACACACAGCGCCGGCGAGAGACGCAAGAAGCTCGACTACCTGTTCGTCACCAAAGGCGGCACCCGTCAGTGTCACGTCCCTCCGCCCACCTCCATGTCCGACCACAGGCCCCTCTATCTCAGAGTGGAGTTCTGACAGGAGCGGCCCAAGATGGTCGTGCTAGCGTGATCTTCTCCGCATCCCCTTGTCAGAGATGGTCGACAGCCATCTTCTGCGCAGTCACGCGAGGGCCCCTTGAAGATCACACGTTGGATCGCGAGCGGCACGGCCCTGACCGCCGCGGCCGCCCTCACCCTGGTGTCCGCCACTCCCGCGCAGGCCTACCCCCAGGGCACCTGCCGAGGGAACTCGTTCCGCAAGGTAGCCAGCTATCCCATCACGGTAGGAGCGAAGGACGGGGAGGTCTACGGCACCGTCTCGCTCTACCACAGCCGCCTCACGCGCAGGAAGTGCGCCATAGCCCGGGTGGCGAGCCCCTACGTCGGACGGACGAGCTATCTCTACGTCGTGCTCCTCGCGGACAAGAACAGGAACAAGAAGTACGACAGCCCTGACATCGGGGTGGCCGACGGCAGCACGCGCTACAAGTGGTTCGCGGGCCCGGTCTACGCCTACGCCGACCAGCTGTGCGTCCAGTTCCACGGAACGATCCGCATCGGCTCCCAGCCCGCCGTCCACGGAGGCACCCCGGAAGGCACCTGGAAGTACTGCGACTGACCGCGCAGGCCGGGGGCCGGGAACGCTTTTACCAGGCCGCCGCCGTCCTGGCCTGAGTGATGAGATCGAACTCGAGCGTTGCTTCCCCAGCAAGGCGAAGCACAGGGGCGACCTGCTCGTCCGGCAGCAGGTTCACGAACTGATGGAGTGCCTCGCGCAAATACACCGCCTCCAGAAGACACGTGACCCATCCGAAGGACGCGCGAACGAAGACCGGCTCGCCGGATAGAGATTGGCCGCCGGGCCCATGCCTACGGTCCTCGCGCCTCAGACGCCGGGCACGCGCGCTGGTATCGCCGATGCCGCAGTAGCCGTTCGGCTACTCGGTGTCCTTGGGGTGTCGAGGAGACGCGTAGATCACCCAGACGGTACGGGCGACGTCATCGACCGCATAGCGCACCCGCCCACCACTGGTGACCTCGAATTCCCACTGCTCCAAATCCTTGCCGTTGTGACGGTGAGTCGCGAGATCGCCGCGTAGGCGATGTTGCCGATCATGGCTGAAGCTTGAACGGGGATCAGCCCGCAGCGCCTCGAGGCATCGGCGCGTATTGGCCAGGGCATGACGACACAGCTCCTCCCAGCCCCTGACCGCGTCACTGGCACCGAAGCGGACATCCCACTCGTCATCCGGCGGTGGCACCGTCACTCGATCTCCCCGCTTCGGGCTCACGCCGAAACCTGCACCGGCCCGAAGTCGCCGCTCGTGGGCTTGCGAGCCTCGGCGTAGCGCGCGGGGTCGGCCTTGATTCTGGCAGTGGCCCGCCACCCCGCGATGACTTCCTGGGTGGTGGCATCGACATCCAGCTCGGCCGCGTCGGAGAGCGCTTCGACCAGTTCCAGAGTGAAGGCACGCAGTTCGTCCGACGACAGGTGGCGAACCCAAGGGAAGACATCTGGCATGGCCAGGACCAGCGCACGCGCGGTGGGATCGTGCTTGATCAAGGCAAGGAACAGCCGGGACGCGGTGGCCAGGGTCCGTTCGCGCTCCTCTTCACGGTCCGCCGCGGTCAGGTAGAAGTCTGGAGCATCCCGATGTGTGACGCGCACACGTCCCAGGCGTGCCGCGCGCTCGGCGACCGCTCGCGGGTTTCTCGACAGATCAGAGAAGGTCACTGCGTCGGCATGGCTGGTGCTCACTCGACGAGTTTATGTCAGAACACGTTCTGATGTCAGCGATCGACCACCGATGCGGCTGATCAAAAGCTGATACGGAGCCGTCATCGCCGAACACGCCCGCCGAGCCCATACAGTCCACACCGCTGCCCAGGCAGGGCCCAGGAGAGCCAAGCGGTCAAGACGCGGGGTGTGAGGCTGAGGCCCATGCTTTTCAGTCTGGGCAGGAGACCCCAGTGTCGCCGATGCCGCAGTAGCCGGGATTCTTCTCCAAGTACTGCCGGCGGTAGCGTTTTGGCCGGCACGTCAATAGCCGATTAGACGTGCCGAAAAGATGATAAAATTACGGACCTTATTCCTTTTGGCCTCTGCGGTCATGCCGCGCCCCTTTTCGCATCACCTTGGCCACGGTATTGAACCGCCGAGCGCGGGGGCTGTGATGCCGGCATGAGGAATTCCCGAGCTGACGACGGCGCGCCGAACCGTACGCGTCACAGGGGAGCCGCTCCCGGGCTGTCGCGTACCGCCCGCCTGGCTCTGCTGGCACCGAGCGCTGCCCTGCTGATCGCCGGCTACGCCCTTCCCGCAGCGGCGAGTTTCCCGGCTTTCTCCAACGCGTCGCCCACACCTACTGCCACGGCGAGCGCCCCCACTCAGCCGGCACTGAAGCCGATCGATCCGGCCGTGTTCCAGTCCGCCGTCGAACGTGCGGCGAAGAAGCTCATGGTTCCCGGCGCGGTGGTCCTGCTCCGCACCCCACAGGGAACCTTCCGGGCAACCGTCGGCACGACCGAGCTGGGCACCGCCAGACCGCCCACCACGCGCGACCACTTCCGGATCGCCTCCAACACCAAAACCATGACCTCAGCGCTGATCATCCTCCTGGCCCAGGACGGCAAGCTCCGGCTGAGCGACCCGGTGTCCGCCTACGTTCCCGGAGTGCCCAACGGCGGGCACATCACCATCGCCGAGCTGCTGAAGATGCGCAGCGGACTCTACAACTACACCAACGCCCCCGAACTGGCGGCGACCATGGACGCCGACCCGGGCAAGGCCCAGACGCCACAGGCGATGCTGGACATCGCGTTCCGCCGCCCGCCGACCTTCGCACCCGGCACGTCCTTCGAGTACAACAACACCAACTACGTGCTGCTGGGTCTCGTCGCCGAGAAGGCGGGCGGCCGGCCGCTGGCCCAGCAGTTCCTGGACCGGCTGTTCGTCCCGCTCGGGCTGGCGGGAACCTCGCTGCCCGCCGCCGACGACCTGTCGCTCCCCATGCCCTCTTCGCACGGCTACATGTACGGCGGAACGGCCTACGCGCTGGTCGACCGGCCCTACCCCGCCGACGTGCAGGCGGCGGCCCGGTCAGGAAAGCTCCGGCCGGTGGACTACACCCATCAGAACCCCTCCTACGCGGCCGCCGCCGGAGGCGTCATCTCCACCGCGGACGACCTGGCCACCTGGATCCAGGCCCTGGTGACGGGCAAGGTCCTCAACCCGGCGTTCCAGCGGCAGTGGCTCCACAGCCCGCAAGCCGAGGACCCGGCCGCGCCACCCGACGGGAAGAAGTACGGGTACGGCATCGCCTACCAGCGCTTCGGTCCGAACGCCTCGATGTACTACCACGGCGGTGAGCTGCCCGGCTTCAATTCCTTCATCGGCCACGATACGGACAACGAGGTCACGCTGGTGATCTGGACGAACCTTACTTTGTCGCCCGGCGGCAGGACCACGGCCCAGGC
The DNA here is from genome assembly GCF_053605785.1 of Nonomuraea sp. NPDC003754. NCBI lineage: Bacteria > Bacillati > Actinomycetota > Actinomycetes > Streptosporangiales > Streptosporangiaceae > Nonomuraea > Nonomuraea sp. NPDC003754. The sequence continues at coordinate 151,508 of NZ_JBSGJX010000004.1, forward strand.
CCTGCTGCCCACCGTCCTCAACCAGGTCTACGCCGGCCTCTCGCTCCCCACCGGCGTCGACTAGTCGATCCGGGAAGGCGGTGTCTCTTCATGTTCTGGCACGCGGTGTTGACGCACCGGGTCCTGCTCCCGCCCGCGATGGCCTGGTCGCTGATGCGACCGCGGGCAGGAGCGGGTGCCAAGGTGCAGCGCCGCAGACCCGAGGGCTACGGCGTCGCACCACGATCAGCCGGTGTAGGCCGGCCTGGCGACGACGGGCTCCGGGCCCCCCGTCGTCTTGACCACTGGCCGCTGGTCGGCCGGCGCCGGGGCGGGCGAGACGGGCGAGGCAGCCGGCTTCGTGGGATCGGCCGTGGCCGTGCCCGAGAAGCCTGCGAGGCCCGCGGTCACCGCCAGGACCGCGCCGATGCCGATGAGCGTGGCTTTGATCTTCATAGGATTCCCCTGTTCATTCGCGTTGGGCCTCAGCCCTGGACGACGACCGGAGTACCGATCGCCAGGTTGTTCGCCATCCAGGTGATGTCGTCGTTGCTGATCCGGACGCAGCCGTGGCTGGCCCGCGTGCCGATGGCGGAGGGCTTGTTCGTCCCGTGGATCGCCAGCTGGCCTGGGCCGCCGGCGAAGCTCTTCAGCACCGGCGAGAAGCCGCTCAGCCCGAAGGCGTAGGCGCCGTACGCCCCGCCCGGGTCGGCGGGCTTCACCAGCTCGGTGAAGAAGTAACGACCTGGAGGTGTCGGTGTGCCCGCTTCGCCCGTCGCGACCCTGCCCGTCCTGACCGGCCTGTCGCCGTCATAGACCGTGAACCTGAACGCCCCGCGATCGATCTCCACCCGGTAGGAGGTCTCCGCAAGCGTCACGTCGGCGGCCTTGATCCAGCCCTTGCTGCCGTTCGGCCGGACCGGCAGCAGCACCTGGAGCCATTCGCCCTCGTCGCGTTCCACCAGGAAGACACGCGCCGCGCCGTAGTCGTTGGGACTCGTGATCGTCCTCTGGGTCACCCCCTCCTTGTTCTTGTAGACCGTGATCCGAGATCTCTTGACGGTCGCGATCTTCGAGCTGGCGCCGGTCGCCGGCTCGGGCCGTACGGCGCTGCTCGCGGAACCGGCGCCGGCCGCCGGCTCGCGCCGTACAGCGCTGTCCGCGCTGCTCACACAGCCGGTCAGCAGGAAGGCGAGTGTCGCCGCAGCAGCCGTACGAAGCAGGTTGGTTCTCACCTGCCGCAGCCTGGCGACAGAATGTGTGAAACCTGTTTGGTTGTCATGCGAATCCCATGTGCATCCCTGACATGGGCATAGCCTCGGCTCATGTGCGCGTACGTACTGGTCGCCGAGGACGACCCCAAGCAGGCCGAACTGCTCAGGCGGTACCTGGAGCGGGAGGGCCATGAGGTCCACGTCGTGCACGACGGGCGTTCCGCGATCGACGAGGCGCGGCGAGCGGACCCCGACCTCATGGTGCTCGACGTCATGATGCCGAAGGTCGACGGGTTGGACGTCTGCCGGGCGTTGCGTGCCGAGTCCGACCTGCCGATCCTGATGCTGACCGCCAGGTCCACCGAGGATGACCTGCTGTTGGGGCTCGACCTCGGTGCTGACGACTACGTCGCCAAGCCGTACAGCCCGCGTGAGCTGATGGCCCGCGTGCGGACCCTGCTGCGCCGTACCGGGAAGTCCCAGGGCACCGATCGGCGGGTGTTCCAGGCGGGCGATCTCCTCGTGGACCCGGTCAGGCACACCGTCACCGCGGCGGACACGGTGGTGGACTGCACGCTCGCGGAGTTCCGGATCATCGAGACGCTGGCCGCCGAGCCGGAGCGGGTGTTCACCAGGAAGCAGTTGCTGGAGCGCATCCACGGGTTCGACAGGTTCATCACCGAACGCACGGTCGACGTGCACGTGATGAACCTGCGCAAGAAGATCGAGCCTGATCCGCGCCGCCCGGTCCGGCTGCTGACCGTGTACGGCGTCGGCTACAAACTGACCCACGCATGAGGTCGTTGTTCGTCAGGTTGCTCACGAGTTCGGCTGTCGTGGCGGTCTGCTCGATCTCGGCGACCGCGTGGCTGGCTGCCAGCAGCACCTCCGGCGCCATCCAGCGCGAGCAGGGACAGACGCTGGCCAGCGACGCCCGGATCAACAACAGCCTGCTCGGCTACGCGTCCCGCCACTCGAACTGGTCGGACGTCGCCCCCACCCTGCGTGACCTCGCAACCCGGAACAGCCGCCGCATCGCGCTGGCCACCGAGAGCGGCACCCTCATCGCGGACTCGGCGACCGCCGGGACCCCACTGCCCGCCAAGGTGTCGGCCGTCGTCGACCCGCTGGCCGTGGACGTGACCCTGGTGCCGGGAGCGGCCAGGGACCGTATCGATCCACGCGCGGTGGGCCCTTTCCTGCTGTCCGCCCGCGACCGCGCGCGGTTGAGGAAGGCCGCCGACGCCTACGCCGCCTGTACGGCCCGCACCGGGCAGGCCGTACAGGTGACCGTCTCGAACACCGGCAGACCCCTCGTCACGCCCCTCAACCAGGGGGTCGGTCAGCAGTCGAGACCAGCGCAAAGTCCGATGCCGATGCCGGTGCCGACTGCGGCCCCCGTCGTGATGAGCGGCTGCGACGCCACCACCTTCAGCACGCCGACACGCACCGAGAAAGCCGCGTTGAAACAACTCAACCTCCTGGTCAGCAGGTGCCTCAAGGGCAAGGGCGCGGGAAGAGGCTCGGTCGGTCTCGACTTCGCCTGGGTGTCCAAGGAAAGACAGCCGATGCCGCCGGCCGCCGAACCCGATCAGGTGATCTCCTCCTGCATCGTCACGGGCCGCAAGGAACAACTCGATCCCTACGTCGCCCCCGCGGCGTACCTGTACATCGGCTCCCCCGTCGAGGCCACCGGCCAGCTCATACCGCTGCCCTCGATCGCCGGCGCCGCTCTCCTCGTGCTCGTGCTGACCGTGGGCGTGAGCGTCATGGCGGCCAGGCGCCTGGTCAGGCCCGTCAACGCGCTCACCCACGCCGCGCAGCGGATGCGCGACGGGGACAGCTCCGCCCGCGTCACGGTCAGGACCACCGGCGAGATCAGCGAGCTCGCCACGGCGTTCAACGAGATGTCGGAACACCTCCAGCGCATGGAGGAGCAGCGCAAGGCCATGGTCAGCGACGTCTCCCACGAGCTGCGCACACCGCTGAGCAACCTCAGGGGCTGGCTGGAGGCCGCCCAGGACGGCGTCGCCGAGTTGGACCCCGCGCTGATCGCCTCGCTGGTCGAGGAGATCCTGCTGCTGCAGCACATCGTCGACGACCTTCAGGAGCTCGCCCTCGCCGACGCGGGCAAGCTCCGTCTGCACGTCGAACCCGTCCATCTCGGCGACCTCCTCGACCAGGTAAGCATCGCTCACCGAGGCCGCGCCGAAGCCGCAGGGCTCACGCTGACCACCGTGGTCACCGACGACCCCTCGCTGACCGCGGATCCGGTACGGCTCCGCCAGGCCATCGGCAACCTGGTGACCAACTCCCTGCGCTACACGCCACGCGGCGGGCACATCACGCTGGGCGCTCACCAGGATGGCGACCAGGTCGTCGTCGAGGTGACCGACACGGGGATCGGGATCCGCGCCGAGTACCTCCCGCACGTCTTCGACCGGTTCTGGCGGGCGGAGAAGTCCCGCAACCGCCAGACCGGCGGCAGCGGGCTCGGGCTCGCCATCGTGCGCAACCTGGCCGAGGCGCACGGCGGCACAGCCACGGTCGCCAGCGTGCCAGGTGTCCGCACCACGTTCACCCTGCGTCTTCCGTCGTAGCGGCCCGCCGTACCACCAGGAGCACGTTGGCGGTGCCGACCGCGACCGACCGGAGATCCGCAGCACGGCGAGCAACCGCAGGCGGCCGGCCGTGACCCTGGAGAGAAGTGTTACTGACTGTGACGATCGGCCGGCGCAACCCGGCCGAGGATCAGGTCCGTGATCCTGACGGACCGGGCCACATATACACGGGCCTCGCGGCCACGAACGCGCTTCAGCACCCAGCGCAGATCACGGGCGCACGAGCTCAGGACGCGCCGCTGCTCCGCATCGATCTCACCCCGTCGGGAGCCGACGTACGAGGTCGCGATGCCTGCCATAGAAGACTCGGCCAGCACGAAGTCCGGGAAGACCTCTCCCATGCTCGGGTACGGTCGACCGACGTGCTGCGCCCACAGCACCGAGACCTCGTTGAAGATCTCCAGGTTCACTCGCCCCAGGCGCGACGCCCACAGGGCAGGAGACCCCGGTCCCACCGATCCCGCAGTAGTCGCCGGGCTTCTTCTCCAGGTGCTGCTGATGGCAGTGCTTCGCCTCAGGCAATGGATGCATAACCTAACGGACCTTCGACCGGTACTCAGCCCACAAGTCGACAGCCTCTTGAAGATCAAGAGCGGCAACGTCCTCGCGAGCCATCCCCACCGTGTAGATCAACCGGTCCGCGAGCCAATCTGGAACCGGTTCCCGAGGGGGCGCTTTCTCCACCCGAATGTGATCGGCCAGCGCGCCAAGACGCTCGATCACCTGGCCGAGCTGGACAATCTCCGGACGGCCGGTACCCGCCTCGCGAACCCTCACCGTCGCCTCTGCGTAGACTTCCGCGTCGGCCCGTTCACCGACAGCCCACACCTCGCAGATCTCCACCGACTTGTCGTCGGCGATGCGGTAGACGACACGCCAGGTGTTGCGACCGACCACAAGCTTCCGAAAACCGGTCAGTTCCCCACCGAGCGGGTAACCAGCTTCAGGGTTGTCCAACAGGAGAAGGATCTTCTTGAGCACCTTGGGCACCGCGTCTGGGCCAATGCGTCGGAGGTCATCGACCGCTGGTGCCGTAAAGACGACGTCGGACATGTCTACTCGTCGTCCGGGATGGCCGTCAGCGACTCGCGAGTGTGCCCGAAAGCGGCCAGCACCTCATCGAGCGAGACCCGCTCCCCCGTGTCCGTGACCGACCGAGCGAGCACAAGCGCCAGATCCCGCAGGTCAGCCGCCGCCTCCTCCAACTCGTTGAGTCGGCGAATGCTCACCACGGCCGCCACCGGTTGGTGTCGACGGGTAACCACCAGGTCGGCCCCCTGCTCCGCCTCTGCCACCAGGCGGGCAACCCCTCGCTGGGCCGCCTCGGTGACGCTCAACTCAGTAGCGTCATGCAGAACAGTCATACATCAACTGTACAGCTTTCTATACAGAACCGCGATCGGAGCGTGGGCACTTTCTGTCCCACACTCCGGCGGAGCGACGCCCATCGGGCAGGAGACGCCCGTGCCGCCAAGGCCGCGCCGTCCTTGTGGGAGTCCTGCAGGAGACGGCCATGGCCCCGCGCCCTCTCAGGCCGCGACCGCAACCCGACAGCGCCTCGCAGATCATCGGGGAACGGCAGCCCCGAGTGCTCCGCCCACAGGACCGCGACCTCGTTGAAGATCTCCCGGTTCACTCGCCGGCAGGCGCGACGCCCACCGGGCAGGCGACCCCGGTCCCTCCAATCCCGCAGTAGCCGTTTTTGTTGCGGTGAAGGTACTGCTGGTGATACTCCTCGGCGTAGTAGAACTCGCCGGCCGGGGCGATCTCGGTCGTGATGTCGCCGTAGCCCGCCGACCTCAGCATCTGCTGGTAGGCGTCCCGGGACGCCAGCGCCGCCTTCTCCTGCTCGGGCGAATGGAAGTACGCCGCCGACCGGTACTGCGTGCCCATGTCGTTGCCCTGGCGCATGCCCTGGGTGGGGTCGTGCGCTTCCCAGAACACCTTGAGCAGGTCGGCGTACGACACCTTCGCGGGGTCGTACCAGACCCTCACGACCTCGGCATGTCCGGTGAGGCCGGAACACACCTCCTCGTACGTGGGGTTGGGCGTGTAGCCGCCCTGGTACCCGACTGCCGTGGAGATCACGCCCGGGGTCTGCCAGAACTTCCGCTCGGCGCCCCAGAAGCAGCCGAGCCCGAAGTCCGCGATCTCGCCCTGCGCGCCGACGAGCGGAGCGTCGAGGACGGCGTGGCGGGCGGGGACGGGTATCGGTGTCGAACGTCCGGGTAGGGCGTCCGAGGGGTTCACCATCGATGTCTTGTGCGAGCCGAACAGCCAGCCCATCTTTGTACCTCCTCCTCCATCAACCCTATGTCGAAACACTTAAGAGTCCCTACATCATCCCAGATAGCAATACGCATTTGTATTTAATGAAGTAAGGGGCGAAGATGGGTTACATGCCTGACCAACGCCGTGGTGTGCTCTATGGTGTCGCCGCCTACTCCCTGTGGGGCCTCTTCCCGCTCTACTGGCCGCTGCTGAAGCCGTCCGGACCGATCGAGATCCTGGCGCACCGCATGGCGTGGTCGCTGGTGGCGGTGGTGGCGATCCTGGCCGTACGCAGGCACTGGTCGTGGTTCAGGCACCTGGAGCCGAGGCAGTTCGGGCTGCTGGGGCTGGCGGCGTTGCTCATCACGGCCAACTGGGGCACCTACATCTACGGCGTCAACTCGGGCCACGTGGTGGAGTCGGCGCTCGGCTACTTCATCAACCCGCTGGTGAGCGTGCTGTTCGGGGTGATCCTGCTGAAGGAGCGGCTGCGGCCGCTGCAGTGGGCGGCGGTGGGGTTCGGCGCGCTGGCGGTCCTCGTGCTGGCCCTGGACTACGGCCGGCTGCCGTGGATCGCGCTCACGCTCGCGGTCAGCTTCGGCATCTACGGCCTGGTGAAGAAGAAGGCGAACGTCGGCGCCGCGGAGAGCCTCACGGTCGAGACGCTGGTGCTGCTGGGGCCGGCGCTGGCCTACCTGGTGTACCTGGAGCAGTCGGGCGGCGCGACGTTCGGTGACCACGGGCCGTGGCACGCGCTGCTGCTGGCCGGCGGCGGCCTGGTGACGGCGGTGCCGCTGCTGTTCTTCACGGCCAGCGCGATCAGGGTGCCGCTGACCACGATCGGGCTGCTGCAGTACATCGCGCCGATCCTGCAGTTCCTGGTGGGCGTGCTCATCGCGAAGGAGACGATGCCCGCCAGCCGGTGGGCGGGCTTCGCGATCGTGTGGCTGGCGCTGGTGATCTTCACCTACGACAGCCTCAGGGCGGCGCGGCGGTCCCGCCGCGCGGAACCCGAACCCGTTCTCTCCGGTACGGCAAGCCGGTCCGGCGCCCCCGCCGATCACCGCTGACCGCCCGCCGCAGGCGCCCCGCCCAGCAGGACTTCGGTCCCCGCCGTCACGGCGCCCCTGAACCCCGCCCAGCAGGACCCCCGGCGTCACGGCGCCCCTGAAACCCCGCCCAGCAGGACTTCGGCCCCCGCCGTCACGGCCCCCCCTGAAGTCCAGCGCGTAGGCAAGCCCGGCAGGTGGACGAACCGGTGCGCCGACCACGCATCACCCCAGGATGAGTCCGTCAGGCGGGAATCCCGCACGGTCGACGATGCGGGCGACGGCAGTGGCGACGCCGTCCTCGGCCGCCACACGCCGACCGAGCGCGCCGGTCGCAGGGGCGAGAGGTGCCGCCTCCTCAAGGCGGCGGCCAAGCGCCACGCCGTGAGCCGGCCAGCCCGACATCCGACGTCCGACCTCCGACGGACGGCTGAGCGAACCCTCAGCCCGGCAGCGCCAGGAACGCCGCCCGCGCCGGGATGTCCGGCAGCGCCTCCAGGACGGCCCGAGCGGCCAGTCAGCCCGACCGCTCCACCACGTAGTCGCACAGCGCCAGGAACGCCGCCCGCGCCGGGATGTCCGGCAGCGCCTCCAGGTCGGCCCGCGCCCTGTTCACCCACGTCTCCAGCTCCTGCCGGGCCCGCGCCATCCCCTGGTCGGCCCGCAGCAGCCGCAGGGCCTCGGCGACGTCCTCCTCGGCCACCGGCCCCTGGAGCAGTTCCCGCAACCGGGCCGACGGCGACGACTCCAGCGCGTAGAGGACGGGCAGTGTCCTGATCCCTTCGCGCAGGTCCGTGCCGGGCGTCTTGCCGGACTCGGCGGACTCCGACGCCACGTCCAGCAGGTCGTCGCCGAGCTGCCAGGCCACGCCGATGGCCTCGCACGCGCTGGACAGCCGTTCGACCACGTCGGTGGGGGCGCCGGACAGCAGGCCGCCGAAGCGTCCCGAGGTGGCGATGAGGGAGCCGGTCTTGTCGGCCAGCACCCTGATGTAGTGGTGGATCGGGTCGACGCCCTCGGCGGGCCCGATCGTCTCGCGGATCTGCCCGCGCACCAGGCGGGAGAACGTCTGCGCCTGGATCTTGATCGCCTCGGCGCCGAGGTCGGCGAGGATCTCCGACGCCTGCGCGAACAGGTAGTCGCCGGTGAGGATGGCCACCGTGTTGTCCCAGCGGGCGTTGGCGGAGGGAGAGCCACGGCGGACGGGGGCCTCGTCCATGACGTCGTCGTGGTACAGCGTGGCCAGGTGGGTGAGTTCGATCACCACCGCGGCGGGCACGACGCCCGGCGCGGAGGGATCACCGAACTGCGCGGCCAGCAACACCATCATCGTGCGGAAACGCTTGCCGCCGGCCTCGATGAGGTGCTTGGACGCCTCCGTGACGAAGGCGTCCTCGCTCTCGACCGACGTGCGCAGCAGTTTCTCGACGGAGGCGAGACCGCTGGCAAGGTCTTGCGCCAACCGCTCATCGTCGATGGGAAGATCAACAACCGGTGGCGCAGACATATATTCCCCTTAGCGGATGAACAAGGCAGATGCAGCCTTGTCAGCGAGATCCAGGACAGGCTGCGGGAAAACCCCCAGCACTACCGTAACCGCTGCCGCGAGAGTGATAACAGCCGCGGTGGCCGCAGAGGGCACCGCGATGGTCGGGCCGTCGGCGGCGGGCTCGCTGAAGAACATCAGCACGATCACGCGGACGTAGAAGAACGCGGCGATCGCGGAGGTGACCACACCGACGATGACCAGCGGCGTCGCGCCGTTGGCCACCGCGGCGGCGAAGACCGCGTACTTACCGAAGAACCCGCTGGTGAGCGGGATGCCGGCGAAGGCCAGCAGGAAGAACGCGAACACGCCCGCCAGCATCGGCGACCGCTTGCCCAGACCCGCCCAGCGCGACAGGTGGTTGGCCTCGCCGCCCGCGTCGCGCACCATCGTGACGACGGCGAACGCGCCGACCGTCGTGATGCCGTAGACGAGCAGGTAGAACATGATCGCCGACAGGGTGTCGGCGTTGCCCTGCGCCTGCGTGCTGGTCGCGATCACACCGATGAGCAGGAAGCCCGCGTGCGCGATCGAGGAGTAGGCCAGCATGCGCTTGATGTCCGTCTGGGTGATCGCGAGGATCGCGCCGACGATCATCGTGAGAATGGCCACGCCCCACAGGACCGGACGCCAGTCCCAGTCGAGGTTGCCCAGAGCCACCCAGAAGACCCTCAGGACCGCGCCGAAGGCCGCGACGAGCGTGCCGGAGGCCATGAGCGCGGTGACGGGGGTCGGGGCGCCCTGGTAGACGTCAGGCTTCCACGCCTGGAAGGGCGCGGCGCCGATCTTGAACATCAGGCCGACGCCGAGAAGCGCCAGACCGATGAGGAGCACCGTGTCCAGGCCGCCCACCTTGCCGAGCGCCTCGCTGATCTTGACCAGGTCGACCGAGCCGGCGAAGCCGTACACGAAGGCCATGCCGTACAGGAAGAAGGCCGAGGAGAACGCGCCGAGCAGGAAGTACTTCATCGACGCCTCCTGCGACAGCAGGCGGCGTCGGCGCGCCAGGCCACACAGCAGGTACAGCGGCAGCGACATGACCTCGAGGCCGACGAACATCACCAGCAGGTCGTTCGCGGACGAGAACAGCAGCATGCCGCCCACCGCGAACAGGATCAGCGGGTAGATCTCGGTGTGCGCGCCACCGGTGATCTCCGCCTCCTCCTCGGCCGCGCTACCAGGTACGGCGGCGGCCGAGGCCACGAAGGTGTCGTCGTCGAGCACCAGCAGCGTGCTGACGAAGGCCAGGACGAGGATGACGCCCCAGAAGAACAGGGCGGGACCGTCGACCGCGACGGCGCCCATGGCCGCGGGCGCGGTCGGCAGTCCGCTCATCACCTGGAAGACGACCAGGACGAAGGCCCCGGCCATGCTGAGCAGCGTCACCGGCACTTGGATCGACTTGCGCAGGTAGCGAGGCGCGAACGCCTCCACCAGCACGCCGATGACCGCCGCGCCGAAGATCACCAGCATCGGCGCCAGCAGGCCGTACTCGATCGTCGGCGCTTGGATGGTGCCGTTCACTGTCCGGCCCCCTTCTCGGCAATCGCCGGGGTGAACTTCTCCACCTGGACGTTGGACAGGGTGTGGTCCACCGCCGGGTTGATCACGTCAAGCAGCGGCTTGGGGAAGAAGCCCAGTCCGATGATCAGAGCGATCAGCGGGGCGACCACCCACAGCTCGCGGCCGTTGAGGTCCTTGAACTCCTTGACCGGCTCGGCCGTCGGCCCGCCCGCGACCCGCTGGTACATCCACAGGATGTAGATGGCCGCCAGGATGACGCCGGTCGCCGAGATGATCGCGGGGACCAGGTAGCGCTCGTAGGTGCCGATCAGCACCATGAACTCGCTGACGAAGGACGACAGGCCGGGCAGCGACAGACCGGATAGGCCCGCGATCAGGAACACGCCGGCCAGCTTCGGCGTGACCTTCTGCACGCCGCCGTAGTCCTCGATGTACGGCGAGCCCCGCCGCGCGATGAGGAACCCGGCGATCAGGAACAGCGCGCCGGTCGAGAAGCCGTGGTTGACCATGTAGAGCGTGGCGCCGGCGCCCGCGTTCGCCGTCATCGCGAACACGCCGAGGGCGATGAAGCCGAAGTGCGAGATCGAGGTGTAGGCGATCAGGCGCTTCATGTTCGTCTGGCCGATGGCCACGATGGCGCCGTAGATGATGCCGACCACCGACAGCACGATCACCAGCGGGGTGAAGAACTTCGACGCGTCCGGGAACAGCTCCAGGCAGAAGCGGAGCATGCCGTACGTGCCGACCTTGTCCAGGACGCCGACCAGGAGCACCGCCGCGCCGGCCGGAGCCTGCGCCGCCGCGTCGGGCAGCCACGTGTGGAACGGCCACAGCGGCGCCTTCACCGCGAAGGCGAAGAAGAAGCCGGCGAACAGCCACTTCTGCGTGGTCGGGTCCTGGATGGCCCCGATCAGCTCGGGGAACAGGAAGGTGTTCTTGCCCGCGATGACGTAGAGGCCGATGACCGCGACCAGCATGAGCAGGCCGCCGAACAGCGAGTAGAGCAGGAACTTGACGGCCGCGTAGGACCGCTGCGCGCCGCCGTACGACCCGATCATGAAGTACATCGGGATCAGCATGGCTTCGAAGAAGACGTAGAACAGGAAGATGTCGGTCGCCGCGAAGACGCCGATCATCATGGCCTCGAGCACCAGCAGGAGCGCGAAGTACGTCTTCACCGAGTACTTGGCGTGCGGGGCGTCGGCGTCGTTCCAGGAGGCCAGCACCACGATCGGCACCAGCACCGCCGACAGCGCGATCAGCACCAGCGCGATGCCGTCGACACCGACGCCGTAGTGCACGCCGAAGCGCGGGATCCAGTCGTAGGTCTCGACGAACTGGAAGCGCGGGCCCTTCGGGCTGAACTGCGCCGCCATCGCGATGGTGAGCCCCAGCACGACGACGGAGACGGCCAGCGCGAGCTGCTTGGCCAGCTTGCCGCTGCCCTTCGGCGTGAGGGCCACCAGGACAGCGCCCACCACGGGCACTGCCATCAGGATCGTAAGCCAGGGCATCACAGGTTCCCTACAAGGAGCAGAGCGCCGGCCAGGACCGCGGCGCCGAAGAGGATGGACAGCGCGTACGTCCGCGCGAAGCCCGTCTGGAGCCGGCGCATCCGGCCGGAGGTGCCGCCGACGGCCGCCGCCAGCCCGTTGACCAGGCCGTCGATGCCGCGGTTGTCGAAGAACACCGCGATGCGGGTGAGCCACTGTCCCGGACGCATGAGCAGTGTCTCGTTGAGGGCGTCGCCGTAGAGGTCACGCCTGGCGAAGGTGGTGAGGAACGAGCCGCGCGGGGCCGTCTCGGGGACCGGCGCCTTGCCGTACTTCATCCAGGCGAACCCGGCGCCGACCGCCACCAGGGCGAGCGTGGCGAGACCCGCGACGCTGTTCCAGTGGAAGGTGGGCAGCTCCTCCGGACGGCCGACGGCCGGGGCGAGGAAGAGCATCAGCCGGTTGCTCAGCACCAGGTAGCCGCCGAGGAAGATCGAGCCGATCGACAGGATGACCAGCGGGATCGTCATGACCTTGGGCGACTCGTGCGGGTGCGCGTCGTCGGCCCAGCGCTTCTCGCCGAAGAAGGTCATGAAGACCATCCGCGACATGTAGAAGCCGGTGATGCCGGCGCCGATCACGGCCAGCCAGCCGAGGATCTGGTTGTGCTCCATCGCGGTCTCGATGATGCCGTCCTTGGTGAAGTAGCCGGACAGCAGCGGGAAACCGATGATCGCCAGGTAGCCGACGAAGAACGTCGCGAAGGTCAGCGGCATGTACTTGCGCAGGCCGCCGTACTTCCTCATGTCGACCTCGTCGTTCATGCCGTGCATGACCGATCCGGCGCCGAGGAACAGGTCGGCCTTGAAGAAGCCGTGCGTGATCAGGTGGCCGATCGCGAAGGCGTAGCCGGCCGGGCCGAGGCCCGCGCCGAGCATCATGTAGCCGATCTGCGACATCGTCGAACCGGCCAGGCCCTTCTTGATGTCGTCCTTCGCGCAACCGATGATGGCACCGGCCAGCAGCGTGGCCACGCCGACGATGGTGACGACCAGCTGCGCGGTGGGCGCGGCCTCGAAGACGAAGCCGGAGCGGACCACCAGGTAGACGCCGGCGGTGACCATGGTCGCGGCGTGGATGAGGGCCGAGACCGGGGTCGGGCCCTCCATCGCGTCGAGAAGCCAGGACTGCAGCGGCAGCTGGGCCGACTTACCGCAGGCGCCGAGCAGGAGCAGCAGGCCGATGGCGGTGAGCGTGCCCTCCGAGGCCTGGCCGACCTTGGCGGAGATGTCGCTGAAGGCCAGCGAGCCGAACGTCGTCCACATCGTGAACATCGCGATCAGCAGGCCGAAGTCACCGACGCGGTTGACGATGAACGCCTTCTTGGCCGCGACCGCCGCCGTCGGCTTGAACTGCCAGAAGCCGATCAGCAGGTAGGAGGCGAGACCGACGCCCTCCCAGCCGATGAACAGGCCGACGTAGTTGGCCGACAGCACCAGCAGCAGCATCGCCGCGACGAACAGGTTCAGGTAGGAGAAGAACCTGCGCCGGTCGGGATCGTGCGACATGTAGCCGATCGAGTAGATGTGGATCAGCGAACCCACACCCGTGATCAGCAGACAGAAACTGATCGACAGCGGGTCGATCAGCAGGCTGATGTCCGCCATTCCGGGAATGAAGTCGTACAGGTGGACGCTGTAACGACCACCATCGAGCTCCATGAAGGCGAGCACCGCGACGACGAACGAACCGAGCGACATCAGGACGCCCAGGTAGTGCCCCCAGGCGTTGGTACGGCGGCCGCCGAGCAACAGGATCGCCGCGCCCAAGAGGGGCAGTGCGATCATCAGCCATGAGGCCCCGATCACTCCACCGGAGTGCGGGATGATCTCTGCCGGTTCCACTGTCACCTCTTAGTACTTCAGCAGGTTGGCATCGTCCACGGACGCCGACCTGCGGGTTCGGAAGATCGTCACGATGATCGCCAGACCGATCACGACCTCGGCCGCGGCCACGACCATCACGAAGAAGGCGATGATCTGGCCGTCCAGGTTGCCGTGCATGCGGGCGAAGGTGACGAACGCGAGGTTGCAGGCGTTGAGCATGAGCTCGACGCACATGAAGACCACGATCGCGTTGCGCCTGATCAGCACGCCGAGCGCGCCGATCGCGAAGAGCAGTGCGGAGAGGACCAGGTACTCGGTGGTCACTTGGTCACCTCACCCAGGTGCTCGGAGTCCGTCGCAGAATCCTCTGTCACGGGTTCCTCCTCGACCGCGTGCTTGATGGCCTGGGCGAGCTTGGGGTCGTCGGGCAGATGGTCGTGCTCGACGTCCCAGCGCGCGATGTGCCGGTTGACCGACAGTTCGGCGACCGAGCCGTCGGGCAGCAGCGCGGGCATGTCGATGGCGTTGTTCCTGGCGTAGGTGCCGGGCGCGGGCAGCGGCGACGGGTCGCCGGTGGCGAACCTGGCGCGCGCCAGGTCCTTCTGCGACGGCTTCGGCTCGGCCCTCTCGCGGTGCGCCAGCACCATCGCGCCGAGCGCGGCGGTGATGAGCAGCGCGGAGGTGATCTCGAAGGCGAAGACGTGGCGGGTGAACACCAGCCTGGCCAGCGCCGGTACGTTGCCGCCCGCCTGCTCCGTGGCGGCGGCCAGACCCGCGGGCTCGGGGACGAACAGCGCGTTCCCGATCGCGAGGATCACCAGGACGGCGAAGCCGACACCGGCGACGCCCGCCCAGAAGCGCTGTCCCTTGAGCGTCTCCACCAGGGAGTCGGCCGAGTCGACGCCCACCAGCATGAGCACGAACAGGAAGAGCATCATGATCGCGCCGGTGTAGACGATGATCTGCACCGCGGCCAGGAAGGGCGCCTCCTGCACGGCGTAGAGCACCGCGAGGCAGAGCATCACACCGCCCAGCAGGAGCGCCGAGTAGACCGCCTTGCGGCTGAAGATCATTCCGAGCGCGGCGCCGACGGAGACGACGGCCAGCACCCAGAACGTGATGGTCTCACCCATTCTCGCGCCCCAAGCGGTAGTAGTCCTCTTCGGTCTCGCCGAGCCGCATGGGGTGCGGAGGCTGCTCCATGCCCGCGGTGAGCGGAGCGAGCAGCATCTCCTTGGTGTAGATGAGGCTCTCCCGGTCGGAGTCGGCGAGCTCGTACTCGTTGGTCATCGTCAGCGCCCTGGTCGGGCACGCCTCGATGCACAGGCCGCACAGGATGCACCGCAGATAGTTGATCTGGTAGGTGCGCCCGTAACGCTCACCCGGCGAGTAGCGCTCCTCCTCGGTGTTGTCGCCGCCCTCGACGTAGATCGCGTCGGCGGGACACGCCCAGGCGCACAGCTCGCAGCCGACGCACTTCTCCAGCCCGTCGGGCCAGCGGTTCAGCTGGTGACGACCGTGGAAGCGAGGAGCCGTCGGCTTCTTCACCTCCGGGTAGTTCGTCGTGACCGGCTTCTTGAACATCGTGTGAAAGGTCACGCCGAACCCCTTCACGGGGTTCAGCCAATCAGTTGCTCCCACTGGGAACCTCCTTGCGCCCCACCCCGTGGTAGTGCGGCAGGTCAAGCGGCGGCACAGGGAAGCCGCCGGCGGTCGGCTCGTTGGCGAGCTGCTCGAACTCAGCCGCCACCTTGGCCTTCTCCGCCTCCTTGCGGCGCTGGTTCACGGTGTCGAAGCGGAACCAGATGGCGAAGGCTCCGACAACCACGATCGCCCCGATGACGTACACGAAGGTCAGGTCGACGCCGGGGGTCCTGAGCAGCTTGACGGTGGCCACGAGCATGATCCACGCCAGGTTGAGCGGGATCAGCACCTTCCAGCCCAGCGCCATCAGCTGGTCGTAACGGACGCGGGGCAGCGAGGCGCGGACCCACACGACGAACGAGAAGACCAGGACGAACTTGATGAAGAACCACAGGAACGGCCAGTAGCCGGTGTTCGCGTCGTCCCACAGCGAGATCGGCCACGGCGCCCGCCATCCGCCGAGGAACAGCGTGATCGCCATCGCCGAGGCGGTGAAGGTGTGCAGGTACTCGCCCATCATGATCAGGGCGAACTTCAGCGACGAGGAGTACTCGGTCTGGAAGCCGCCCACCAGCTCGCCCTCGCCCTCGGGCAGGTCGAACGGGATACGCGCGGCCTCACCGAAGGCGCACACCACGTAGATCAGGAAGGAGGGCAGCAGCAGGATCACGTACCACGAGGGCATCGGGATCTCGAGCCCGAACAGCTGCAGCGTGCCGCCCGACGCCTGCGCCGCGACGATCTCCGAGGTCGACAGCGTGCCGGCGAACAGGAACACCGCCACGAACGACAGGCCCATCGCGATCTCGTAGGAGACCACCTGGGCCGCCGACCGCAGACCACCGAGCAGCGCGTACGGCGAGCGGGACGACCAGCCCGCCAGCACCACGCCGTAGACCGACACCGCGCCCATCGCCAGCATGAACAGCACCGCGACCGGCAGGTCGACCAGCTGCAGCGGCGTCTGGACGCCGAACATGTTCACGATCGGCCCGAACGGCACGATGGAGAAGGCCAGGAAGGCCGGGACCACCATGATGACCGGAGCCAGCAGGTAGAGCACCTTGTCCACCGTGTTGGGGAAGATGTCTTCCTTCAGGCCCATCTTCACGCCGTCGGCGACCGACTGGAGCAGACCGAACTTGCCGGCCCGGTTGGGGCCGTAGCGGTTCTGCATGCGGGAGATCAGCTTGCGCTCGTACCAGACGCCGAACAGGATGCCCACCATCAGGAAGGCGAAGACGCCGACCGCCTTGATGATGGTGATCCAGAGCGGATCCTTGCCGAAGTCGGCGAGGGTCGGATCCGTCGCGAGGACTGTCACGCTCATGAGGCGCTCCCGATCTTGACGATGTCGCCGGCCAGCGCGCCCAGGTCGCGCCTGACCGAGCAGCCCGGGGAGTTCGTCGGCACCCAGACCACCCGGTCGGGCAGGTCCACGACGCGCACCGGCAGGGACACCGTCTCACCCACTACGATCTTGCCGCCGTCGGCCACGCCGATCTCGGCCGCGGTGCTCTCCGAGAGCAGCGCCTCGACCGGGCGGGCGGTGCCCGCCAGGTACGGCTCGCCGTCCTGGAGGCGGCCGGCGTCGAGCAGCTGGTGCCAGGTGGCCAGCACGGCCTCGCCCGCCTGGGGCGCCGGCTGGGCCGTCGCGGCGGCGTTCGGCGCGCCGACCCTGGTGCCGCGCCAGGCGCCGAGGCCGCTGAGCTCCTTGCGGGCGGCGGCGGCGTCGGGCAGGCCCAGGTGCACGTCCATGTGGTCGGCGATGGCCGACAGCACGTTGAGGTCGCTCATGATGCCGGGGACCTTCAGCGCCCGCTCGAACGAGCGGCCGCGGCCCTCCCAGTTCACGAACGTGCCGGCCTTCTCGGCGACGGCGGCGACCGGCAGGACCACGTCGGCCCGGTCGGTGACCGCGCTGGCGCGCACCTCGAGGCTGACGATGAACGGCGTGTTCTCCAGGGCGGCCAGCGCCGCCTCGGCGTCGGCCAGGTCGCGAGGGTCGACGCCGGCGACGAGCAGCGCGTCGACCTCCTCGTTCAGCGCGGCGGCCAGGATCGCGTCGGTGCCGCGGCCCGGCGTGGCGGGGAGGGAGGTGACGTTCCACGCCCTGGCCACCTCGGCCCTGGCGCTCTCGTCCTCGACCGGGCGGCCGATCGGGAGCAGGTTCGGCAGCGCGCCCGCCTCGATCGCGCCGCGCTCCCCGGCCCTGCGCGGGATCCAGGCCAGCCTGGCGCCGGAGGCGGCGCTGAGCCGTACCAGGGCCGACAGCGCGCCGGGGACGGTGGCCAGCCGCTCGCCGGCCAGGATGATCGTGCCCTCGGCCACGGAGCCGAGCTCGTCGAGCGCGTCGGCCTCGCCGCCCGGCAGCGTCCTGATGAGCGTGCCGCCCATCTTGGCCAGGCCCTCGGTCGCGAACGGCGCGATCGAGGTGACCTTCAGGCCCTTCTTGCGCCAGGCCTTGCGCAGGCGCAGGAAGACGATCGGCGACTCCTCGTCGGGCTCGAACCCGACCAGCAGGACGGCGGGCGCCTGCTCCAGGTCGGTGTAGGAGATCTCGATGCCCTTGCCGGCGACCGCGTGCGCGAGGAACTGCGCCTCCTCCGCGCTGTGCGGCCTGGCCCGGAAGTCGACGTCGTTGGTGCCGAGCGCGACGCGGGCGAACTTGGCGTAGGCGTAGGCGTCCTCGACGGTCACGCGACCGCCGACCAGCACGCCCGCCTTGCCGCGCGCCTTGGCCAGACCCGCGGCGGCCACCGCGAGGGCCTCCGGCCACGAGGCGGGAACCAGCAGGCCCTCCTCGTTACGGACCAGCGGGGTCCTGAGCCGGTCGGGCTGCGTCGCGTAGGTGAAGGCGAAGCGGCCCTTGTCGCAGTTCCACTCCTCGTTGACCTGCATGTCCAGGCCGGCCAGACGGCGGGTGACCTTGCCGCGGCGGTGGTCGGTGCGCAGCGCGCACCCGGAGGCGCAGTGCTCGCAGGCGCTCGGCGAGGAGACCAGGTCGAACGGCCTGGCGCGGAAGCGGTAGGCACCGCTGGTCAGCGCGCCGACCGGGCAGATCTGGATGGTGTTGCCGGAGAAGTAGGAGTCGAACGGCTTGCCGTCGGCGACGCCCACCTGCTCCTTGGCGCCACGCTCGAAGAACTCGATGAGCGGGTCGCCCGCGATCTCGTCGGAGAAGCGGATGCAGCGCTTGCACTGCACGCAGCGCTCCCTGTCGAGCAGCACCTGCGCCGACAGCGGCAGCGGCTTGGGGAAGGTGCGCTTGTGCTCGTGGAAGCGCGACTCGCCCTGGCCGTTGGACATCGCCTGGTTCTGCAGGGGGCACTCGCCGCCCTTGTCGCAGACCGGGCAGTCCAGCGGGTGGTTCATGAGCAGCAGCTCCATCGCGCCGCGCTGCGCCTTCTCGGCGACCGGCGAGGTGAGCTGGGTCTGCACGACCATGCCCTCGGCGACCTCGATCGCGCACGACGGCTGCGGCTTGGGGAAGCCGCGGCCGTTGCCCGCGTCGGGAATGTCGACCAGGCACTGGCGGCAGTTGGCCGCCGGGTCGAGCAGCGGGTGGTCGCAGAACCTGGGGATCTGGATGCCCAGCAGTTCGGCGGCCCTGATGATGAGCGTGCCCTTGGGCACGGTGACCTGGAAGCCGTCGATCGTGAGGGTGACGACTGAGGTCTCGACTGCGGTAGTGGTCACTTGTCACCCCACACGGTGGACTTCTTGTGGTCGAACGGGCAGCCGCCGACCTCGAAGTGCTTGAGGTACTCGTCGCGGAAGTACTTCACCGACGAGTGGATCGGGCTGGTCGCGCCGTCGCCCAGGGCGCAGAAGGAACGGCCCAGGATGTTGTCGGCGATGTCGGTGATCAGCGCGAGGTCGTCCTCGGTGCCCTGGCCGGCCTCCAGGCGCCTGAGCACCTGCTTGAGCCAGTAGGTGCCCTCGCGGCACGGCGTGCACTTGCCGCACGACTCGTGGGCGTAGAACTCGGTCCAGCGCAGCACGGTGCGGACCACGCAGGTGGTCTCGTCGAAGATCTGCAGCGCGCGGGTGCCGAGCATCGAGCCCTTGGCGCCGACCGCCTCGAAGTCGAGGGGGACGTCGAGGTGCTCGTCGGTGAAGATCGGCGTGGAGGAGCCGCCCGGGGTCCAGAACTTGATCTGGTGCCCCTCGCGGATGCCGCCCGCCATGTCGAGCAGCTCGCGCAGCGTGATGCCGAGCGGCGCCTCGTACTGGCCCGGACGGGTGACGTGGCCGCTCAGCGAGAAGATGCCGAAGCCCTTGGACTTCTCGGTACCCATCGCGGCGAACCAGTCGGCGCCGTTCGCGATGATGCTGGGAACACTGGCCACAGACTCCACGTTGTTCACAACAGTGGGCGAAGCGTACAGGCCCGCCACGGCAGGGAACGGAGGCTTGAGACGCGGTTGACCCCGGTAACCCTCGAGCGAGTCGAGCAGTGCCGTCTCCTCGCCGCAGATGTAGGCGCCGGCGCCGCTGTGCACAACCAGCTCCAGGTCGTAGCCCGAGCCGAAGATGTCCTTGCCGAGGTAGCCCTTCTCGTACGCCTCGCGCACGGCCGCGTGCAGCCTGCGGATCACGTGCAGCACCTCACCGCGCACGTAGATGAAGGCGTGGTTGGCGCGGATGGCGTAGGAGGTGATGACGACGCCCTCGACCAGCGAGTGCGGGTTGGCCATCATCAGCGGGATGTCCTTGCAGGTGCCCGGCTCCGACTCGTCGGCGTTGACGACGAGGTAGTGCGGCTTGCCGTCGCCCTGCGGGATGAAGCCCCACTTCATGCCGGTGGGGAAGCCGGCGCCGCCGCGGCCGCGCAGACCGGAGTCCTTGACGGCCTGGATGACCGCGTCGGGGTCCATGCCGAGCGCCTTCTTCGCCGCGTCGTAGGGGCCGTAGCCCTGCAGCGTGAAGGAGTTGGGCTGGTCCCAGTTGGCGGTCAGGACCGGGGTGAGTGTCGTGCTCATGCCTCGGGAGCCTTCCATCCGTTGGCCTTGGCGACCTTCAGGCCCTCCAGCGAGGGGCCGGCCGCCGACGGGCCGTCACCGGCCAGGTCGTCGGGCAGCCCGGAGAGCACCCGCGAGGCCTCCTTGAAGGTGCACAGGCGCTTCGGGCCGCGCGTCGGCGAGACGCTCTTGCCGTCGCGCAGGTCGTCGACGAGCTGCTTGGCCGACTCGGGCGTCTGGTTGTCGAAGAACTCCCAGTTGACCATCATCACCGGGGCGAAGTCGCAGGCCGCGTTGCACTCGAGGCGCTCCAGCGAGACCTTGCCGTCGGCGGTCGTCTCGTCGTGGCCGACGCCGACGTGCTCCGACAGCTCCTCCCAGATCTGGTCGCCGCCCATGACGGCGCACAGCGAGTTGATGCACACGCCGACGTGGTAGTCGCCCATCGGCTTGCGCTTGTACATCGTGTAGAACGTCGCCACACCCACGACCTCGGCCTTGCTCAGGCCGAGCATCTCCGCGCAGAACTCCTGGCCGTCGTCGGAGACGTAACCGTCCTCCGACTGCACCAGGTGGAGCAGCGGCAGCAGCGCCGAGCGCGACTTCGGATAACGCCCGATGATCTCCTTGGCGTCCCTCTCGAGACGCTCCCGGACTTCCGGCGAGTAACTCACCGGTCAACACCTCCCATGACCGGGTCGATGGATGCCACGGCCGCGATCACGTCAGCGACCTGGCCACCCTCGCAGGTTGCCGGTACGGCCTGCAGGTTCGTGAAGGACGGCTCGCGGAAGTGGACGCGGTACGGCCGGGTGCCGCCGTCGCTGACCACGTGCGCGCCGAGCTCGCCGCGGGGGGACTCCACCGAGGCGTAGGCCTGGCCCGCCGGGACCCTGAAGCCCTCGGTGACCAGCTTGAAGTGGTGGATCAGCGCCTCCATGGAGCTGCCCATGATGTGCGCGATGTGGTCGGGCGAGTTGCCGAAGCCGTCGGGGCCGAGCGCCAGCTGGGCCGGCCAGCCGATCTTCTTGTCCTCGATCATGACCGGCTTGTTCTTCAGCGGTCCCGCTATGCGGTCGAGAGCCTGCTCAATGATCTTGAGCGACTCCTCCATCTCCGTCATGCGGACCAGGTAGCGGCCGAAGACGTCGCAGCTCTGCTCGGTGGCGACCTCGAACTCGTAGGTCTCGTACCCGCAGTACGGCTGCGACTTGCGCAGGTCCCACGGCAGGCCGGCGGCCCTGAGCATCGGGCCGGTGACGCCGAGCGCCATGCAGCCGGTCAGGTCGAGGTAGGCCACGTCCTTGGTGCGGCGGGTGTAGACCGGGTTCTCGTCGAGCAGCTTGCGGATGTCCTTGATGCGCTTGGGCATCTCCTTCAGGAACTCGCCGACCTTGTCGACGGTGCCCGCGGGCAGGTCGACGCTCACGCCGCCCGGCCTGACGTAGGCCATGTTCATGCGCAGACCCGTGATGTACTCGAACAGGTCCATGACCATCTCGCGGTCGCGGTAGCCGAAGAGGAACGGCGTGGTCGCGCCCAGCTCCATGCCGAACGTGCCCATCGCGACCAGGTGCGAGGAGATGCGGTTGAGCTCCATCATCATCACGCGGATGGCCTGCGCCCGCTCGGGGATGCGGTCCTCGATGCCGAGGAGCTTCTCCACGGCCAGGCAGTACGCCGTCTCGTTGAACAGCGGGGCGAGATAGTCCATGCGGGTGACGAACGTGGTCCCCTGGGTCCACGTCCGGAACTCCATGTTCTTCTCGATGCCGGTGTGCAGGTAGCCGATGCCGGTACGGGCCTCGGTGACCGTCTCACCGTCGAGGGTCAGGATGAGCCTGAGCACGCCGTGCGTGGACGGGTGCTGCGGGCCCATGTTGACGACCAGGCGCTCCTCTTCGGAGTCGCGCACCGCGCCGACGACGTCGTCCCAGTCGGCACCGTTGACCGAGTAGACCTTGCCCTCGGTCGCCTCGTCATAACCAGTACTCACGCGTAGTCCTCGCTTCGCTCGTCGACGCTCCGCTCGCTCCGCTCGCTGTGCTCGCTCACGCGTACGACCTCCTGTTGTCCGGCGAGGGGATCTCGGCGCCGCGGTACTCGACGGGGATGCCGCCCAGCGGGTAGTCCTTCCGCTGCGGGTGACCGTCCCAGTCGTCCGGCATCATGATCCGGGTCAGCGCGGGGTGGCCGTCGAAGACGATCCCGAAGAAGTCGTAGGTCTCGCGCTCGTGCCAGTTGTGCGTCGGGTAGACGCTGACCGTCGAGGGGATGTGCGGGTCGGAGTCCGGCGCGCTCGCCTCGACGCGGACACGCCTGTTGTGGGTGATGGAGCACAGGTGGATGACCGCGTGCAGCTCCTCGCCCACGAGGTGGGGGTAGTGGACGCCGCTCACGCCCAGGCTGAGCTCGAAGCGCAGCTCGGGCTCGTCGCGCAGGCGCAGGCACACCTCGACCAGCTTCTCGCGCTTGACGTGGAGGGTCAGCTCGCCGCGGTCGACGACGACCCGCTCGATGGCGTCGTCGACGACCGACTCGAGCTTGTCGACGAGCTCGTCGAAGTAACCGCCGTAGGGGCGGGAGGTCGACAGGCGGGGGGCCCGCCGTACGACGAGGCCGCCGTAGCCGGAGGTGTCACCGGTGCCGGTGGCGCCGAACATGCCGTGGCGAGCCACCGGCTCCTCGGGCAGGTTGGCGGGCACCTCGGGGAGGTTCTCGCTCACTTGGCGGCCTCCTGGTCGATCAGCGGCAGCGTACGGAGCGCCCGCAGTTCGAGCTCGTCGATCTGCTTGGCGCGGTGCGCGCCGAACTTCATGTTCTGGATCTTGTCGTGCAGCTTCACGATCGCGTCGATGAGCATCTCCGGCCGCGGCGGGCAGCCGGGCAGGTAGATGTCGACGGGGACGACGTGGTCGACGCCCTGCACGATGGCGTAGTTGTTGAACATGCCGCCGCTGGAGGCGCACACGCCCATGGCGATGACCCACTTGGGCTCGGCCATCTGGTCGTAGATCTGCCGGAGGACCGGCGCCATCTTCTGCGACACGCGGCCCGCGACGATCATCAGGTCGGCCTGCCGGGGAGACGCCGAAGCGCGCTCCATGCCGAAGCGCGCCAGGTCGTAGTGCGATGCACCGGTTGCCATCAGTTCGATCGCGCAACAGGCGAGACCGAACGTGGCCGGCCACACCGAGTTCTTCCTGGCCCATCCGGCGGCCGCCTCGACCGTGCTGAGGATGAACCCGCTGGGGAGTTTCTCTTCAAGTCCCATTTTCAGTCCCAGTCCAGACCCTTGCGGCGCCACACGTAGGCGTAGGCCACCAGCACGGTGACGATGAACAGCACCATCTCGACCAGCCCGAAGACGCCGAGCATGTCGAACGACACGGCCCACGGGTAGAGGAAGATGATCTCGATGTCGAACACGATGAAGAGCATCGCGGTGATCATGTATTTCAGCGGGAAGCGTCCGCCACCGACGGGCTGGGGCGTCGGCTCGATGCCGCATTCATAGGCGTCAAGCTTGGCGCGGTTCCAGCGCTTGGGACCGGTGAACGGGGCGATCGCGACCGAGAAGAGCGCGAACCCTCCCGCGAGAACGGCGAGCACCAGGACGGGCACGTAAAGATCCATCGCTACGCCTCCTCTCCCATCTCCACGCGCGCGGGCGCGCAGTCTGATCTGTGTGTGTGCCGGGCGGATGAAACGTTCATGCTGGTGGGGCGACCTTCGCGAGAGCGTTGATGATCCGGTCTGACGCATCGCCTCGCCGGTCGGTGAGATTACCAAGGAGTTTGAGTGCGAAGCGCATCAGCCTGGGATGGTGCAGACCATGTCGTGTGCCGAAGCTCATCACGCCAGGCTTCCCGATAGCTTCGACAAACCACCTGCCTAGCGTGAAATATCCGCCGTATGCGTCCTTGAGCACCTTCGGGTAGGCGCGCAGGATCCGCTCCTGCTGCGCGGGCGTGGTGCCGCGCAACGCCTTGACGATGACCTCGGCCGCGATCTCACCGGTCTCCATCGCGTACGCGATGCCCTCGCCGTTGAACGGGTTGATCGCCCCGCCCGAGTCGCCCACGAGCACCAGGCCCCTGGTGTAGTGCGGCTGCCGGTTGAAGGCCATCGGCAGCGCCGCCCCCCTGATCGGGGTCGTCATGTTCGCCTCGGTGAAGCCCCACTCGGCGGGCATGTTCCGCGTCCAGCGCTTGAGCAGGTCGCGGTAGTCGATGTTCTTGAACGCCTCGCTGGTGTTGAGCAGGCCGAGGCCGACGTTCGAGGTGCCGTCGCCCACGCCGAACACCCAGCCGTAGCCGGGCAGCAGCGTCTCCTCGTCCCAGAGCTCCAACCAGATCTCCAGGTAGTCGTCATCGTGGCGCGGCGACTCGAAGTAGGTCCGTACGGCGACGCCCATCGGACGGTCTTCCCGCTTGTACAGCCCCATCGCCAGGGCGAGCCGGGTGGAGTTGCCGTCGGCGGCGACCACCACGCGGCTGCGGTAGGAGACGCCGTCCTTCGTCGTGACGCCGACGATGTGACCGCTGCGGTCGTCGAGGATCGGGCCCGTGACGTTCACGCCCTCCATCAGGCGGACGCCGCCCTTCACCGCGTTGGCCGCGACGATCTGGTCGAAGTCCTGCCTGGTGCGCACCAGGCCGAAGTCGGGGAAGCTGTCGAGCTGCGGCCAGTCGAGGTCGTAACGGCCGCCGCCACCCACGACGCGCAGGCCCTTGTTCCTGACCCAGCCGGGGGCGTCGATGTCGACGCCCATGTTCATCAGCTGCTTGACCGCGCGCGGGGTCAGACCGTCGCCGCAGACCTTCTCGCGGGGAAAGCGCGTCTTCTCGAGTAGCAGGACGTCGAGCCCGGCCTGGGCGAGATAGAACGCCGTCGCCGAACCCGCGGGACCCGCGCCGACGACGATGACGTCGGCGTCGGTGGCGTTCACTGTCGCGCCCGCTTCGCCGCTGGCCGGCTCGTTCCTCGCGGTGTCGCGGCTGGCTCCTGCGCTTGCCTGATGTCGGCTGGCACGGTCACGGACCTGTCCTGTCCTACACGCTGGTTGGCCTCTGAGTGGTGGCCTTCGTTCCTTTGTGAAGCTCTTCACAAACTTTGTCGGCACGCAGTCTAGCGCTTTTCCGGATCCAGGTGGCAGCCGGGGGTGCACGCTTGCCCATGAAGAAGGCCCCTGTCCATGACGGATTCAAGGAGTCGTCGCAACACCGGTGGTCAACTGGCGGTTGCCAGGAGCTTAGCGAGGCGCTCGGCTGGGGTTTCCCAGTCGAGCGTTTTGCGTGGCAGGCAGTTCAGTCGGGCGGCGATGGCGGCGAGGTGTTCGGGGCTGTGGATCGACAGGTCGGTGCCCTTGGGAAAGTACTGGCGGAGGCCGTTGGCGTTTTCGTTGGAGCCGCGTTGCCAGGGTGAGTGGGGATCGCAGAAGTAGACAGGCAGATCGGCGGCCATCGCGAACTGGTGGTGCAGGGCCATCTCCGAGCCTTGATCCCAGGTGAGGGAGCGTTTGAGTTCGGTAGGCAGGGTGGCCATGGTCACGGTCAGGGTATCCCGGACGGTCTCAGCGGTGCGGTCCATACCGGCCTGGCACGCGCGGCGGCTCCACCGCGTGAACGGGTGGAGCCGCCTCGTTCTTCCCGGACGCATTGCGTCCGATACGCCACCGCCTGCCGGTGTTCGGGTTGATCCCGAAGACCGGCAGGCCTGATCGTTACTGAAGCCCTCCCGCATGAGCTCGAAGTATGCAGCCCGTTCCGCGGACAGCTTCACCGGCCCCTGCGGAGACCTGATCTTGCGGACCTCGAAGTCCAATACAACCTCTCACCAGCGAGGTGTTGCATCGATCCCTCATACGCACGCATGGCAGAGAGCCTTGATCATCGACGGGTTCGGTTCAGACGTCGAACTCGGCGTTGCGAACACCCGCGACGAAGGCCCGCCACTCACCCGGAGTGAAGGCCAGCACGCTGCCTGACTCGTTCTTGGAGTCCCGGAGCATCACTCCGCCGTCAGCGGAGCGAGCGAACTCGACGCACTCTCCAGCTGCGTGACTAAACGTGCTTTTACGCCAGATGGCGTCACGATCGAGAGTGGGCGAGCTCGTCCTAAATGTCGATTTGTTCACATCTCATCCAAGAAAAGTAGGCGCTAGGGTTGCACAACGCAGCCGAGCGCGAGGCGTGACTCTCACGCCATCCTGTATGAGATTGAAGGCCAAAGTCGCCGATCGACGCTGCGATCGTAGAAACAAGGCAGGCAGAATAGAAAATCGTGGCCATCAGCCGAGGGCATCACACCCTTAAAGCCACGAGGGCGACTAGATTGTGTCAGTGCACGAGAGCTCACCGTGTGCCACGTTCGCGAGGAAGTCCCTCCACTCATCGAGACTGAATGTTAGGACGGCACCCTCCGGCTGCCTAGAGTCCCGGAGGAGCACTGTCTGCCCCAACCGTGCGACCTCCACACACTCGCCGCTGATATTGCTGAAGCTGCTCTTACGCCACACGACTTCTTCGGAGCTCGTTGACCCCATGGGCCTATCCTCACTGTTGGAAGCATGACGCCAGGGACTAGATGGCATCCCGGGGGGAATCGCGATGCAATTCCCGCTGGAATTATCGCAGAGATGCCCGCCGTAGCGACGTTGAACCCATCCACGCGGTGGGTAAAACTTCGACGCCCTTGTGAGGAGAGCCAAGTGGCGCGGCAACCCACCCCCACCGTCAGCCGACGCCGTCTCGCAGCGGAACTGCGTCGACTACGTAAGGCGCCCAGGTGACGGGCACCCAGGCCGCTCAGGTCCTAAACGGATCATCATCCAAGGTGTCCCAAGTAGCCGCGCACCGTGAGGACGTTGCCAGACTCGCGGACTTCTACCAGGTGCAACCTGCCGTCCGTAAGGCCCTGCTCGATCTCGCAGCAGAAGCAGAGGACAGGGGCTGGCGGGAAGCACTCAGCGAGTGGATGCCTGAGTCTGACGCCACCTTCACCGGCCTTGAAGCCGGAGCGGAGACGATGCTCTCGCACCAGAACGTCGTTTTCCCTGGGCTGCTCCAGATCACCGAATACGCCCAAGCCCCCATAAGCTTCAACGAGGCATGGAGCGCGCAACCGCAGACGCAACTAGACCGCCTGGTCAAGGTGCGCGCGCTGGGACAGAGGATTCTGGAGTCGCCCAATCCGTTGCATCTCACGGCCCTACTGGAGGAGTCGGTTCTGATGCGCAGGTTCGGCACACCTGAAGTCATGCGCAACCAGCTTAGGCACATGTTGCAGATCGCCAAGCTGCCAAGCTGCCGAGCTGCCGAGCTGCGGCCAGTCGAGTCGTAACGGCCGCCGCCACCCACGACGCGCAGGCCCTTGTTCCTGACCCAGCCGGGGGCGTCGATGTCGACGCCCATGTTCATCAGCTGCTTGACCGCGCGCGGGGTCAGACCATCGCCGCAGACCTTCTCGCGGGGGAAGCGCGTCTTCTCGAGTAGCAGGACGTCGAGCCCGGCCTGGGCGAGATAGAACGCCGCCGCCGAACCCGCGGGACCCGCGCCGACGACGATGACGTCGGCGTCGGTGGCGTTCACTGTCGCGCCCGCTTCGCCGCTGGCCGGCTCGTTCCTCGCGGTGTCGCGGCTGGCTCCTGCGCTTGCCTGATGTCGGCTGGCACGGTCACCAACGACAGAGGGCCTTGACCGGGTCACCGGCAGCGCGTCAGACGTCGAACTCGGCGTTGCGCACCCCGGCCAGGGAGGCTCGCCATTCACCGGGCGTGAAGGCCAGCACCGCACCGGCGGGGTACTTGGAGTCCCACAGCATCACGCCACCGTCAGCGGAGCACCCGAACCGACGCACTCGCCAGCCGGCCCACTGAGCCCATTTCACCGTGACGGCGCAGGTCACAGCTGGATTGAGGGATGGCCACTCTTGATCAGGAAGTAGGAAACCCCTGGTAGAAGGGTTGTCGACCAAGAGCAACCATCACCACCAGGGGCCTGAGTGCTGTTCTACCGTGCCGCGCTGTCGTTGTCATCCCAGACTTTGAGCTACCTGGCCGGAGTGCTGCGGCGTCACCTGGTCTACCTGCGCAAGGGCGAGACCTTCGCCGAAATCGCCGCGGGATTCGACATCGGCGCCACGACCGCCTGGCGCTACGTGAACGAGGCCATCGCCCTGTCGCCCGTCGCTCACCCGGTGCCACCGAAGTTACTGAACCTGCTCTTGCGCCACACGAGCTCTTAAGAGGTCATCGTTGGCCCCATGGGCATATCCTCACTTGTGAGAGAGCGTAGCGTAGGAACCAGGATGGGCAGCGGGAATTGCAGTGCAATGCCCGCTGCAATTATTGCAGAGATGCCCGCTGCAGAGGGACTGAACCCTCCGTGCGGTGGGTTGACTTTCGACACCTTTGTGAGGAGAGCCAAGTGGCGCGGGAGTCTAGCCCCAACGTCAGCCGACGCCGTCTCGCGGCAGAGCTGCGTCGACTCCGTGAGGCTGCCCAGGTGACGGGCGCCCAGGTCGCCCAGGTCCTGGACGGATCTTCATCCAAGGTGTCCCGCATGGAGAAGGCCCAGGTAGCCGCCCACCGTGAGGATGTCGCCAGGCTCGCGGACTTCTACCAAGTACAGCCCACCGTCCGTGAGGCCCTCCTCGAGCTCGCGGAAGAGGCGGAAGGCAAGGGCTGGTGGGAGGCGCACAGTGAGTGGTTGCCCGAGTCCTACGCCACCTTCATCGGCCTCGAAGCCGGCGCGGAGACGATGCTCACGTGGCAGAACGTCGTCATTCCCGGGCTGCTCCAAACCCCCGAATACGCCCAGGCCCTCATCGGCTTCGGCGACGGGTGGAGTGTGCAGTCGCCGGTACAAGTCGACCGTCTGGTCAAGATACGAGAGCGCCGACAGCGCGTTCTAGAGTCACCCGATCCGTTGAATCTCATCGCTCTGTTCGAGGAGTCGGTTCTGTTGCGCAGATTCGGCACACCCGAAGTCATGCGTAACCAGCTCAGGCACCTGTTGCAGGCCGCCGAGCTGCCGAACATCACCATTCGGGTGGTGCCGCTCGAGCGCTCGTCGGCCTATCACAGTTTCGTCTTGCTGAAGTTTCCCCAGCGTGAGGGCCTCGACCGGCTACACGACGACCTTGTCTACGCCGAGAACGCCTATAGCGCGATTCTCGAAGAGAACGAACAGAAGACCCTCGCGTACGAACGAGTCTTTCACCAAGTGTCGGCGGCCGCCTTGTCGGAAGACGATTCGCTGAAACTCATTAGGAAACACGCAGGGTGAGTCGGCCACCAACCTCGGTCTGGTTGGTGGCCATAGGTGATCAGTGATCCGGTAATGGGCTGGTCGGTGGCGCGGTTGTGCAAGATTGCCCGCAGTCAACGCTAAGATGCGTTGGGCGATGTGCGCGCCGACCGCGGCAGGGCTGCGTCGGCCGCCGAGTTTGAAATCGAGTTGACCTTCAGCGGGTCATCGACCGATTCGATGAGCTGGCGGATGGGTTTGAGTAGCTGCTCGTCTGGGCGGGGTTTGCGGTTGCGATAGGAAGGCCGCAGCAGCCGCGAGCGTTGCGTGGTGGGGCGGGAGCGGCCACTCGACCAGGGTAGTATCGATGCCCCAGAACGGGTCGGCCCATAGGCCTGTGTCGAGGGCCAAGGCGCGGATCGCGCGCTGGAGCAGGGGCAGGGCGTTACGCAGCCGTTGTCGTCGAACTCAGCGCCGCTAAGCACTGGCGCTGAGAGCGCGTCGCTCACCGGGAGCGAAAGCCAACACCTCGCCCCGGTGCGGAGTCACCGGCACAGCTCCCCGATCATCGTGAGGGAGTCCTCCTCAGAAAGAGCCGCTTCCGCGGACATGCGACGAAAGTGCCGTTCAGCTTGGCTGGTCTCATCTGGGTGCTCCCCGAACGCGGCGCCTGTGGCGTGCTCGCAATAGACCACATCCTCGTGCATGCCATCCAGCCCCTCGCGAGACGGAAACCTGAGGAGGACGAAGGCGTACGCCAGAGAGCCAGACCATCCGTCTAGCGGCACGATCCGTACGGAGACATGAGGCAGCTGCGCCACCTCGATGATGTGGCGCAGCTGATCACGCATCACCTCGGGAGAGCCAAATCTGCGACGCAGGACCGACTCGTCAATCAGAGCGTTCACGACTAGCGGGGATGGACCGTCGAGTAGCCGCTGCCGCCGCATCCTCGCCTGCACCGCGCTCTCGACATCGGTCGGCGTGACCGTGACGAGCGGATGCCCGGAGCCGAACACTCCGCGAGCGTAGTCCGCCGTTTGCAGCAGACCGGGCACCATCACGTTCTGCCATGTGAGCATCGACTCGGCTCCAGCCTCCAAGCCGATGTAGCTGGTGTACGACTCACTGAGGGAGGCACCGAACACCTCCCACCAACCCTTTTTCTCAGACTCCTCCGCGAGCTCGAGCAGCACCGATCGAAGTGCGGGCGTCACCCGATAGAAATCAGCCAGCCAAGCCACATCTTCCTTTCGGGCGCCCCCCACACCCTGGATCCTCTGGATACGCGCCGCCTCGGCGTCCGTTACCTGGCCATCCCCCCGGAGTCGACGCAGCTCTGCCACAAGACGGCGTCGGCTGACGGCGGGGCTCGGTTCCCGTGCCACTGATCTCTCCTCGCGAGCGCATCGAAGTGCCAACTGCGGATGGAAGAGCCGAATTCTCACATGCCGCGCATCTCCCCCAACATCCCCTTACGGGAATTGCGCTCATTTCCCGTAGGGAGACTTCACTGTAGCCCGCTGGTGCGGCCGGCATGAGGTGAATCGACGTCAAGAATCGCTGACCACACGCTGGCCGCAGGAAGAGCGCGGACGGGGCACCGTGCTCCCGCTGAGGATCAAGGCGCGAGCGTGCTGCTCCTCCTCGGCCTGCGCTCGGGGCTCAGTCTCGAGTTGCTGGAGGACTACGCGGCCGAGATCAGGACCGCCTGCCTGGCCCAGGCGGTCGTCTTCTACCGGCACCCGGCCAACGGCGGCCTGGTGACCATGGAAGTGGTTCAGCCCTGGGGCTTGTGACCCCGGTGCATGGCGACGATGCCGAGGTTGAGGTTGCGCCAGGCGACCCGCTCCCAGCCGGCCCGCTGGATGATCGTGGCCAGAGCCGGCTGGTCGTGCCAGTCCCTGATCGACTCGGCGAGGTAGTCGTAGGAGTCGTCGTTCGAGCCGAAGACCCTGGCCACCTTGGGCAGGAGCTTCATCAGGTACTCGCGGTAGACCACGTCGAACGACTTGACCGTCACGTGGGAGAACTCGAGGATCACCAGCCGGCCGCCCGGCTTGGTGACGCGGAGCATCTCGCGCAGCGCCTGTTCGGTGTTGTGCACGTTGCGCAGCGCCACCGAGATCGTCACCGCGTCGAAGACGTCGTCGGCGAACGGCAGGTTCAGCGCGTCGCCCGCGATGAACGGCACGCCCTCGCCGGTGAGCGCGTTGCCGCCCCGGCGCCGGACACCGGTGGAGAGCATGCCGAGGGAGAAGTCGGAGGCGATGGCGCGGGCGCCGAGCGTGGTGAAGGCGTCGGTGGAGGTGCCCGTACCGGCTCCGAGGTCGAGGACGATCTCACCGGGGCCCGCGTCGACGGCCTGGGCGACGGCCTTGCGCCACGCTCGCACCTGGCCGAGCGAGATGACGTCGTTGACGAGGTCGTATCGCCTGGCCGTGCGATCGAACATCGCGGCGACCTCATGCGGCTGCTTGTCCAACTGAGCGCGGGTCATGGGGTCAAGCCTAGGGCTTGAGCGACGATAAACCGGAAGTAGCACCTCGATTACCCAGAGTGTGCTAAGACTTGGCGAATGCTTGTCCGAACCGCCCTCGCGGCGCTCGTCGCCGTCACCCCGGTCGCACACACCCGCGTGGTGGCCACCAATCCGGTCGACACCACGCCTCACGTCCTCGACGGCATCGTCAATGCCATCACCCTGGTCGGCGACACGGTCATCGTCGGCGGCGCCTTCTCCGAGGTGAGCGACTCGAGCCGGACCTTCGTCGTGGAACGTGACAATCTCTTCGCCTACAACGTGCGCACGGGCGCGATCCTGCCCGAGTTCGCCCCGTCGCTGGACGACCCCGTCTACGCGCTGGCCCCCGGCGAGGACGACACCGTGTACGTCGGCGGCTCCGGCCTCCTCAGGCTCAGCGTGTCCGACGGCTCGGCCGTGGAGGACTTCGATCCGCAGGTGAGGGGCGGCCAGGTCACGACGCTGGCCAGGAGCGGCTCGAAGCTGTACGCCGGCGGCGACTTCACCCGCCCGCGCGTGGCCCTGGCCAGGCTCGACGCCACGACGGGCGCGGCCGACCCCACGTTCGCCATCACACCGGGCGCCGCGCGCACGCCCCAGGTCAAGGTGCACGCGCTGGCCCTGACCCGCGACCGGCTGATCGTCGACGGCAGCTTCACCACTCTGAACGGCCTGCCCAGGCCCCAGCTGGGCGTCATCGACGTCGGCGCGGCGCGGGCGAAGGTGGCCGACTGGCGCACCGACGCCTACGCGCCGGCCTGCAGGGACGTCTTCCCGTCCTACGTCAGGGGGCTCGACGCCGCCCCCGACGGCAGCTACTTCGTCGTCGTCACGACCGGCGGCTACGGCGGCGCGCGCAAGCTCTGCGACAGCGCGTCCAGGTTCGAGACCTACGCCAGGGGCGACCGGGTCAAGCCCACCTGGGTCAACCACACCGGGGGCGATTCGCTCTATTCGGTGGCCGTGACGGGCGCCGCCGTCTACGTGGGGGGCCACCAGCGCTGGATGAACAATCCGCGGGGGCACGACTCGGCCGGACCGGGGGCGGTGCCGCGCGAGGGGATCGCGGCCATTCACCCCGTCTCAGGAAAGGCGCTCAGCTGGAATCCTGGCCGGGAGCGCGGGATCGGAGTCAAGGCATTTCTGGCGCACAAGGACGGACTACTCGTTGGTAGCGACACGACGCGACTCGGACGGGAGTACCATGCCCGGATTGGCATGTTCCCCCTGCCCTAGTCGGCCTCCGGCTTCGGCCGGTCGACCTTGTCGCTGATGCGTGCGCTCATGGCGTCACGCTGCTTGGAGAGCAGGACGTAGCTGGCAATCCCGCTGATGACGAACGCCACGGCGATCAGCATCAGCGGGTTCCGCACGTTCAACAGGTACAGCACACCCAGGGTCACGACAAACAGGCCGATCCGCGACGCGGTGTAAACGAGAACGGGACGCACAGCTCCGAGGTTACTCGGCCCCTGCGGCTGGTCGCTCTACGCACCAGGCGCGAGCGCTGCTAGTGTTCACAGTTAGGCGCTTTCGTAAAGAAACACCCACGAGAGCCCCAAAGAGGCTCTATCATATAACAATCGGGCAGTTGGCCTATAACAACCCGTGATCTTTGTCAAAAGCACGGATAAATCAGGCTTCGCTCGACACACTGGGTACCTGTCCGCCCGCTGGCAGGAAGCGGGATGCGAGGGGGAGAGATTGGTGGAGAGTAGCAGCGAGCGTCTGCTGACGCCGGGAGAGGTCGCCGCCCTCTTCCGGGTAGACCCGAAGACGGTGACGCGCTGGGCCGCGGCAGGCCGCATCAGTAGCATCCGGACCCCCGGAGGGCACCGTCGCTTCCGCGAGTCGGAAGTACACGCCCTTCTTCGTGGCGAGGACGCCCTTACGGCCGACCGGCCCGCAGGCGAGTCCCCGCGCGTCTGACGTCCGTCAACGGTGATCCTGCGCGTGCAACCCGGAACACGCAGGGTCACCCGACAGGGCGCTCAGCCGTACGGCGAGCAGGGCCGCGAGCGCGGCGGGCCGAGACCGGTCCTCCAAGCCGCTCCAGCGCGTCCGGCCGCCGTCATGTCGCACGGTCCAAGGGTCGAGTCGTGATGCGCTCCCCCGCCGTCAGACGTCCTCCTGCTCGGACTTGAAGGCGAGGAACGCGCGCTCCAGGTCGTCGTTCTCCTCCTCCCACCGCCGGCGCCGCTCGGCCAGTTCCTCCTCGGTCAGCGACTCGGCCAGCCATCGTTCGTAGTCGGGGTCGCCGGGCGCCACCTCGACGTAGGCGTTGCCGATGAGACGGCCGTCCTCGCTGGTCAGGCTCTCCGGCACGCGCAGGGTTCCGTCAGCGAGCCGGATCACGTACATGGTCGATCACCTAGATTCCGTAGCGCCGGTTGAAGAACAACATGACGTCGAGCGCCGTCCGCGTGTCGCCGCCGAGCATGTCGACCAGGGCCGGACGCTGACGCGAGGCGATCGCCGCGAAGGCGTCCGCGAAGAACTCCTTGCGTCCGAGCCCGCCGCCCTGCCGGTGGAAGGACGAGGCCAGGAGAGGTTCGGCCTGCTCGTAGAGTGCCACGAACTCCGGCGAGTCCGACACCCAATCGTCGTACGGAGCGTCGACGTCGTCGATCGCGTGGCCGACCTCGTGCATCATCACGTCGGGTGTGGGTGAGGGCCGGTCCCCCACGACGATCTTGCGGTCGCCGTACGCGCCGGCGCAGATGTCCCACGTCGCCCGTCCCGACGGCAGCGGCGCTCCCCGCAGGTATCCCATGTCGTCGAGGTCCGGGACGCCGCCCGCGCCGACGTAGATGCCCTCCAGCTTCTCGGCGAGCAGGTCCTTCAGCCGCTCGGGCAGCCTGGCGAGGCTCTCGACCGCCCGGACGGCGTCGGCCGAGGGAGGGCCCTGCCTGGCGTCCCACTGGCGGTGCAGGATGGCTTCGAGCCGCCCGCAGTGGGCCAGCCCGTCTCCCTGGGGCGGCAGGTCGGGCCGGTTGGGCTGGGCCCTGGGGCGGTCGTCGACGAGCTCGAAGTCCTGCCAGGTGTACTGGGGCCGGTCGAGCACGGAGGCGGCGTACCGCTCGCCCCTGAAGTCGGCCCGGTAGCCGTCGTCGCGTTCCTTCTCCAGCCGTCCGGCGTAGGGGTGCGCTCCTGCCCGCCCGTCGCCCGCGCGGGGGCTGTCGGCCGGCCTGCCGTACGCGGGAGAACCCGCCGAGGCCGCCGCGCCACGCTCAGGGGACCCCGTGTCACGCCCGGAGAGCCCCGTGCCACGCTCAGGGGATCCCGTGCCGCGCTCGGCGGGCCACCAGGACGGACGGCGGCGCTCGGGACGGCTGTCGGGCTCCTCCAGGGGGCGCTCCGCCCTGTCACCGCCCCAGAACGACTCGCGGGGACCGTCCGAACGCCGCGACGACAGGTACGAACCCCGCCGCCACCACCGGCTGCCCCGTCGATGGCGGCCCCTGTCGCCGGTCCGCCGATCGTCAGACAAGGCCATCGCACCTCTTCACGACGTCGGAGCCATGGCTCCGTGCCCTCGCTCCGCAGCGGCGCGCCGCGGTGCCAACTCTCCCGCGCCGGCCCCGCGCGGGAACATCGAGACGTGCAGTCGCCGGGCGATGCCCGGTGGCGCCTCCTGGGTCGGACTGCCGGGAAAGACCGCCGGAGAAACAGGTACCACGGTACGACGGGGATCTTCCCGAGTCACCCGATATGGGAGAGCGCGCGGACACGATCACGCGATCCATGGCCTACAGTACGGGCATGCCTGGCGTGCTAATCGGACTGGCGATGCTGGCCTTCTGGCTCTACTCGTTGTTCGACGTCATCACGACTCCCGACGAGGAGTCCAGGAACCTGCCGAAGATCCTGTGGGTGCTCATCGTGGTCCTCGTCCCGCTGGTCGGCAGCGTGTTCTGGTTGCTGCTCGGCCGTCCGACGCGGTCACGCCCGTTCCAGTTGCCCGGCCGTTCCGCCACGGACAGGGGTGAGGCGCCCCGCGGCCCCGACGACGACCCCGACTTCCTGCGCGACCTCGACCGCCGCCTGCGCGACGACGACTGACCGTTCCGAAGGAGACGGCGGGTCACCGAGGACCCGCCGGAGTGCACGGCACGGACGGCAGGCGGT
Organism: Nonomuraea sp. NPDC003754; assembly: GCF_053605785.1. Lineage (NCBI taxonomy): Bacteria > Bacillati > Actinomycetota > Actinomycetes > Streptosporangiales > Streptosporangiaceae > Nonomuraea > Nonomuraea sp. NPDC003754. The sequence continues at coordinate 187,602 of NZ_JBSGJX010000004.1, forward strand.
GACCCCCGGAACGGTGGACCACCGCCTGCCCGCAAGGAAGGGCGTCAGTTGCCGACGTCGGCGTAGCTGTGCAGGCCGCCGAGGAAGATGTTGACGCCGACCAGGTTGAACAGCAGGCACACGAAGGCCACCAGCTGCACGATCGTGACGGCGCGTCCCCGCCAGCCCGCGGTCGCGCGGGCGTGCAGGTATGCCGCGTAGGCGATCCAGGTGATGAACGCCCAGACCTCCTTGGGGTCCCAGCCCCAGTAGCGGCCCCACGCCTTGTCGGCCCACAGCGCGCCGGCGATGACGGCGAAGGTCCAGATCGGGAAGGACAGCACGATCGCCTGGTGGGCGACCCGCTCCAGGTCGTCGCGCGTGGGCAGGCGGGAGAAGCCGTCCTTGCGGATGAGGTAGAGGATGCCGGAGACGCCTGCCACGATGAACAGCCCGCTGGCGATGACCGCGGCGGAGACGTGGATGGCGATCCAGTAGGAGTCGAGCGCGGGGACGACGGGCCCCGCCTGCACGTGCAGCCAGATGACCGCGAAGCCGAGCCCCAGCGCCGATGTCACCATGACGAACGCGCCGAGGAAGCGGACGTTGCCGCGCAGCTGGGTCACGAGGAAGGCGGTCACCGCGGCGAAGCAGATGGCGACCACGAACTCGTACATGTTGCCCCACGGCCACCGGTCGACGGCCAGGCCGCGGGTGACGAGGGAGCCCAGGTTGGCGGCCCAGCCGAGCCAGCCGAGGACGATCGCGACCATGCCCGCCTTGGGCGCCCACGACGGTGGCTCGGGCGGGCTGACGACGACGGCGCCGCCGCCCGCGGCCTCGGCCACGCCGCCACCGCCGGCCGTCCCCACCGCGACCGTCGCCTTCGCGGCGACGGCGGGCGCGTCCTCGGTGACGCCGTCCTCGGTGAGGGTGATCGAGGTGGCGCCCGTGTTGGTGCGGGCCCTGCCGAAGGCGAGCTCGAGCGCGAACCCGATCATCGAGGCCAGGTAGAGCAGCACGGTGGCGAGGACCAGGTCGTCGCTCAGTCCTGCCAGTTGGTCAGCGGACATCCTTCTCTCCTGCGGATAGGACCTTGACGATGTCGGCGAACTCGTCGGCGAATCCCGCGGCCGACCCTTCCGTGCGCGTCAGCCCGCCCACGTCCGCGGCGCCGTCCTTGATCCGGACGAAGACGCGGCGGCGGCGGATCATCAGCGACAGGACCAGGGCGACGGTCGCGAGCGCGGAGGCCAGCAGCGCGGGCATGCGTCCCGGGTCGTGCGCGATCTGGAGCGTCATCCACTCCTTCACGCCGGTGAACTCGATCTTCCCCACGCCGCCCGGCAGGTCGAAGGACGCGCCGACGGCGAGCGGCGGCGGCGCCTTCGACCCCATGACGAGGGGGGTCAGCTTCTTCATGACCTCGGGCGGGGCCAGTTCGTACACCGACTGCGGCTTGCCCGAGCGCACGCCCAGGTCGCCCGAGAACGCGCCGAGGATCTTCACCTCAGGCCTGGCTGCGCCGGGGAAGGCCGAGACGTGGCTGCCGTCGCCCAGCTGCACGCTGGTCGGCAGGAAGGTGAGCAGGAAGCCGAGCTGGGTGGGCTGGGCGTCGGGCACCTTGATCACGCAGCCGGAGGTCAGCGTCGCCTTCTGCTCGATGAGGCACGGCACCGGCCCCTCGAAGGCCACCTGCCCCTTGCCGTCGGTCACCTTGAAGACGGGCGCGTAGCCGTGGCCGATCAGGTAGGTGAGCGTGCCGTTGACGTCGAGCGGCTCGTTGACCTTGAGGTCGTAGTCGCGCGCGGGCGCGGCCGGCGAGTCCTGCACCGACAGCCTGGCGGTGTAGTCGAGCTCCTGCCCGCGCTTGGCGCCGGCGACCTGGTAGGAGGCCTGGAAGTCCTTCAGCGTGAAGGAGAACGGCTCCAGCGACTCGGCCGAGACGCGGTTGCCCGGCATGTAGCGGTCGTAGGCGGCCACGGTGTTGGCGAACCCGTCGCCCTCGACGACCAGGACGTTGCCGCGGTAGCCGTACAGGGAGCCGATGCCCACGGCGACCAGCAGCCCGAGCAGGGCCACGTGGAAGAGCAGGTTGCCGGTCTCGCGCAGGTAGCCCTTCTCCGCCGACACCCAGCCGGGGCCCGTGGCCACCCTGAAACGCAGCTTGCGCAGCCTCCGGGCCGCCTCCTCGGCCTCGAGCGGGCCCTCGACCACGGCGTGGTGCGGCAGGCGCGACAGGTTCTTCGGGGCCGTCGGCGGCTTGCGGCGCAACTCCTTCAGGTAGGTCGTGGTGCGCGGGATGACGCAGCCGATCAGCGAGGTGAACAGCAGCAGGTAGATGGCCGCGAACCAGGGGGCGGTGAAGACGTCGAACAAGTGGAGGCGGTCGTACCACTCGGCGAGGGCCGGGTCGTTCTGGTAGATCAGCGCGACCTTGTCGGGCTCGACCGAGCGCTGCGGCACCAGCGAGCCGGGGATGGAGGCCAGCGCGAACAGGAACAGCAGGATCAGCGCGGTCTTCATCGAGGTGAGCGTGCGCCAGAACCAGCGCAGCCAGCCGACCGGGCCGAGCTTGGCCGGTCGGGGCGCCTGCGTCCGCAGTTCGTCGATCGCCATCAGATCACCGGCTCGAATCCGCCGATCCACGTCTGCATGCCCGCGATGATCTGCCCCCACAGCCCGGTGACGAGCAGGAGGCCGACCGTGACGAGCATGCCGCCGCCGATCCTGGTGATGAGGCGCGAGTGCTTGCGGATGGCGCTGAAGGTGCGCAGCGCCCTGCTGTAGGCCAGGGCGGCGACCACGAACGGCAGGCCGAGCCCGAGCGCGTACGCCACGGCGAGGAAGGCGCCCCGCGCGGCGCTGCCCTCGGTGTAGCCGAGGGAGAGGACGACGGCGAGCGTGGGGCCGATGCACGGCGTCCAGCCGAGGCCGAACACCACGCCGAGCAGCGGCGCGCCCGCGAGCCCCGCGCTGGGCACCCGGTGGATGCGCACGTCGCGCATGAGCCCGGGGATGACGCCGAGGAAGGCCAGGCCGAGCACGATCGTCAGCACGCCGACGACGCGCGTGATGACGTCGGCGCTGCCGTACAGGGCCGAGCCGAGGCCGCCGAACAGCGCGCCGCCCGCGACGAACACCGCCGCGAAGCCGGTCACGAACAGCGCCGTGCCGAGCACCAGCCGGCCGCGCCTGGGCTCGGCGCTCATGCCCGTCACGTACGACAGGTAGCCCGGCACCAGCGGAAGCACGCACGGCGACAGGAACGACACCAGCCCGGCCAGCACCGCGATCGGTATGGCGAGCAGCAGCGAGCCCGAGGCGACGACGTCACTCATCGCGCACCTGGGTCACGGCCTTGAGCAGGTCGTTGTACTTGACCGCGCCGAGCGCCCTGGCCGCCACCCGGCCCTGCTCGTCGATGACGAGCGTGGAGGGGATCGCGGCGGGCGGCACGGTGCCCTGGAACGCCAGCGCCACCTTGCCGGGCTGGTCGAAGATGCTGGGGTAGCCGGGCTGCTCGGTGCGCTCGAAGGCCAGCGCGTCGGCCTGGCGGTCCTTGAAGTCGATGCCGACGAATTCCACGCCGCCGGCCTTGGTCTTGGCGTAGATGTCCTTGAGCACCGGCGCCTCGGCCCGGCACGGGCCGCACCACGATGCCCAGAAGTTGAGCACCACGACCTTGCCCTTGTAGGCCGCGAGCGAGACCTTGCCGCCGTCGAGGGTCGTGCCCTCGACCGCGGGCGCCTGCTTGCGGTCGGCCGCGGGGAACACGGTCACCTTGCCGTCGCCCGCGACGAACCTGGTGTCGCCCGCCTGCGGCTGGCCGCCCGGACTCCCCGCGCAGCCGGCGACGGCGAGCAGGGCCAGGAAGGCGAGGGCGTGGGGTTTCGCGCGCACGGGAGAGTGATCTCCTTGTACTACAGCCGGTAGAGCTTGCCACTCTACCGGCGCGGTCAGGCGCCCGGGACGCTGGGGCCGCTCTTGACGAGCGCGGCGGCGGGCTCGCTGTAGCCGACGCTGACGAGCCTGTCTCCCTCGAAGGTGAAGGTCGTGAGGCTGGCCAGGGCGCACTGGCGGCGGCGCGGGTCGTGCCACAGCCGGCGGCCCTCGGCCGCCGTCCTGATCATCCAGATCGGCAGCTGGTGGCTGACCAGCACCGCCTCGTGACCGCGCGCCTCGGCGCGCGCGCTTTCGACCATGCCGCGCATCCGTGCCACGACCTCGACGTACGGCTCGCCCCACGAGGGCCGGCCGGGATGCCAGAAGTGGCGGTAGTTGCCGGGGCTTCTCATCAGGCGGGCGATCTTGCGGCCTTCGAGCACGTTGCCGGCCTCGATCAGCCGGTCGTCGACGGTGACCTCGATCCCCAGCTTCTCGGCCAGCGGGGCGGCGGTCTCGCGCGCCCGTTGGAGCGGGGAGCTGTAGATGCGGACGATGTCGCGGTCGGCCACGGCCTTGGCGACCGTCTCGGCCATCAGGCGGCCGGTCTCCGAGAGGCGGTAGCCGGGCAGCCTGCCGTACAGGATGCCTTCGGGGTTGTGCACCTCGCCGTGTCGCAGCAGGTGAACGACGGTCGTCTCAGCCATGGTGGCCCCACCCTATCCGTTCCCGTCGATCCGGCTGCGACAGTGGAGGTGTGAACCCCCTCGCACTCGCCCTTGTCCTGGTCGCCGCCGTCTCCCACGCCGGATGGAACCTGTTGAGCAAGCAGGCGGCCAAGGCCGACTCCGTGGTCTTCCTGTGGCTGGTCGCCGCCGCCTCGACCGTGTTGTGGACGCCCGCCGCCCTGGTCTCCGGCGCCGTGCCGTCGTGGCGGGTGGTGCCGCTGATCTGTGTCAGCACGGCGCTGCACCTGGCCTACTTCGTGCTGCTCCAGCGCGGCTACCGGCACGGCGACCTGTCGGTGGTCTACCCGGTGGCCAGGGGCACGGGGCCGATGCTGGCAAGCGCCGTGGCGGTGGTGTTCCTCGGCGAGCACCCGACCCATCTCGGCATCGCGGGCATCCTGCTGGTGGGCGTGGGGGTGTTCCTGCTCAGCGGGGGCGGCGCGGGCGACGTCAAGGGGCTGCTGTTCGGGCTGATGACGGGCACGTTCATCGCCGCCTACACGGTGTGGGACGCCCAGATGGTCAAGGAGTTCGCGGTCGTCCCGATGGTGCTGATCTATCTCGGCGAGATGTTCAGGATGCTGGCGATCACGCCGCTCGTCGTCGTCGGCGGGCGGTGGCGGCTGGTCGCGCAGGTGTGGCGGCAGCACTGGCCGAAGGTGCTGGGGGCGGCCGCGCTGGTGCCGCTGTCGTACCTGCTGGCGTTGTTCGCCTTCCAGCTGGCGCCGGTCAGCGTGGTCGCGCCGATGCGGGAGGTGAGCGTGCTGATCGCGGTGGTCATGGGCGGGCGGCTGCTGGCCGAGGGGGACCTCGGCCGCAGGCTGGTCGCCGCGGGCGTCATCCTCGGCGGGATGGTCGCGATCGCGATCAGCTGATCCAGCCGGTCTCCAGCTCCCTGCTGGCGTGCATGAGCGCGTCGACGGCGGCGCGGATGGCGGGCCGCCGGGCCGCGTCGGTGCGCCACAGCGCGTAGATGCGGCGGGTCTGCCTGGGCCTGATGGGCACCATCCGCACTCCCGCGGGGATGTGGACCCTGCCGAGCCGGGGCACGATCGCGCAGCCGAGGCCCGCCTCGACCAGCGCGAGCTGGGTCGGGTACTCGTCGGCCATGCAGGTGATCTCCGGCTCCAGCTCGGCGCTGCGCAGCGTGAACACCAGCCAGTCGTGGCAGATCGTGCCGGGCGCGGTGCTGATCCACCGCTCTCCGCACAGCTGGGCCAGCTCCACCTCCTTGCCGGCGGCCAGCGGGTGGGCGGCGGGCATGGCGACGTCGGCGATGTCGTCGAGCAGCGTCGCCCGCGACAGCCCCTCGGGGATGGCCAGCGGCCGGTTCATCCAGTCCTGCGCGACCACGAGGTCGAGCTCGCCCCTGGCGACCTCCCTGATCTGCCGCTCGGGCTCGCGCTCGGTCAGGTACACCGCCAGGTCGGGATGGCGCTGCTTGAGCAGGGACAGCGCGCGCGGCATCAGCCCTCTGGCCGCTGTCGGGAACGCGCTCACGGCCAGCTTGCCGACGACCGCGCCGCGCAGCGCCTCGAAGTCGGCCTCGGCGGTCTCGACCAGGGCCAGGATGCGCTCGGCGTGCTCGGCCAGCAGGCCCGCGGCGTCGGTGAGCTTCACCCCTCTGCCGTTGCGTTCGAGCAGGGTCGCGCCCGTCTCCCGCTCCAGCTTGGCCAGCTGCTGCGAGACGGCGGACGGCGTCACCATCAGGGCGTCGGCGGCGGCGCCCACCGACCCGTAGACGTGGACGGCGTGCAGCGCCTTCAGCCGGTTGAGGTCGAGCATGTAGCCATTCTAAACCTTTCACCGTAGAAGATGTCGCTTGTGCTCAAGAGTCGTCCCTTGTGAGCATGGGTGCATGCGTTTGCGGCATGTATTGCTCGCTGTCGGCCTCGCCGCCGTGTGGGGGTTCAACTTCGTCGTCATGGAGGTCGGTCTGCGGCACTTCCCGCCCCTGCTCTACGCGGCGCTCCGGTTCACCCTCGCGGCCTTTCCGGCGATGCTGCTGGTGGGCCGGCCCACCGTGGGCTGGCGGTGGATCGCCGGCGTGGCGGCCTCGGTCGGTATCGGGCAGTTCGGCCTGCTGCTCGTCGGCATGCGGGCGGGGATGCCACCGGGACTGTCCTCGCTGGTGCTGCAGACACAGGCGCTGTTCGTCGTGGTCTTCGCGGCGGTCCTGCTCGGCGAGCGGCCAGGCGCGCGCCGGATCACGGGTCTCGCCGTCGCCTTCGCCGGGCTGGCCGTCGTGGCCGTCGACTTCGGCTCCGGAGGGCCGGTCGGCGCGTTCCTGATGTGCGTGGGAGCCGCGGCCGCCTGGGGCCTGGGCACCGTCATCCAGCGCAAGGCCGCGCCGCCGGACCCGCTGCGCTTCATGGTGTGGGTCAGCGCGCTGTCGGCGCCGCCGCTGCTGCTGCTGTCACTGGCCGTGGAGGGCGTGCCGCGGCTGACCTTCGCGTGGGAGGGCGTGGCGTCGCTGGCCTACGTGGCCTTCGTCTCGACCCTCGGCGGGTTCGGGCTGTGGGGCTGGCTGCTGCGGCGCTACGACGCCTCGACGGTCGCGCCGTACACGCTGCTCGTCCCCGTCTTCGGGCTGTCGTCGGCGGCGCTGGTGACGGGGGAGAGCATCTCGTGGCTCAAGCTGGCGGCCGGGGTGCTCATCGTGTCCGGCGCGCTCTACGCGGGCACCCGGCCGCGCGCGGCGCGCCGGCCGGACCGGTCCCTCCCCGAACCCGTCACCGCGGGCCGCCCCTGAGGGCGGCGGTCAGCCCGCCTGGGCCGCCGCCTGCGCCGCCGCGGGCAGCGCCTCGACGATCAGCCCCAGCGCCTCCTCGTCGTGCGCCGCCGACAGGAACCACGCCTCGTACGCCGACGGCGGCAGGTAGACGCCCTGGTCGAGCATCGAGTGGAAGAACGCCGTGTACGCCTTGGTGTTCTGCGTCTGGGCCGCGGCGAAGTCCGTCACCTCCCGATCGGTGAAGAAGATCGAGAAGAGGCTGCCCGCGCTCTGCAGCCGGTGCGGGACGCCCGCCGCCTCCAGCGCCTTCGTCGCCGCGAGCGAGACCGCCGCGGCGGCGGCGTCCACCCTGGCGTAGGCGTCGTCGTCGAGGCCGCGCAGCGTGGCCAGGCCGGCCGCGCACGCCAGCGGGTTGCCCGACAGCGTGCCCGCCTGGTAGACGGGGCCCTCGGGCGCCAGGTTGGCCATGACGTCCGCCCGGCCGCCGAACGCCGCCGCGGGCAGACCGCCACCCATGACCTTGCCGAACGTCACGAGATCGGCGTCGACGGGGTCGAGACCGTACCAGCCGGCCCTGGACACCCTGAAGCCCGTCAGCACCTCGTCGAGGATGAGCAGGGCGCCGTTGGCCGCGCACAGCTCCTTGAGCCGCCGGTTGAAACCGGGCAGCGGCGGCACCACGCCCATGTTGGCCGGGCACGCCTCGGTGATCACGCAGGCGATCTCGCCCGTGCGGAAGGCCTCCTCGACCGCCGCCAGGTCGTTGTACGGCAGGACGATCGTGTCGGCCGCCGCCGCGCCCGTGACACCAGGCGTGTCGGGCAGGCCGAAGGTGACCACGCCCGAACCGGCCGAGGCGAGCAGCGCGTCGACGTGGCCGTGGTAGCAGCCGGCGAACTTGACGACCTTGGAACGCCCGGTGAAGCCGCGGGCCAGCCGTACGGCGCTCATGGTCGCCTCGGTGCCCGAGCTGACCAGGCGCACCTTCTCCACGGGAGCGACCCTGGAGACGATCTCCTCGGCCAGCTCGACCTCGCCGGGGGTGGCGGTGCCGTACGACAGGCCGTGCTGGAGCGCGCCGGAGACGGCCTCGACGACGGCGGGGTGGCGGTGGCCGAGGATCATCGGGCCCCACGAGCAGACCAGGTCGACGTAGCGGTTGCCGTCGACGTCGGTGATGTAGGGGCCCTGGCCTGAGGCCATGAAACGGGGCGTGCCGCCGACGGCGCCGAACGCTCTCACCGGGGAGTTGACGCCCCCGGGCACGATGGCGCGGGCTCGCTCGAAGAGGTCCTCTGAGTTCTGTGTACGGCTCACGCGTCCCAGCCTACGGTCAGGGACCCTCCCCCCTTGCGTGGCCCTCACCTGGTGGCACGGACACGGAGTCAAGTCCGCTTTATGGGCATTTGGGGGAAGACGCAAAGGAGGCGGGGTATCTCAGGTACGCACGGGGAGTGACGGAGTGGTGATGAGCGTGCGCCGGAGCCGGGAGGGGCCGGCTCTCCGGCCATGCCGACCGGACGGCCAGCAACGCTACGACGGAAGACGCCCATGAACCTGCAAATCCTGCCCCTGGCCGTCACCATGATGGCGGGTCCGCAGATCATGACGGCGATCGTCCTGGTCATGCACCGGTACGCGGTGCGGGTCTCCCTCGCCTACCTGGTCGGCATCGCGCTCGCCGCGACCGTCGGAGTGATGCTGACCCGCTGGCTCGCCGCCCTGCTCGACGGCGCGATCCCGCTGGGCGACCCCCACGACAAGGGATCGCTGGGCTGGATCATCCAGATCGTCCTGGTCGCCCTCCTGGTCGCCATCGCGCTCAAGAGCTACCTGGGACGGGCGACCTCCAAGCCGCCCAAATGGCTCGACAAGCTGCTGGAGACCGGTCCGCGCAAGGCGTTCACCACCGCGCTGCTGCTCGTGCTGTTGATGCCGACCGACATCGTGGCGATGCTCACCGTCGGCGTGAACCTGCAGCAGAACCACGCCCCGCTGCGCGCGGCGGTGCCGTTCCTGCTGGTGACGCTCCTGATCGCGGCGCTGCCGCTGCTGGCCTACCTGCTGTTCCGGCACCGGGCCACGGCCGTCATGCCCAAGGTGCGGAGCTGGATGGACACCCACGGCTGGCTGATCAACATCATCGTCTGCGGCATCTTCGTCCTCCTCATCGTGTGAGACCCCCGGAGGACGGCTTCGGGCGGGCGGCCCGGGATCAGACGAGCCAGTCGAGCACGCGGAGCGGGTCGGGAAGGGGACGCCCGTCGGGAGGCCGCAGCCAGGACACGGGCTGGCCGCCGGCCATGGTGGAGGGCGGGGCCAGGACGTAGCTGTCGCGGCAGTGCCACCGCAGGCCGGGCGTCTCGTCGATCGAGGTGGGCGCGACGTCGAGGCTGCACGTCCACCACTCGTCCTCGTCCTCGGGATTGCCGCGGGTGGCCACATAAAAGAGCACCCGGTCGCCGTGAGAGGCGACCGGGCCGGAGTGGAAGTCGGCGGCGTCCATGCGGGACAGCGCGGTGAGGCCCGCCGTGAGCGGTACGTCGAAGACGTCGAACACGCGGCCGGTGGGCAGGATCACGTTGGCCTCGGGCTCGCGCTGCCACCAGCGGGTCAGCTGCGTCGTGTCCGTCGTGGCCTGCAAGGACCAGGCGGGCGAGAGCGGATGGGCACCGGGATCCGGACAGCCGATCCGGTCGCACGAACAGGCGCGGGCCCCCCGGCGCAGCGGATGGGCGCCCGGCACGCTCGCCCAGCCGAGGGCCGCGTACTGCAGGACCGATTCGACCCGGGTCGGGCGCGTCCGCTTTTTGGTACGCCGAGCGAGTGGTACCCCCACCATGGTGTCTCCCCGTTCGAGTCCGTGCCTGAGAGAGGTCCCCGGGCACTCGAGACGGCTTCACAAGGGACACACCAGCACTTGTCCTCGCACTCTAACGCATAGGTCCCATGACCCGACGGGAAACCCCTCTGCTCAGATGCGTCGCGCCACTTCCGTCGCCCAGTACGTGAGGATCAGGTCGGCCCCGGCGCGTCGGATCGCGACCAGCGACTCCGTGATCGCGCGGTCGCGGTCGATCCAGCCGTTGGCCGCCGCCGCCTCCACCATCGCGTACTCGCCGCTGACCTGGTAGGCGGCCACCGGCACCTCGACCGTGTCGCGCACCTCGCGCAGGATGTCGAGGTAGGGGAGGGCGGGCTTGACCATGACGATGTCGGCGCCCTCGGCGACGTCGAGGCGGACCTCGCGCAGGCCCTCCCCGACGGGCCCGGCCGGGTCCTGCTGGTAGGCCTTGCGGTCGCCGAAGTTCTTCGGCATCTCGACGGCCTCGCGGAAGGGGCCGTAGAAGGCGGAGGCGTACTTGGCCGAGTAGGCCATGATCGGCACCTGGGCGAAGCCCGCCGCGTCGAGCCCGGACCTGATCGCGCCGACCTGGCCGTCCATCATGCCGCTCGGCGAGATCATCTGGGAGCCGGCGCGTGCCTGGGCGACGGCCATGGAGACGTAGCGGTCGAGCGTGGCGTCGTTGTCGACCTCGCCCTCGGGCGTCAGGATGCCGCAGTGGCCGTGGTCGGTGACCTCGTCGAGGCAGGTGTCGGCCATGACCACCAGCGCGTCGCCCACCTCGGACACCACGTCACGCAGCGCCTGCTGGGTGATGCCGTCGGGGTCGTCGGCGGCCGTGCCGTAGGAGTCCTTGACCGCGGGGACCCCGAACAGCATCACCCCGCCGAGGCCCACCTCGGCCGCCTCGTGGACGGCCTTGCGCAGCGACTCGCGGGTGTGCTGGACCACGCCCGGCATCGAGCCGACGGGCTGCGGCTCGGTGATGCCCTCCTTGACGAACAGCGGAAGGATCAGATCGGCCGGATGCAGCCGCGTGCCGGACACCATCCTCCGCAGCGCGGGGGTACGGCGCAGCCGCCGCGGTCGGGCGGCGGGGAACTCGGCGGTCATGACTCTCCTCACACGTGCCCCCGGGGACGGGGTTACTTGGCGCGCCTGCGCGCTCCCCTGCGGTTCTGCGACGGCCTGCGCGGGACGTCGCCCGCCTCCAGCGCCGCCTGCCTCTGCTTACGACCGTACTCGGCCAGCGCGGCGGCCAGGGCCGAAGCCGACGGCTTGTCGGCCATCACGTCGACGCGCAGCCCGAACTCCTCGGCCGTCTTGGCGGTCTGCGGGCCGATGACCGCGATCACCGTGACGTTGTGCGGCTTGCCGGCGATGCCGACCAGGTTGCGCACCGTCGAGGACGAGGTGAACAGGACGGCGTCGAACCCGCCGCCCTTGATCGCCTCGCGGATCGGCGCGGGCGGCGGCGCGGCGCGGACGGTGCGGTAGGCCGTGACGTCGTCGCACTCCCAGCCCAGCTCCGTCAGCCCGGCCACCAGCGTGTCGGTGGAGATGTCGGCGCGCGGGAGCAGGACCCTGTTGATCGGGTCGAGCATCGAGTCGTACGGCGGCCACTCGGCGACCAGACCCTCGGAGGACTGCTCGCCCGAGGGCAGCAGGTCGGGCTTGACGCCGAAGTCGACCAGAGCGCGCGAGGTGGCCTCGCCCACGGCGGCGACCTTGAGCCCGGCGAAGGCGCGGGCGTCCAGGCCGTACTCCTCGAACTTCTCCCGCACCGCCTTGACGGCGTTGGCGCTGGTGAAGGCGACCCACTCGTAGCGGCCGGTGACCAGGCCCTTGATCGCGCGGTCCATCTGCTGCGGGGTGCGCGGCGGCTCGACCGAGATGGTCGGCACCTCCTCCGGCACCGCGCCGTAGGAACGCAGCTGCTCCGACAGGCCCGCGGCCTGCTCCTTGGTGCGCGGCACCAGCACGCGCCAGCCGAACAGCGGCTTGGTCTCGAACCACGACAGCCTGTCGCGCAGGCCGACCGCCTCGCCGACCACGATGAGCGCGGGCTCGGCGAACCCGGCGTGCTTGAGGTCGGGCTGCAGCCGGCCCAGCGTGGTGGCGACGGTGAACTGCTCGGTCGTGGTGCCGGCGCTGCTCACCGCGACGGGCGTGGAGTCGGGCTTGCCGTTGGCGATCAGCGCCTTGCCGATCGCGACGGCCTGCTCGATCCCGTTGTAGACGACCAGCGTGCCCGCGCACGCGGCGTGGGCGGCCCAGTCCTGCTCCTGCGCGGCGTCGACGATCCTGAACTCGGGGACGTCGGAGGCGGGCGGGATGCCCGCGTAGGCGAGCACGGCCGTGGCGGGCGGGACACCGGGCACGATCTCGAAGTCCACCTCGGCCGCGGCACACGCCGCGACCTCCTCGGTGATCGAGGAGAACAGCATCGGATCGCCCTCGCACAGCCGTACGACGAGCTGCCCTGCCTTGGCGCGCTTGACGAAGTCGTCCTGGACGACCTCGACGCCTTCCTTGCAGTGCTTGAGAAGAGGGCCGAAGGCCTCCTGGTCGAGGACGACGGCGTCGGCCTTGCCCAGGAGTTCGGCGCCACGGAGCGTGAGCAGGCCTGCGTCGCCTGGACCCGCGCCCACGAAGGCGACGAAAGCAGCGGTCGGACTATCGGGGCTCAATGGGACTGCTCCCCCATCAATCTGTCGGCCCCCTCAGCGATCATGGTGGCCGCGAGATCGCGGCCCAGCTCCATGGCCTCCGAAGGAGAACCGGCGGCGGACTTGCGCACCGCTTCCCGGCCGTCGAGGGCGACGACCGTCGCGGTCAAATTCAGCGTGTGCCCGTCGTCGAGGGCGAACGCGCCGACCGGGGCCGAGCATCCCGCCTCGAGAGCGGACAGCACCGCGCGTTCGGCCGTCACCGCGGACCTGGTCCGCGGGTCGTCGAGCACGCTGAGGAAGTCGACCAGGTCAGACCTGGTCGAGAGGCACTCTACGGCCAAAGCGCCCTGACCGGGAGCAGGCAGCATCTCCTCGACCTCGAAGATCTGGGAGATCTCGGACACCCTGCCGATGCGGGTCAGGCCCGCGGCGGCCAGAACGACCGCGTCGAGCTCGCCCGAGGTGACCTTGCCGATGCGCGTGTCGGCGTTGCCGCGGATCGGCACGTAGTCGAGGTCGTCGCGCAGGGCGCGCAGCATCGCGATGCGCCGGGGCGACCCGGTGCCGACCTTGGCGCCGGGCGCCAGGTCGGCGAACTTCGTCCGGCCCACCAGCGCGTCGCGGACGTCATGGCGCACCGGCAGCGCCGCGACCACGAAGCGGGGGTCCTGCTTGGTCGGCAGGTCCTTGAGCGAGTGGACGGCGAAGTCGACCTCGCCCGTGACGAGCTTGTCACGCAGGGCGCTGACGAACACGCCGGTGCCGCCGAGCTGCGACAGCTGGGCCTTGGACACGTCGCCGAACGTCGTGATGCCGACCAGCTCGATGGCCTGGCCGGTCTTCTCCGTGTAGAGGTCGGCGACCATCTGCGACTGGGTCGTCGCCATCAGGCTGCGGCGGGTGCCGAGCTTCACAGGTCCACCCCTCTCACGGCTTCGGGCACCGTGGGATCGAGATCGAACAGCTCGCGCAGAGCCTCGGCATAATGATCGCCCGCGGGCGAGGCCGCGAGCTGCTTGACACGCACGGTCGGCTCGTGGAGCAGCTTGTCCACCACGCGCCTGACGGTCTGCGCCACCTCGTCGCGGGCCCGGCCGTCCAGGTGGGGCAGGCGCATCATCAGCCTGCCGAGCTCGGCCTCGACGACGTCGGCCGCCTTGCTGCGCAGCGCCACCACCGTCGGGGTGACGCGGGCGGCGCGCTCGGCCGACAGGAACGCCTCGAGTTCCTGGGCGACCAGCCGCCGGACCGCCTCGACCGCGTCGCGCTCGCCGGCGCCGACACCGGACCGCTGGATCGTCTCCAGGTCGACCAGGGTGACGCCGTCGACGGCGCGGACGGCGGGGTCGATGTCGTGCGGCATCGCGAGGTCCAGCAGGAAGGCCGGGCCCTCGACCATGTCGGACGTGATGACGTGGTGTCCCGCGCCCGTGCAGGAGATGACGAGGTCGGCGTCGCCGATCTCGCAGGAGACCTCCGACAGCTGCACGGCCCTGCCGCCGACCGACTCGGCCAGCCGTACGGCCTTGTCGTAGGTGCGGTTGGCGACCACGACGTCGGTGATGCCGACCCGCGCCAGCGTGGCGACGGCCAGGCCGCTCATCGCGCCGGCGCCGACGACCAGGGCGCGCCTGCCGGTCAGGTCACCCGCGAAGGACAGGCCCGCGGTGACGAGCGAGGCGCCCGCGCGGTCGATGCCCGTCTCGGCGTGGGCCCGCTTGCCGACGCGCAGCGCCTGCTGGGCCAGCTCGTTCAGGGTCGCGCCGACGGTGCCCTGCTCCTGGGCGAGCCGCAGCGCCTGGCGGGTCTGGCCGAGGATCTGGCCCTCGCCGACGACCATGGAGTCGAGGCCGGCGGCGACGGTGAACAGGTGCTCGACCGCGCGGTCCTCGTAGTGCACGTAGAGGTGCGGGGTCAGCTCGTCGACGGGGACGCCGGAGTGCGTGGACAGGAGGGTGGTGACGGCGGTCACGGCCGCGTGGAACCTGTCCACCGCGGTGTAGACCTCGACCCTGTTGCAGGTCGACATCACCATGACCTCGGCGACGTTCACCTCCCTGTGAACGTCCTGCATCAGCTTGACCAGCGCGTCGCCGGACACCGACACGCGCTCGAGCAGCGACACCGGAGCGGTCCGGTGACTCAGTCCGATCGCAAGAACGCTCACTGGCTGTCCACGGCCATCAACGGCCCCCCACTCATCCGATCCGCTTTGCGTTGCTCATGGAACGCGAGGATCTGCAGCTCGATCGACAGGTCGACCTTACGGACATCGACAGTGTCAGGCACAGAGAGCACGACAGGGGCGAAGTTCAGGATGCTGGTCACCCCCGCCGCGACCACGCGGTCGCACAACTCCTGCGCCGCGGCCGCCGGGGTGGCCAGCACGACTATCGACACCCCACGCCTCTTGATGACGGCTTCCAGCTCGTCGATGTGCTCAACATTCAACCCCGCTATGTCGTCGCCCACGATTTCGGGGTCGGCGTCGAGCAGCGCGGCGACGCGGAAACCCCTGGAGACGAAGCCCCCGTAGTTGGCGAGCGCCCGGCCGAGGTTACCGACTCCGACGATCGCGACGGCCCAGTCCTGGGTGAGACCGAGCTCCCTCGAGATCTGGTAGACGAGATACTCCACGTCGTAGCCTACGCCGCGGGTGCCGTAGGAGCCGAGGTGTGACAGGTCCTTGCGCAGCTTGGCCGAGTTGACGCCCGCCGCGGCCGCCAGGTCCTCCGAGCTCACCGTCGCGATGCCGCGCTCGGCCATCCCGTTGAGGGCGCGCAGGTACAGGGGGAGTCTGGCCACCGTCGCCTCGGGGATGCCGCGGTCACGCGGTTGGGACTGACGCATCACGTGCCGAGGCTCCTTGGGCTGCGGTATCAGTAATCGGGCCGCCTTTCAGATTAATCCCTTTGTGAACCGACGCACAAAGTCGTGGCTAGGCTGAGGGGATGCACCGCATCACATTGCTGGGCAAGCCAGGCTGCCACCTGTGCGACGACGCCCGCGCGATCATCGCCAGGGTGGCGGCGGACACGGGCGTCCCGTGGGAGGAGGTCGACATCAACTCCTCGCCCGAACTGACCGAGAAGTACTGGGAGATGATTCCCGTCACTCTCGTCGACGGGGTGCAGCACGACTTCTGGCGGGTCTCCGAGGAGCGCCTGCGCGCGGCCCTGTCCGGCTGACCTGTCCGGCTGACCTGCGCGGCCGACCTGTGCGGACGGCCCGCCTCAGACCTGGAAGGCGGTCGGCAGCGGCACGACCTTGGCCGCGTTGACACTGAGCTCGATGACGTTGGTGGCCAGCACCATCGACTGGCGATCGGTCAGGAAGCGCTCCATGTGGGGCTGGCGCTGGTGGTCGGCGTAGGCGACCTCGTCGCGGTACAGCTCGTAGACGATGCGCTGCAGCGGGGCCGACTTGACCGCGTGGCAGGCGTAGACCAGCGTGTCGGGCTCGCTGCGCCGGACGGCCTCCACGGTCTGCTCGGCCAGCCGGTCGAAGGCCTCGCCGGAGCCGTCCATGATCGTGAACACGGTCAGCAGGCCGTAGATGCTGGGCGAGGGCCGCGAACCGCCGCCGGCGGGAACCGTGGTGGAGCCGGTCGAGAAGCCGGGGATCTCGGCGCCGGGGTAGACGGCGCCGGTGGCGGGCATGCTGTACTCGGGCTCGCGGGCGTGCCCGCCGTAGCCGGGTGATGCCGCCGCCAGGCCCTCGGGCACGCCGAACATGCCGGTCTCCGGCGGATGGCCGCCCGGCATGGAGTGCGGGCCGGTGTGCGGGCTCGCGTGGCCGCCCGGCAAGGAGTGCGGGCCGGTGTGCGGGCTCGCGTGGGAGCCGGCCGGGGTGGCCGCGTGGTGACCGCCCTGGGGGCCGCTGGGCGGGAGCTGGCCGTAGCGGCCGTCGGCGCCGTTGGACATGAACGTGCCGGTGGCAGGACCCGAGGCGAAGGGATCCATGCGGGCGGCGTAGTCGACCTCCTGCTCGCCGGCGCGGTACTCGGCGACCAGATCGCCGAGACCCGACCTGCGGGGCTGCGCCGGTTGCTGGACGGCCGGCTGCTGGACCGCCGGTTGCTGGACGGCCGGCGGCGGCACGGCGGGCTCCCTCGCGGCCCTGCGGCCGGCGGGACGGGACTCCCACTGCTCCTCGGCGATCTCGCCCTCCTCCTCGTCCTCGTACGGCGCCAGCGGGCGCAGCACGGAGTACCAGACACCGGCCGCGGCCACGACGAGCAGCGCGACGGTGAAGACCGCCGGCACGCTGAACCGCACGGCGCCGACCAGCGCGATGGCGCTGGGCCCGACGACCAGGCTGGCGTGCAGGTTGTCGGTGTCGTACTCGTCGCCCTTGCGCCAGCGCAGTCCCGCCATCACCAGGCAGCCGAGCATCACCAGGACGACGAGCGCGTGGACGCCCGTCAGGACCGATCCGGCGACCAGACCCCAGTGCAGGCTGCCGGACGGCAGGACCGTGTTCTTGAGCTTGGCCTCCTCGATCACGGGGTCGAGGATCAGGATGTAGCCGGAGACGATGGTGACGGCGATGCCCAGCAGCCAGGTGGCGAAGCTGGCCCTGCCCTTCTCCGCCAGCAGCTGGACGAGGCCGATGGCCAGCCACAGCGGCGCCAGCAGCGCCCCGAACAGCTGGTAGAGCCGGAAGGTGAGCGGCCCGAAGGTCTGCAGCGTGCCGAGCCCGACGGCGGCGAGCGAGAGGCACAAGGCGATCGCGGCCACGGTCCAGGCGATCAGCCAGCCGTCACGGTCTTCCTGAAAACGGCGTACCAGGGCGAACGCGGCGATCCCGGCGAGGAGGGCACCGGCGAACGCGATCACTGCGACGAGGAGTTCCATGGTGCCCCCAATGCTGCCGGACATTACCTCCCAACCGGTAGCCGAAGAGGGAAGCGGGTCGGTCCACACGGTATCCGCCGGTTACTGGTAGCCATGACGCACCCTGTGCGGATTGTGGAATTTCCAGTTGATTTCTAGAGTGTTCGAGCACGCCGCACCCCTTACCCCTAGGGATACCGGATGCCTGACTCGTGGTCGTTCGCCGGGCTACTTCCCTCCTCCGCACTCGGAGGAGCCCGGACGGGCGAGCTTGCTGTACGTGAAGACGTGCCGGACACCGATCACAATGAGCTGCGCGCACTGGTCTTACGGGCCAAAGCCGGCGACAACGACGCTTTCGGAACGCTCTACGACCGCTATCTCGACCTCGTCTACCGGTACATCTACTTCAGAGTCGGCTCCCATCCCCTCGCCGAGGATCTCACCAGCGAGACCTTCCTGCGCGCGCTTCGCCGAATCACCGACTTCACCTGGCAGGGTCGTGACTTCGGCGCCTGGCTCGTGACCATCGCCCGGAACCTGGTCACCGATCATTTCAAGTCCGGTCGCTACCGCCTCGAGGTCACCACGGCGGAGGTGCTCGACGTCCCCGTCGACGGCGAGCACATCCCTGAGAACGCCGTCGTCACGGCGATCATCAACGACCGCGTGCTGCGCGCCGTACGGGAGCTCAATCCCGAGCAGCAGGAGTGCGTGGTCCTGAGGTTCCTGCACGGCCTGTCACTGGCGGAGACCGCACTGATCATGGGGAAGAAGAGTGGAGCGATCAAAGCGCTGCAGTTCCGAGCGATCCGATCGCTGGCCAGGGCTCTCAAGCCGGATCTGGCGTAACCTCACCCCGCGGCAGGTCGTTAGGCAGGTATCACCAGTGGATCGACATGCGGGGGCGGCAGGGAGCGTTCATGGGTAGGTCGCCATTCCATCGCCGGCTGTCCGATCATGACGCTGATGCCCTCCTCGGACAGCTGACCGACCTCGGCGCGAACCTCCCCCTGGGAGGCGGGCCCGACCCCGCGTTCAGAGCCAGGCTGCGCGAGACGCTGCTGTCCGAGACCCTGGCGCCTGGACCGGCCACCGCGGCGCCGCCCGCGCGCCGTCGTGGATCGCTGCGCTGGCTCTCCCCTGTGCTGGCGGCCGGCCTCGCGACGGCGATGACGCTGTCGACAATCGTGACCTACCGCGCGGTGCCGGGCGACATGCTCTACCCGCTCAAACGGGCCGCGGAGGGCGCGGTGATGGAGCTGAACCCCGACAAGGCGGGCGGCGCCCTCGACGCCGCGAGCGAGCGGGCCGAGGAGTTGGCGGCGCTGCTCGACGCGGGCGGCGGCGGCCCGCACGTCGGCGCCACGCTCCAGGAGATGGAGGAGAGCACCCGCTCGGCGATCGAGCGGATGGACCGGGCGGTGCCCCGCGACCAGTCGAAGATCGACGACTTCGTGGCCGAGCAGCACGAGAAGGTCGACCCGATGCTGGAGCAGCTCAACGACGTCGACCAGCAGCAGGCCAACGATTACCTCGACTACATCGACGGGCTGCGGCTGCCTAACGGCTAGTCAATACTTCCCGGTTAAGCTGAGGGGCTATGAGGCGGCTACTACGACGGCATCGGGCGGCTGAGGCGGAGATTGCCGGCGAGGTGGCGGCAGCCGCCGCGGTGGCCACCGTTCCCCCCGAGCCCGACATGCAGGCCGCGGCCTTCTTCGACGTCGACAACACGATGATGCGCGGAGCCTCGATCTACCACTTCGCCCGCGGCCTCGCCACGCGCGGCATGTTCACCACGTCCGACCTGCTGAAGTTCGCGGTCGGCCAGGCGGTCTTCCGGCTGCGCGGCAACGAGAACCCCGAGCACATCGCGGTGGCTCGCGAGACCGCGCTGGCCTTCGTCGCGGGCAGCAAGGTCGACGACGTCGTACGGCTCGGCGAGGAGATCTACGACGAGACGATGTCGGACCGGATCTGGGCGGGCACCCGGGCGCTGGCCCAGTCGCACCTCGACGCCGGGCAGCGCGTCTGGCTGGTCACCGCCACCCCTGTCGAGCTGGCCAGGGTCATCGCCCAGCGGCTGGGCCTGACCGGCGCCCTCGGCACGGTGGCCGAGTCGCAGGACGGCGTCTACACCGGCCGCCTGGTCGGCGACCTGCTGCACGGCCCCGCCAAGGCCGAGGCGGTGCGGGCGCTGGCCCGCCGCGAGGGCCTCGACCTGACCCGCTGCACCGCCTACAGCGACTCGGCCAACGACCTGCCGATGCTGTCGCTGGTCGGCCGGGCCGTGGCCATCAACCCCGACTCGGAGCTGCGCGAGCACGCCAAGAAGCACAACTGGCCGATCCGCGACTTCCGCACGGGACGCAAGGCCACGCTGACCGCCCTGCCGATCGCGGCCGGGGTGGGCGCGGTCGCGGGCGGCATCGCCGCGGGCATCGCGCTGCGCCGCCAGCACCGCTCCGGCTGACCCGCCGCCCCCACGCGGGAGGCTCACAGGGCGGCGGCACCCGCGCCTTCGGGCGGCCCGGGAACCGGCGGTCGCGCGGCGCAGCGTTCCAGCAGGGCGGCCAGCTCCAGGCTGACCGCCGTGGGGTTCTCCAGCCCGACCATGTGCCCCGCTCCCGGCACCACCACCAGCCTGGCCGACGGCAGCGCCGCGGCGATCCTGCGGCTGTGCTCCGGCGGTGTGAGCCGGTCGAGCGCGCCGACCAGCACCAGCGTCTCCACCGAGGCCAGCGCCTGCAGCGCCGCCAGCTTGTCGTGGGCGAGCATGCCGTGGAAGAAGCCCGCCATCACCGAAGCCGGCGTACCGGCGATCATGCGGTTGACGAAGCGCAGGTGCTCCCTGCGCGGGCCGAAGGCGAGAAAGCGGGTGACAGGCAGCGTCGTCATCGGGTTGATCACGGAGTCCCGCAGCCCGTTCATGACGAGGGGGGTCACCCGCGGCACCAGCCTGCCCAGCGGGCCGCGCAGGCCGAACGTGCTCTCGCCGAGCCGGCCGGACGACGTGCTGACCAGCGCCGCGCCGACGATGCGGGAGCCGAACAGCGCGGGACGGGAAGCGGCCAGGCCCATCACCGTCATCCCGCCCATCGAGTGGCCGACCACCACCACGGGCAGTTCCGGGGGCACGACGGCCTCGATGACGGCGTGCAGGTCCTCGCCGAGCTGCTCGATCGTGCGGCGGTCGGCGGGTCCCTCGCCGGAGTCGCCGTGCCCCCGCTGGTCGTAGCCGACGAGCATCGCGCGTCCGGCCAGCGCCTCCCGCTGGAAGTGCCACGAGTGCCTGGTGAGCACCCAGCCGTGGGCGAACACGACGGCGTACGCCGGAGCGTCGGGCTCGTCGACCTCCACGGCCAGCCGTACGCCGTCAGGGGTGGTGACGGTGAGGGCCCGTCCTCGCGCCGTCACCGGGTGAGGGGCGCGCCGCCCGCGGGCCGCGACCGCCCCGATGGCCACACCCGCCAGCACCCCCGCCGCGATCGTCCACGCTCTCATGCGCAGACGATAACTTTTACTGGACTGATAGTCCAATAGTCTGGTCGTCGGCGATGGCCTGGAACAGCCGGCCAGCCTCGGGCTGCTTCCACTGCAGTCGGTGGCGGTCCTGCGGATGTGGTTCGACCGGGACGGTGGAGAAGTGCAGTTTCGCGCCCGACACGCCCCTCGCGATGTCGGCCATCTGGCTCACACCGAGCCCGTCGTCGGTCGTCACCACCTCGCTCGCGGCCCGGATGAGCGCGACGAGCTTGGCCGGGTCGCTCCGCACCTCCGCCGCCATCGCGGCCAGGAAACCGTGCTGGCGCTTGATGCGCGACAGATCGCTGCCGTCGGCGTAGTCGCGGAGCCTGACGTAGCCCAGCGCCTGCTCCGCGTTGAGCTCGTGCTCCCCCGCGGGCAGTTTCAGCTTCGACTTCCTGTCGTCGATCGGGGTGTCCACCTTCACGCGCACCGTCCCGACGGCGTCGACCATCGTCTTGAAACCGGCGAAGTCCACCTCCACCGCGTGGTCGATCCTGACCTTCGTCAGCTTCTCGACGCTCTCCCACACGCACCGCAGGCCACCGGCGTCAAGCGCGGCGTTGAGCATCCGCTGCCCGCCCGGCGCGCCCGCGCAGGAGGGCAGCTCCGCCATCGAGTCGCGGGGCAGGTTGACCGCGTCCGCGCTCCTCCCGTCGGCCGACAGGTGCAGCAGGATGATCGTGTCCGCTCGGGCGCCCACCCCGGTCCTGGACTGGATCGGGCCGTACTTCGCGTTGGCCTCGCCCTCGCGGGTGTCGGAGCCGACGAGCAGCACGTTGATCGCTTGGCCGGACTTGGCCGGGCGCGCGCCCGCGGGCGGGGCCACCGTACCGGCTGTGAGCTGGTCGCCGCCCTTGAGCACCACCATCGGGACGGCGACGGCCGCCGCGGTCGCGACGGCGGCCAGGCCCAGCATCGGCCAGCCGCCCAGCCTGAACCCTCGGCGGGGGCGGCGCTCCATGAAGCTCCGGCGCCGGCCGGCCAGCGTGGCGGGCGGCTCGTGCTCCAACTCGTCGCCGAGGTCGCGGAGCATCCTCAGGTCGTCCATGGTCACGCCTCCTCCAGCATCGGGTTGGTGTCGCCGAGCGCGGCGCGGACCTTCCTGCGCGCTCGGTTGAGGCGGGAGCGCACGGTGCCGACCGGGATGGACAGCGCCTGCGCCACCTCCTCGTAGGCCAGATCGCCCCAGGCGATCAGCAGCAGGACGTCCCTGTCCCTCGCGGGCAGCGCGGCGAGCGCGCCGGCCAGCAGCGGCCGCGCCGCCTGCGCCGTCACGCCCGTCAGCACCCGCTCCACGGGCGACTCCACCACCTCGTCCGCCGGCACCCGCAGCAGCGCCCGATACCTGGTGGCCTCCTTGCGGTGGTGGCGCGCGAGCAGCTTGGTGACGATGCCGAACAGCCACGGCCGCGCGTCCGTGTAGGACATGTCGTATTTCTTGCGCTTGGCGAAGGCGATCAGGAAGGTTTCGCCGACCAGGTCATCGGCCGGTTCGGGCCCCAGGCGCCGGGAGACGTAGCGGTACAGCATTCCCGCATAGCGGTCGAACAGCTCGGCGAACTGTTCAGGGTCGGCCAGGGAGCCACGGATCAGCTCGTCGTCCCTGAACCCGACAGGAGTTGGCGCGGTCAACAGGCCGGCCCCCTTCGTGGAATCGACGCGGTCCCCGGTATCTCTCCCTCAGGGGCGATCCGGGTTCACGCGCCCCCCGCGAGGGGTGCGGCGTGCCGTACCGGGGGGCTCAGAAGAAGGCGTGACCGCGGCGCAGGCGCAGGGCCGTGAGCAGCTGCTGGACGACCTCGCGGACGTGGTCGGTGAGCTCGAAGACCAGCATGGGGTCGTCGGCGGCGGCCGGCTCGAAGGTGTCGGTCCTGATCGGCTCGCCGAACTCGATCATCCACTTCGACGGCAGCGGGATCAGGCCGAACAGGCCGAACCACGGGAACAGCGGCGTGATCGGCAGGTACGGCAGGCCGAGCAGGCGCGCGAGGAAACGCAGGTCGCCGATCTTGGGATAGATCTCCTCCGCCCCGACGATCGCCGTGGGCACGATCGGCACGCCGGCGCGGATGGCGGACGCGACGAAGCCGCCCCTGCCGAAGCGCTGCAGCTGGTATCGCTCGGAGAACGGCTTGCCGACGCCCTTGAAGCCCTCGGGGAACACGCCGACGAGCTCACCCTTGCGCAGCAGGCGGTCGGCGTCCTCGGGGCAGGCCAGGGTGTGGCCGGTCTTGCGGGACAGGTGGCCGAGCACCGGAAGCTGGTAGACCAGGTCGGCGCCGAGCAGTCGCAGCGCCCGCCCGCCCTCGTCGTGCACGGCCACCTGCATCATCAGGGCGTCGACGGGGAGCGTGCCCGAGTGGTTGGCGACCATCAGCGCGCCGCTGTCGGCCGGGATGTTGTCCAGGCCGACGGTCTCGACCCGGAACCACCGGTGGTAGAGCGGCCTGATCAGCTCCAGCAGGACCTTGTCGGTGAGCTCGGAGTCGTAGCCGAACTCGTCCACTTCGTACTCGCCGGCGATCCGGCGGCGCAGGAAGGCCAGCAGGCGGGCGATCGCGTCGTCGTGGTCCTCTCCCGCGTAGGAGGGCGCATCGGTGATGGGAATCACCCGACGTTCTTCGGGCGAAGCGCTCAACTCCGGACACCTCTCCTCGACCGCAGGAAGTCGTCGAAAGCCGCCGCGGTGGTGAACTTGGGCTTCCAGCCGAGCTCGGCCGCGAGCTTGGCGCCGTCGACGACCCTGCCGTGACACAGCAGCCGCAGTTGCTCCGGCGAGAAGTCGACCAGGCCCGCGCCGCGAGCGGCCTCGCCCAGCAGGCGGAAGGCGGGCGAGAGGAGCGGGAGGGTGATGGCGCCCGCCCGGCGCGCGCACTGCGACAGCAGAAGCACGCCTTCCCCGGTCACGTTGTACGTGCCGGGGTGGTCGTCCAGCGCCATCCGCCGCAACACCTCGACCGCGTCGTCTTCGTGGACGAACTGCAGCCGGGGGTCGAAACCGAACACGGACGGCAGGACGGACTGGCTGAAATAACGCGTCAGCGGCGAGTCGACGCCGGGACCCATGAAGTTCGCGAAACGCAGCGTCGACACCGTCACATCGGGACGGCGGCGCGCGAAGCCCCGGACATAGCCTTCGACCTCGGCCGCGTCCTTGGCATAGCCATGAGACGGGCTGTCGTGAGGTACGACGTCCTCGGTGAACACCGCCGGATCCTTGGGCGACGAGCCGTAGACCGCGGTGGTGGAACGCACCACCACGCGGCGCACGGTCGACGACCGCTGACAGGCACCGAGCAACTGCATGGTGCCGATCACGTTGTGCTCTTTCATGGAGGCTCGGCCCGCGCTGCCCGAGGGAGCGCTGACCAGGCTCATGTGCACAACGATGTCGATGTCCGCCGCCGCGATCACCTGAGCGATGTCGGGGCTGCGAAGATCCACCCGGACGAACTCCGTCCGGCCGAGGGAGATGCCGCCATCTCGGGTGAGCGAGGGCGGCGGCACGGTGTCCACTCCGATGACGCGACTGATGCCCGGGTCCGCCGCGAGAACGCTCGCCACTCGGGCGCCGACGTGGCGCGAGACCCCGGTGACAAGCACGGTGTGGGTCATCGGCGCCTCACAGACTGCGGCTACTTCTTGTTACGACGCTGGATGCGCGTCTTCTTCAGCAGCTTGCGGTGCTTCTTCTTGGCCATCCGCTTGCGGCGCTTTTTGATCACAGAGCCCACGGGACCCCCAGGTAACTGATAGCAAGGCTGAATCGGTGTGCGAGCGCACACCGGTCAACAGACTACCGGCGATCCACGGTAGATCGCCCCCTGGGGGTGACCGTGTGGCAACACTCGCGATGTGACCACCGATCACACCGCTACCTCTCGGGCTTACCCAGCCTCGATGTACGCCTCCCTGAGGTAGTCGTGGACCGCCTGCTCGGGAACTCGGAACGAGCGCCCGACCCTGATGGCCGGCAGCTCGCCAGAGTGCACCAACCGGTACACCGTCATCTTGGACACCCGCATGACCGTGGCCACCTCGGCAACGGTCAGGAACTTCACCTCGCTGAGAGGTCTTTCGCCTGCACCCATCGGACGCCTCTTCCGCACGTGTTTCCGGGTTATCCCCACTGGTGCCATTGCTCACGCACGTGTACTGCCGTCAGCGTAAGTCGGGACTCCGAGTGCGCAAACCCCCTACTTTCTCAGTCATCGGAGCCGCCTGTCAGCGAAACCAGCGAAATTGCTGGCCAGCAGCCGGGCCGTGCCCCTCGCCTGGACGTGCTACCTGTCTATGTTCGTACACATAAGAGTCGCCCGGCGCCCCTCAAAAGTTGGCAAAGGGACGACGAGCCTCTTGGAATGCAGGCGCGAAAAGACGGTATAGGGAGGGCCGAATTCGACTCAAAGGGCTCGTGAGACTCGTGTGACGAGCCGATCGGTCAACGGCGCGTAATAGCGCGGTAGCACATTGTCATCGAGTGGGACGACCACGTCGATCTTGCCCTCGGCCTCGCCCAGGAAGAGCGCGGGGTCGTTGCTGTCGGCGAACCCGACGGTCGGGATGCCCGCCTCTCCGGCCGCTCCCGCCCAGCCGTGATCGGCGATCACCAGATCGGGACGCGCGTCGCCGAGCTCGGCCAGCATCGCCTCCATGGGCGCCGAGTCGTGCGTGTGCACGAAGCCGCCCCGGTCGTCGAGCATCGCCACGTCGCCCAGGTAGCGGATCTTGCGCTTCCTGCCGAAGCCGGCGCCCCAGTAGGTCCAGCCCTCGGCGGGGCTCAGCAGCGTCGCGCCCCTGGCCGCCACGGCCGCGGCCAGCGGCAGGTGGATGGCGAGCAGACCGGTCGGATGCCCCGTGGCGAACAGCACGCGCGGCGCCGGCCTGGCCAGCACGCCGACGATGCGGTCGGCCATGAGGTCGAGCGCGTCGATCGTGCGCTCGGGATCGATGGTGTCCTGGCCCTCGCGGTGCCCGGGATCGGCGACGACACCCGCCGACTTGGCCATCTGGGCGAGGACGTCGCGGTAGGACCAGTTCTCGAGACTGGTCAGGCCGAAGAGGAAGTAAGGGTCTCGGTTCGCGACGGACCGGTAGTGGTCGAGATTGTTCTCCCTGCTGGTGGCCACATCTCCGGCGATGCGCGTCCTGATCAGGTGCTCGCGGAGTTCGTCGCGGGTCAGCAATGGACTCTCCTTCCCACCTGTCGGAGCCTAACGGCCCACGAATGGTCTGAACCACCGCACAGGCCGCGAAATTCCGACGACTCGGGCACCCGGGCGCGTCGTAGGCACGCTCACGTCGGACGCCCGGACGCCTCACGGACACGCCCACGTCGGACGCCCGGGCGCGTCGTAGGCACGCCCACGAACGTGCTGGGCCCGCGGCGTCAGGGCATCGGATCGAGGCCGTGGTAGGGGAAGACGGCCTGCCGCGTCGCCATGATCGCGCGGTCGACGGCGTCGGCCGGGTCGTAGCCGCCCGACAGGTCCTTGAACGCCGGGGTGCGCCCGTCGGTCATGGTGAGCGGCGGCGTCTCCCTCGTCCGCTCGCGCACCAGGGCCTGCCAGGCCGCGCCCGTCCTCGTCGAGGGGTCGACGGGATGGCCCGACACCTCGGCGATGAGGTGCGTCCACGCCCGCGGCACCACCTGGACCAGCTCGTAACCGCCGCCTCCGGTGACGATCCAGCGCCCGCCGGCCGTCTCGTGGGCTAGGCGGTGCAGCGCGGCATAGGCGGCGCGCTGGCCGTCGACGCTCAGCATCAGGTGGGCCAGCGGGTCGAGCGCGTGGCTGTCGCAGCCGTGCTGGGTCACCAGGATCTCGGGCGCGAACTCCCTCAGCAGCGGCGGTACGACCGCGTGGAAGGCGCGCAACCAGCCCTCGTCGCCGCACCCCGCGGGCAGCGCCACGTTGACCGCGGTGCCCTCCGCGCCGGTCTCCTGCGGCCATCCCGTGCCGGGGAAGAGCGTGCGGGGGCTCTCGTGCAGGCTGACGGTCAGCACGCGGGGGTCGTCGTAGAAGAGCGCTTGGACGCCGTCGCCGTGGTGGACGTCGACGTCGACGTAGGCGACCTTCGAGGCGCCCTGCGCCAGCAGCCAGGCGATCGCCACGGCGGGGTCGTTGTAGACGCAGAAGCCGCTGGCCACGTTGGCCATGGCGTGGTGCAGGCCGCCGGCGATGTTGACGGCGTGCTCGGCCGTACCCTCCCAGACCGTGCGGGCGGCGGCCAGCGAGGCGCCCGCGATGAGCGCGGAGGCCTCGTGGACGCCCGCGAAGGACGGGTTGTCCGGCGTGCCGAGGCCCGCGGCCAGGTCAGGACGGCCGTCCGCCGAGACGCGCTTGACCGCCTCGATGTAGTCACGCTTGTGGACGAGGGCCAGCTCGTCGTCGGTGGCCGGTACGCAGCCGACGACCTCGGTCCGGTCGAGAACGCCGAGCTCGCGGGCCAGCGCCATGGTCAGCTCGACCCTGATGGGAGCGAGGGGGTGACCCGGGCCGAAATCATAGGCAGTGAGGGCGTCGTCCCAGACGACTCGCACCGACTCGCTCATGCGCCGACGTTACCGCAGTGCCGGTGACCCGGGCGAAACCCGCACCACATGATCCACTCTCCGGCCCCGCCGCCCGGAGACCCGCGGCGACCGCGGCGACTGGTTAGGGTTCAGGCCATGCGCGTAGGGCGGGCGATATGGCGGTTCTTCGGCCGTCCCGAGGTGTTCGACGCGACGCTGGTCATCGTGCTCGGCACCATCGCCGTGGTCGGCCTCGTCGCCGGACTCGTCGGCGATCCGCCCCTCGTCCCCGGCGGGGCCATGCTCCTGGCCTCCGCTCTCCCTCTTCTCGCCCGGCGCCGCCACCCGATCCCCGTCGCCGTCGCCGTCGCCGCGCTCGACGTCGTCGGCACCCTCACCGGCACCAACTCGGTGGCCACCACCGCGCTGATCGCCCTCTACAGCCTCGGCCGCTACACCGAGGGCAGGAGGACGCTGGTCACCGCTGTCGCGCTCGCCACCGCCTACGGCATCGCCCTCGCGGTGAGGACTCCCACGGAGAGCCTGGCCATCGCCTCCTACCTGGTGGCCGTGGGCGTGGGGCAGCTCGTCAGGGCACGTGTCGAGCTGCGCGAGCGTTCGGCCAGGGAGCGCGCCGACGAGGCGGTCCGCGCGGAGCGCCGCCGTATCGCCCGCGAGCTGCACGACGTCGTCGCCCACCACCTCAGCGTGATCAACGCGCTGGTCGGCGGGGCGCGCGCGGTCATGCCCCCGGATCCGCCGGAGGCCCGCGAGGCGCTGCTGTCGGCCGAGCAGACCGCCAGGCAGGCGCTGACGGAGATGCGGCACCTGCTCGACGTGCTGCGGGCCGACGGCCCCGGCGGCGGCGAGGCGACCGGGGCGGGCGCGGCCGGGCTGCCCGCGCTGGTCGAGCAGGCCGGCGCGGCGGGGCTGCCGGCGAGCCTGGCGGTGGACGGCACGCCCGTGCCGCTGCCCGCGGCGATCGACCTGGCCGTCTACCGGATCGTGCAGGAGGCGCTCACCAACACCCGCAAGCACACGCGCGGGGCGCGGGCCACCGTACGGATCAGCTACGAGGAGCGGGCGGTCGAGGTCGAGGTGCTGGACGACGGTACGGCCGGGCCCTCGTCCTCCCCCGGCGGCTTCGGGCTGGCGGGCATGGCCGAGCGGGTGGCGCTCTGCGGCGGGCAGCTGTTCACCGGGCCCCGCGAGGTCGGCGGCTTCGCGGTCCGTGCGAGGCTTCCGCTGTGATCACCGTGCTGCTCGTGGACGACCACGCCCTCGTCAGGACCGGATACCGGCTCATGCTGAACGCCCAGCCCGACATCTCCGTGGTCGGCGAGGCGGGCGACGGCGCCGCCGCCGTGGCGCGCTGCCGCGAGCTGCGCCCCGACGTGGTCATCATGGACCTGCACATGCCCGGCGTGGACGGCATCGAGGCGACGTCGGCCATCGTCGCCGAGTTCGCGCAGACCAAGATCCTCATGCTGAGCACCTTCGACCTGGACGAGAACGTCGTGACGGCGCTCAGGGCCGGAGCCGACGGCTTCCTGCCGAAGGACGTCTCGCCCGAGGAACTGGTCGAGGCCGTCAGGGTGGTCCACGGCGGCGCGGCGGCCGTCGCGCCGCGCCTGCTGACCGGGCTGATCCGCACCTACGTCCGCGGCGGCCGGCCGCGCGCGGAGATCGACGGGCTCACCGCGCGGGAGCAGGAGGTGCTCGTGCTCATCGCGAAAGGCCTGTCCAACGCCGAGATCGCCGAACGGCTCGCCGTCTCGCCGAGCACCGTGAAGAACCACGTGACCGCGGTGTTCGCCAAGATCGACGTCAGCAACAGGGCGCAGGCGGTGATCGTCGCCTACGAGCGCGGGCTGGTCACCCCCGGGGGCTGAAGCAGCGCGACGCCTGACCGGCCATCGACTCTCGGATCTCGCCCGGGTCACTCGGCGGCAGGGCGATGACCGGGCCTCGCCCGGGTGACTCGGCGCGCAGGGCGATGACCGGGCCTCGCGCGGGTCACTCGGCGCGCAGGGCGATGACCGGGCCTCGCGCGGGTCACTCGGCGCGCAGGGCGATGACCGGGTCGAGGCGGCCCGCCCGGCGTGCCGGGGCGACCCCGAAGAAGACGCCCACCGCGGCCGACACCCCGAACGCCAGCGCGATCGACCACCAGGTGATGGCGGCGGGCACGGGCGTGAGCGCCTGGATGGCCAGCGCGCCGCCCACACCCAGCAGGATGCCGACCAGG
This sequence comes from Nonomuraea sp. NPDC003754, assembly GCF_053605785.1. Taxonomy (NCBI): domain Bacteria; kingdom Bacillati; phylum Actinomycetota; class Actinomycetes; order Streptosporangiales; family Streptosporangiaceae; genus Nonomuraea; species Nonomuraea sp. NPDC003754. Next base: position 217,573 of record NZ_JBSGJX010000004.1, read on the forward strand.
CCGCCGATGGTGGTCAGCAGCACGGCCTCGATGAGGAACTGGGCGAGGATGTCGCGCTGGCGCGCCCCGAGCGCCTTGCGCAGGCCGATCTCCCGGGTGCGTTCGCGGACGCTGACGAGCATGATGTTGGACACGCCGACCCCGCCCACCAGCAGCGAGATGCCCGCGATGGCGGCGAGCACGCCGGTGAGCATGCCGAGGACGCTGCCGATGGTGCCGAGCAGCTGGGTCTGGGTGACGGCGGAGAAGCGCTCGCCCGGATACCGCTCGCCCAGGGCGGCCACGACCTTCCGCTGGAGCGGCTCGATCTCGTCGGGGCCCGAGGCGCCGACCGCGATCCCGTTGATCCTGCTGGCGCCGATCAGCCGCTGCGCGGTGGTGACGGGGACGTGCACCTCCTTGTCGCGGGCCACCCCGAAGGTCGCGCCGACCGTCGTGTAGACGCCGACCACGCGGAAGCGGGCGCCCGAGACGGTGATCTGGCGGCCCACGGGGTCGACGTCGCCGAACATCTCGTCGGCCACCTCCGCGCCCAGCACCGCGACCCTGCGCCGGGTGTCGACGTCGGTCTCGGTCAGGTAGCGGCCGCGGTCGAGGGGACGCTGGAAGATGTTGGGCAGGTTCTCGTCCGTGCCGACGATCGTGACGAAGGCATCCTTCCTGCCGACGCGTACGGTCTCGCCGGACTGGACGGAGACGGTCACCTTGCCGGGGTCGCCGACGACGCGGCGGACGTAGGCGGCGTCGGACAGGTTCATCCTGCTCTGGGTCGGGACGGCGCCGACGCTGAGCTGGCCGGGGACGACAAGGATGATGTTGCTGCCCAGGCCGGAGATCTCGCGCTCGATGGCGTTCTTGGCGCCGGAGCCGATGGCGACGAGGACGACGACGGCGAGGACGCCGATGATGACGCCGAGCATGGTGAGCGTGCTGCGCAGCCGGTTGACCCTGAGGGCCTCCAGCGCCATGAAGAACGCCTCCGCGCCCCTCACGTGTCTGCCTCCTCGCCGGTCGCGGCGGGCCGGTGCGCGGTGTCCAGCTCCACCCGGCCGTCGCGCACGTGGATCTGGCGGCGCGCGTGGGCCGCGATGTCCGGCTCGTGGGTGACGAGCACGATGGCCACCCCGCTGTCGGCGTTCAGCCGGTCGAGGATCGCCATCACCTCGTCCCCGTTGCGGGTGTCCAGGTTCCCGGTCGGCTCGTCGGCCAGCAGCACCGACGGCTCGCCGACCAGTGCCCGCGCGATCGCCACCCGCTGCTGTTCACCGCCCGACATCTGCGAGGGCCGGTGGTCGAGCCGGTGCCCCAGCCCCACCGCCTCCAGCGCCCGCCGCGCCCGCGTCCGCCGTTCGGCCTTCCCCACCCCGCGGTACACCAGCGGCAGCGCCACGTTGTCCACGGCCGACGTCCGGCCGAGCAGGTGGAACGACTGGAAGACGAACCCGATCGTCCTGTTGCGCAGCTCGGCGAGCGCGGTGTCGGACAGGGTGGACATCTCGGTGCCGTTCACCCGCAGCGCGCCCGACGTGGGCCGGTCGAGGCAGCCGAGCAGGTGCATCAGCGTCGACTTGCCCGACCCGGACGGCCCGACGATCGCCACGAACTCGCCCTGGTCGATCCGCAGGCTCACCCCGCGAAGGGCGTCCACGGAGACGCCTTCGAGCTGGTAGGAGCGTGTGAGGTCGACGGCCTCCAGTGCGGGGGTCATGACAGCGGCTGGCCCTGCCGTACCGCGTCGGCGCCCTTGACCACCACGCGCTCGCCCACGGTCAGGCCGCTCACGACCTCGACCATCGCGTCGCCCTGGGCGCCGAGCTTGACCACGCGCCGCTGGGCCGTACCGGCGGACGAGATCCAGACGACGCTCTCCCGCCCGCTCGAGACGATCGCCGAGGCGGGCACGGCGACGGCGGAGGGCGCCTCGCGGACGGTCAGCCTGGCGACCGCGCTCATGCCGGGTTTGGGGGTGGGCGCCGCGGACCCGTCGTCGAAGGCGCCGGAGCCGAGGGACAGCTGCACGGGGTAGCTGACCCCGCCGGTGGTGGCCTCCATGGGCTGGATGCCGACGCCCGTCACCGTGGCGGTGTAGGTCGCGCCGGGCACCGCGTCCAGCTCGATCTCCGCGCGGGTCTCGGGCTTGACCAGCAGCACGTCGGTCTCGTCGATGTCGGCGGAGAGCGTCAGCTTGGACACGTCGGTCACCGTCACGATCGGGTCGCCCGCCGACACCGGCACGCCGACCGCGACCGGCGCGCCGCCGCCCGACGACCCGCCCGCCGGTACGGCGGGCAGCTGCGGCGCCGCCCCGCCGGGGATCTGCCCGAGCAGCCCGCTCAACGCGCTGGAGCCGCCACCGCCCGAAGGACGCCCGAGCGTGACGACGCCGCCGAACGGCGCCTTGATGGTGAGCGCCTTCACCGTGGACTCGGCGGCCTTGACCGCCACCCTGGCCTGCGTGCGCGAGGCCGCCTGCAGCGACGACATCGAGGCGGTCAGCCCGCTGGTGAAGCCGCTGACGGTACGGCTGAGCGACGCGGTGATCTGCGACAGCGCCTGCTTGTTGGCCTTGTGCTGCGTCTCGGCCATGTCGATGGCGGACAGCAGCTGCCTGCGCGCGGCCGCGTCGTCCACCTTGCGGGCCTCCGCCCTGGCCTTGGCGAAGTGCCTGGCCACCTTGCGGTCGAAGGCGCTGGTGTCGATGCTCGCCAGGCGCGGCGTCGAGGGGGCGGGCACGGGACGCGCCGCCCTGCGCGCCTGGGCGAGCTGGTCGGTGGCCTGCGGGGACCGGATCCTGGCCAGGATCTGCCCCTTGGCGACCTTCTCGCCGTCACGCACGTACAGCTTGGTCACCGTGCCCTGGGCGGGCGCGCGCAGCGTGGCCGTGGCCCTGGCACCGATCGTGGCGGGCGCCTCGACGACCTCCGTGACCGGGGCGCGCTGCACCTGCGCGAGCTGGAAGGCAGGCGGCTCCTCGGCGGTGCAGCCGGTAAGCGCTAACAGGACGAGCAGCGGGGGGATACCGCGACGAACCGTCACGCCGCCTAGCGTAGAGGGCGCATCAGGCGACCGCCTGCCGTACCCCTACCTGGTGAGCGCGTTTCCCGGCACCATGGTCTGCACGCTGGTCGCCCACATCACCGACCAGAACGCCCACGCGGCGCCGCCCAGCACGTGCCCCGCCATGACGACCGGGAGGGACGCGCCGAGGGCGATCGTCAGCGGTTCCAGCGCGAACAGCAGCAGCCCGGCCGCGCCCGCCGCCAGCGGCCTGGCCGGGCGGACCCGCAGGGCGACCAGGCCGCCGACGATCGTGCCCGCGCCGCCGGCGGACAGGACGAGGCCGTAGGCGGTCTCGCCGTACGCGCCGGTGATCAGCTCGGAGCCGAGGGGGATCAACGGGCCGAACAGCGTGATGCCGAAGACGACCCGGTTTCCTAACAGCGGGCCGACCGCAGGACATGCGTGAGGCCGGAAGCCTGCGGTCAGCCGGAGGCGAGCTGGCGGCCGCGGTCGCGGGCCGCCTCGATGGCGGCCAGGAAGGCCGCGCGCACGCTGTGCCGTTCGAGCTCGGCGATCGCCGCGATGGTCGTGCCGCCGGGCGAGGTCACCGCCTCGCGCAGGATCACCGGGTGCTCCCCCGAGTCACGCAGCATGATCGCCGCTCCCACGATCGACTGCGTGACCATGTCCAGCGCCGCGGCGCGCGGCATGCCGAGCAGGATGCCCGCGTCCACCATCGCCTCGACCAGGTAGAAGAAGTACGCGGGACCGCTGCCCGACAGCGCCGTCGCCGCGTCCTGCTGCGACTCGGGGATCCGCAGCACCTTGCCCACCGGCTTGAGCAGGTTCTCGGTGCGTTGCAGGTGCTCTTCACCCGCGTACGCGCCGGCCGAGATCACGCTCATCGCCTCGTCGAACTTGATCGGCGTGTTCGACATGACCCTGACCACCGGCACGTCCACCCCGAGCCGCTGCTCGACGAACGCGGTCGTGATGCCCGCCGCCGCCGAGATGACGAGCCTGTCGGCGGGCACGTAGGGGGCGATCTCGGCCAGCAGGGCGGCCATGTCCTGTGGCTTGACGGCGAGGATCAGCGTGTCGGCGGCCTTGGCGGCCTCGGTGTTCGACACGGTCCGCACGCCGTACGTCTCCCGAAGCGCCTGGGCCCGCTCCTCCCTGCGCGCGGTCGCCAGGACGTCGCCCGGCTTGAACCCGGCCCGCAGCAGCCCCGACAGCAGGGCCTCGCCCATCTTGCCGGTTCCCAGAATCGCAATCATGCGGGCAGCCTACCTAGTCCGACGTGGCGGCACCGCGTCGGAAAAAGGCGGCGGCCGGTACGGCACCGCGTCGGAAAAAGGCGGCGGCCGGTACGGCGTCGAGGCCGGGCCTGGCGAGGTCACGCCGGAGCGGCACACTCGACCACGACCTCTTCGCCGACCCTGGGGATCCCCGACCGGCCCGCCCCGGGATAACGACCGGGCTCAGCCGCGAGAGGAGCGACCGGCTTCCGCCCCGGAACAGGACCGACCGGCCTCCTCCCCAGGAGGGAAGCGACCGGCCTCCCCCAGGAGAAGGAGCGGGCGGTCTCGGCCCCAGCCGCGAGAGGCGCGAGCAGCCTCGGCCCCGGAGGGAGGGCCACCCGACCCCGACTCCCGGAGGGAAGCGAGCGGCCTCGAACCCGGAGAGCGTGACGGTCGCAACGCCGGGAGCCTCAGTCCCGGGAGAAGAGCGAGCGGGCGAAGAAGGTCAGGTTGGCCGGGCGCTCGGCCAGGCGGCGCATGAGGTAGGCGTACCAGTCGTCGCCGTACGGCACGTACACCCTGACCTGCGAGCCGACCCCCGCCAGCCGCCGCTGCTCGGCGGGCCGCACGCCGTACAGCATCTGCAACTCGAAGCCGGTGGTGTCGCGCCCGTGGAGGACGGCCAGCGCGGCGGAGATCTCGATCAGGCGCGGGTCGTGGGTGGCGACCATCGGGTAGCCGGTGCCCGCCATGAGTGTCTTGAGGCAGCGGACGTAGCTGCGGTCGATGTCCCTCGGTGAGGTGTACGACAGCGCTTCGGGCGCCACGTACGCGCCCTTGCACAGCCGTACCCTGGCGCTGTCGAGCTTCGCGCAGCGCTCAGGCGCGGCGCGCAGGTAGGACTGGACGACCACGCCGACGTCGGGATGCTCCTTGCGGAGGGTCGAGTGGATCGACAGCTGGGCCTCGATGGTGTCGTGCTCCTCGGCGTCGAGGGTGACCGTCACGCCCCTGGCCGCGGCGGCCTCGCAGACCGACGCGGCGTTGTCGAGGGCGAACTGCTCCGACAGGCGCAGGCCGAGGGCGGTGAGCTTGACGGAGACGTCGGCTCCCGAGGGGAGACCTTCGAGGAGGGTGAGGTAGGCGCGGACCTCGCGCTCGGCCTGTGTCCTGTCGGTGACGTCCTCGCCGAGGTGGTCGACGGTGACGAGCAGGCCCTGGTGTGACAGGTCGTGGACGACGGCGCCCACGTCGTCGGCCACGTAGCGGCTGACCACTCCCCTGGTCAGCGGGGACGAGGCGATGAGACGCTCGGCGCGCTCGCTTCGCGAGGCGGCCAGGAGAACGTGACGCAGCACATCATCAGCGTAAACCCCCGCATCGCCTGTGGATCACCGCCCCGATCTCTCCCGCGACCCTCGGTACGGCCCGCCAGGAGCACCCCGACGTGGCCACCCCGGGAGGCCGGCGCCGACACCCCGAGACCGTCCCCCGAGGTCCGCGGGCAGGACCGACGGGCCCGAGACGGTCACCCGACGCCTGCGGGAAGGGCCCGAGACGGTCACCCGACGCCTGCGGGAAGGGCCCGAGACGGTCACCCGACGCCTGCGGGAAGGGCCCGAGGCGGTCACCCGACGCCTGCGGGCAGGACCGGCCGAGACACCGCGACGGTCGGAGGGCGATTCGCTCGGAAGGCGGGCGCGGGCCGGCGCGAAGGATGGGCGGTGGGAGGGTGAACCGGGGCGTCGCGGGATCCGTCATACGGGTATGCGGACTACAGCCCTCGTGGCCGGGTGTCTGATGCTGACCCTGAGCTGCGGCGCGGCCGCCACTGACACGGCAGCCCGCCCGAACCCCCACCAGCCCGTCGCCGCCCAGCCGGTGATCAGCACACCCTCCACCTCCCCCACCCCGTCGCCGAAGAAGGTCAAACCGGTCGGCGACACCGTCAACACCCGTAAGGTCCGGTTCGAGAGCGCCAAGGCCAAGGACCGCCTGGTCAAGCTGGTCTGGTGGTCGGGTGTCGAGCCGTGCGCGGTGCTCGACAGGGTGGCGGTGAAGGAGACGGCCAAGCAGGTGACCGTCACCCTCTACGAGGGCACGGCGGCCAAGGCCCAGAACGTCTCCTGCATCGAGATCGCCATCCAGAAGACCACGACGGTCAAGCTGAAGGCGCCGATCGGGAAACGCAAGATCGTCGACGGCGCCGGGCGGCGCTAGAGAAGACGCCAGAGAAGCGCCGGCGCAGGCGCTGGAGAAGCCGAACCCACACGACGGCCGTCCCCGAGGGGCGGCCGTCGCCGTGTGCGTCCGCACCGGGTTGGAACCGCGGGGGTGCCGCCTGTCGTTCAGGATCGTGAGTCACTCGGAAAAGCCCCCTCGCCGGGAATGTCGGTGCGCACCCAGAGGTTGAGTCGCATAGGCTCAACTCGTTTGACAAACCATTCGTCGGTCCATAGGTTGAGCCCAACAAGCTCAACTTTGACTACAAGGACGTACTCATGGCACGTGCGGTAGGTATCGACCTGGGGACGACCAACTCCGTCGTCTCGATCCTCGAGGGCGGTGAGCCCACCGTCATCGCCAACGCGCAGGGCTCGCGGACCACGCCGTCCGTGGTCGCCTTCGCGAAGAACGGCGAGGTCCTCGTCGGTGAGGTGGCCAAGCGTCAGGCCGTCACCAACGTGGACCGGACGATTCGCTCGGTCAAGCGCGAGATGGGCACCAACTGGTCCACGGAGATCGACGGGAAGAAGTTCTCCCCGCAGCAGATCAGCGCTTTCGTCCTGCAGAAGCTCAAGCAGGACGCCGAGGCCTACCTGGGCGAGAAGATCACTGACGCCGTGATCACCGTCCCGGCCTACTTCAACGACGCCCAGCGCCAGGCCACCAAGGAAGCCGGCACGATCGCGGGCCTCAACGTGCTTCGCATCATCAACGAGCCGACGGCCGCGGCCCTCGCCTACGGCCTCGACAAGGACAAGGACCAGACCATCCTGGTCTTCGACCTCGGCGGCGGCACCTTCGACGTGTCCCTGCTCGACGTCGGCCAGGAGGACGGCCACGGCTTCGTCGAGGTGAAGGCCACCTCCGGCGACAACCACCTCGGTGGCGACGACTGGGACCAGCGCGTCGTCGACGAGCTGGTCAAGCGCTTCCAGAACGCCCACGGCGTCGACCTGGCCAAGGACAAGATGGCCCTCCAGCGCCTGCGCGAGGCGGCGGAGAAGGCCAAGATCGAGCTGTCCAGCCAGGCCGAGACCAACATCAACCTGCCCTACATCACGGCCTCCTCCGAGGGCCCGCTGCACCTCGACGAGAAGCTGACCCGCTCGGAGTTCCAGCGCCTGACCGCCGACCTGCTCGAGCGGACCAAGGGCCCGTTCCACCAGGTCATCAAGGACGCCGGCATCAAGGTCTCCGACATCGCCCACGTGGTGCTCGTCGGTGGTTCGACCCGTATGCCCGCCGTCTCCGAGCTGGTCAAGGAGCTCACCGGCGGCAAGGAGCCGAACAAGGGCGTCAACCCCGACGAGGTCGTGGCGATCGGCGCCGCGCTCCAGGCGGGCGTGCTCAAGGGTGAGGTCAAGGACGTCCTGCTGCTCGACGTGACCCCGCTGTCCCTCGGCATCGAGACCAAGGGCGGCATCTTCACGAAGATCATCGAGCGCAACACGACGATCCCGACCAAGCGCTCGGAGGTCTTCACCACGGCCGAGGACAACCAGCCGTCGGTGCAGATCCAGGTCTACCAGGGCGAGCGTGAGATCGCTTCCTACAACAAGAAGCTGGCCACCTTCGAGCTGACCGGCATCGCCCCGGCCCCGCGCGGCATCCCGCAGATCGAGGTCACCTTCGACATCGACGCCAACGGCATCGTCAACGTCTCCGCCAAGGACCTTGGCACCGGCAAGGAGCAGACGATGACGATCACCGGCGGCTCGGCGCTGCCGAAGGACGACATCGAGCGCATGATGCGCGAGGCCGAGTCCTACGCCGAGGAGGACAAGAAGCGTCGTGAGGAGGCCGAGGTCCGCAACAACGCCGACGGCCTCGCCTACCAGACGGAGAAGTTCCTCCGCGAGAACGACGACAAGGTCCCCGGTGAGATCAAGACTGAGGTGAACGACGCGCTCGCCGAGCTGAAGAAGGCTCTCGAGGGCACCGACACCGACACGATCCGCACCTCGGCGGAGAAGCTGGCCACGGTCAGCCAGAAGATGGGTTCGGCGATCTACGCTCAGAGCCAGCAGCAGGCCGGCCCCACGCCCGAGGGCGAGACCGGCCAGGCCAAGGCCGGCGGCGACGACGACGTCGTCGAGGCGGAGATCGTGGACGACGACCAGCCCAAGAAGGACCAGTGACGATGTCTGAGCCGCGCGATAACGGGCCCGAGTCAGAGCCGGTGATCCGCGACAACCGCAAGATCGACCCCAAGACGGGTCAGGCGAGGACCGCCAAGGAGGAGCCGGCCCCGGCCGCTCCTCCGGCGGACGCCGCGCCTGTCGCGGGGGGCGACACCGGCCTCCTGGCCGAGCGCACCGCGGACCTGCAGCGGCTGCAGGCGGAGTACACCAACTACCGTAGGCGGGTCGAGCGCGACCGGGTCGCGGTCCGCGAGCAGGCGGTCGCCGGAGCGCTCACCGAGCTGCTGCCGGTCCTCGACGACATCGGCAGGGCTCGCGACCACGGCGAACTGACCGGCGGTTTCGCCAAGGTCGCCGAGTCGCTGGAGGCGGTCGTCACCAAGCTGGGGCTGACCCCGTTCGGCCAGAAGGGCGAGCCCTTCGACCCGACGGTCCACGAGGCGCTGATGCACAGCTACTCCTCGGAGGTGACCGAGCCGACCGCCATCGAGGTGCTGCAGCTCGGCTACCGCATCGGTGATCGGGTGCTGCGCCCGGCAAGGGTCGCGGTCGCCGAACCCGAGGACGCCCCGGCCGCGTCCGACGACAACTGAGAACCCCCCGAAAGGACGCCATAGATGAGCACCAAGGACTACCTGGAGAAGGATTACTACGCCGTCCTTGGTGTGCCGAAAACCGCCACCGCCGAAGAGATCAAGAAGGCCTACCGGAAGCTGGCCAGGCAGTACCACCCGGACGCCAACCAGGGTGACTCCGCCAAGGAGGCCAGGTTCAAGGAGATCTCCGAGGCCAACGACGTGCTCTCGGACAGCAAGCGCCGCAAGGAGTACGACGAGGCGCGCACCCTGTTCGGATCGGGCATGGGCGCGCCGCGGCCCGGCGGCGGTGGCGGTGGTTTCCCGTTCGACTTCGGCGACCTGTTCGGCGGCACCGGCCAGCACAGCGGAAGCACGAGCGAGCGCATCGGCGACCTGTTCGGCGGGCTGTTCAACAGGGGTGGCGGCGGGAGCACCCGCACCACGGGCACGACGACCAGGCCGCGCCGCGGCCAGGACATCGAGTCCGAGGTCACGCTCTCCTTCACCGAGGCGGTCGAGGGCCACACCGTCTCGCTGAGGCTGACCACGTCGTCGGCGTGCAAGGCCTGTAGCGGCACCGGAGCCAAGGCCGGCACGACCCCGCGGGTCTGCCCGACCTGCGAGGGCACCGGTGCGGCCAGCCGTAACCTGGGCAACTTCGCCTTCTCCGAGCCCTGCCGCGACTGCAAGGGCCGCGGGCTGCTCGTCGACGACCCCTGCCCGGTCTGCGACGGCAGCGGGCGGGCCAAGAGCACCCGCACCATCCAGGCGCGCATCCCGGCCGGGGTGGCCGACGGGCAGCGGGTCAAGCTCAAAGGCAAGGGCGCGCCCGGCGAGAACGGCGGGCCGGCGGGCGACCTCTACATCCAGACTCACGTCAAGCCGCACGCGGTGTTCGGGCGGTCGGGCGACAACCTGACCATCACCGTTCCCGTCACCTTCACCGAGGCGGCGCTCGGCGCGGAGATCAAGGTGCCCGTCCTCAAGGGCCTGCCTGTCACTCTGCGCATTCCGGCGGGTACGCCCAACGGCCGCACGTTCAGGGTCCGCGGCAGGGGGGCCACCCGTAAGGACGGCACCAAGGGCGACCTGCTCGCCTCGGTGGAGGTGCTCGTGCCGCAGGAGCTCGACGACAAGTCGCGCGAGCTGCTGAACGAGTTCCGCACCGCCACCGCGAACGAGGACCCTCGGGCCGACCTCATCCAACGTGCCAGGAGTGAGTAGGCCGATGGACGCCAACTACTTCAACCTGTCGGACGAGACACCCGTCTACGTCATCTCGGTGGCCGCCCAGCTGTCCGGCCTGCATCCGCAGACCCTGCGGCAGTACGACCGCCTCGGGCTGGTCTGCCCGGGCCGTACGGCGGGCCGCGGCCGCCTCTACTCCATGCGAGACATCATCCAGCTGCGCGAGGTGCAGCGCCTGTCCCAGGAGGAGGGCATCAACCTCGCCGGCATCAAGCGGATTCTTGAGCTGGAGAACGAAGCGCTGAGGCTGCGTGAGGAGGTTCACCGCCTCAGAGCCGAAGTGTCCATGGTCAAGGCGCTGATCCGCTACGAGTTGCCACCGGGGGCCTGAATACATGGACTACAAGCTCACGCAGAAGAGCCAGGAAGCGCTGTCGGTCGCCATGCGCCGGGCGGCCACCGAAGGAAATCCCGAGATCGCGCCGGCCCATCTGCTGGCCGCCCTCCTCTCCCAGACGGGCGGCACCGCCGTACCTCTGCTCGAAGCGGTCGGCGCCGACTGGAAGGCGTTGCGCGCCAAGGTGGAGGCCGCGCTGGCGGCCCTGCCGAAGGCGCAGGGCGCCACGGTGAGCGCGCCCTCCAGCTCGCGTCAGGTGCTGACGGTGATCAACACCGCCGCGCAGCGGGCCAAGCGCCTGGAGGACGAGTACGTCTCGACCGAGCACCTGCTGGTCGGTCTCGCGACCGACGGCGGCGAGATGGCCACGCTGCTGAAGAACTCGGGGGCCACGCCGCAGGCGCTGCTCGACGCGTTCGAGAAGGTGCGCGGGCACGCCAGGGTCACCAGCGAGACGCCGGAGGACACCTACCAGGCGCTGGAGAAGTACGGCGTCGACCTGACCGAGCGGGCAAGGAGCGGCAAGCTCGACCCGGTGATCGGGCGCGACTCCGAGATCAGGCGCGTGGTGCAGGTGCTGTCGCGCCGCACCAAGAACAACCCGGTGCTGATCGGCGAGCCGGGCGTCGGCAAGACCGCCGTCGTCGAGGGGCTGGCGCAGCGGATCGTCGCCGGTGACGTGCCCGAGTCGCTGCGCAACAAGAAGCTCGTCTCGCTCGACCTCGGCGCGATGGTGGCGGGCGCGAAGTACCGCGGCGAGTTCGAGGAGCGGCTCAAGGCCGTGCTCTCCGAGATCAAGGAGAGCAACGGGCAGATCGTCACCTTCATCGACGAGCTGCACACCGTGGTCGGCGCGGGCGCCGCCGAGGGCGCCATGGACGCGGGCAACATGCTCAAGCCGATGCTGGCGCGCGGCGAGCTGCGCATGATCGGCGCCACCACCCTCGACGAGTACCGCGAGCGGATCGAGAAGGACCCGGCGCTCGAGCGGCGCTTCCAGCAGGTGTTCGTCGGCGAGCCGTCCGTCGAGGACACCATCGCCATCCTGCGCGGGCTGAAGGGCCGTTACGAGGCCCACCACCAGGTGCAGATCGCCGACAGCGCCCTCGTGGCCGCCGCGGCGCTGTCCGACCGCTACATCACCAACCGCTTCCTCCCCGACAAGGCCATCGACCTGGTCGACGAGGCCGCCTCGCGGCTGCGCATGGAGATCGACTCGCGTCCCGTCGAGATCGACCAGCTCCAGCGCAACGTCGACCGGATGAAGATGGAGGAGCTGGCCCTGGCCAAGGAGACCGACGAGGCCTCCCTGCAGCGCCTCGAACGGCTGCGTGCCGAGCTGGCCGACCGCCAGGAGGAGCTCAACGCCCTCGTGGCCAGGTGGCAGCGCGAGAAGGACGGGCTCAACCGGGTCGGCGACCTGAAGAAGCAGCTCGACGAGGCGCGCGGCGCCGCCGAACGTTTCCAGCGCGACGGCAACTACGCCGACGCCTCCAGGCTCCTGTACGACGAGGTTCCCCGCCTGGAGAAGGAACTGCTGGCCGCCGCCCAGGAGACGCCCGAGCAGCAGATGGTCAAGGAGGAGGTCGGCTCCGACGACATCGCGGAGGTCATCTCCTCGTGGACCGGCATCCCCGCCGGGCGGCTGCTCGAGGCCGAGACCGCCAAGCTGCTGCGGATGGAGGACGAGCTCGGCAGGCGCCTCATCGGGCAGCGCGAAGCCGTCCAGGCCGTCTCCGACGCCGTGCGGCGCAGCCGCGCCGGCATCGCCGACCCCGACCGGCCGACGGGCTCGTTCCTGTTCCTCGGCCCGACCGGCGTCGGCAAGACCGAGCTGGCCAAGGCGCTGGCGGAGTTCCTGTTCGACGACGAGCGGGCGATGACCCGCATCGACATGTCCGAGTACTCCGAGAAGCACAGCGTCGCCCGCCTGGTCGGCGCGCCTCCCGGCTACGTCGGCTACGAGGAGGGCGGCCAGCTCACCGAGACCGTACGGCGGCGCCCCTACACCGTCGTCCTGCTGGACGAGGTCGAGAAGGCGCACCCCGAGGTCTTCGACATCCTGCTGCAGGTGCTCGACGACGGCCGGCTGACCGACGGGCAGGGCCGCACGGTCGACTTCCGCAACACGATCCTCATCCTGACCTCCAACATCGGCTCGCAGTACCTCGTCGATCCGAAGCTGGAGAACGGCGCCAAGCGCGACGCGGTGATGGGCGCGGTGCGGGCGTCGTTCAAGCCGGAGTTCCTCAACCGGCTCGACGACGTCATCCTCTTCGACGCGCTCGGCACGGAGGAGCTGACGAAGATCGTCGACCTGCAGGTGGACCGGCTCGCCCAGCGGCTGGCCGACCGGCGGCTCGCGCTCGACGTCACCCCGGCGGCGCGCGACTGGCTGGCGATCACCGGCTACGACCCGATGTACGGCGCGCGGCCGCTGCGGCGGCTGGTGCAGTCGGCGATCGGCGACAAGCTGGCCAAGGCGGTGCTGTCCGGCGAGGTGGTCGACGGCGACACGGTCCTGGTCGACCTGGGCGACGACGAGCTGACCATCGGCCGCGCCTGACCCTGGCCCCTGAACCACAAGGCCTCGGGCGGATCCCCGTCCGGGGCCTTGTCACGTCCGCGTGGCCCCGTCGCGTGCTCCGTCCACGAGGGGCGTCCCGCCCACGGCGAGAGTCCCCGGGGAGCGCGTCCCACACACGGGGAGAGTCCCCGAGGGGCTCGTACCGCACACGGGGAGAGTCCCCGAGGGGCGCTTCATGCTCAGGGGGACAGTCCTCGAGGGGCTCGTCCCGCTCGCGGGAGAGCTGTGGGGCGGGGCCGGTCGGGGCCTGTGGTCAGGGGGTGTCGGCGCGGGCCAGGGACAGAACCTCCTCGGCGGTGGGCGGGGAGGCCGGATGGTGGCTCAGGCACATCGGCACGCTGATCTGGTGGAACCCCGCCCCCTCCGCCGCCACGTAGAACCGCCCGGCCCGCAACCGCCCGATCTCCGTCGCCGCTCCCCCCTTGGCCCTGGCCATCTCCTCCGCGGCCTGCCGCTGGATCGGCGCGTTCAGGAAGCCGAAGAACTGTGTGGCGGCGTTGCCGGGGATGTGGTTGTGCAGCCCCTTCGGCGCCTGGGTGGCGAACACCAGGCCCAGGCCGTACTTGCGGGCCTGGGAGGCGAGCATGAGGGTGCTGCCCGTGGCGGGCGTGGTCTTCGCCTGCGGCGCGAACGTCTGCGCCTCGTCCATGACCAGCAGCCCGCCCAGCGGCCGGCCGCCCGCCGGATGCCGTCTGAACCACGCGAACAGCCCGAGCTGGAGCCGGTTGACGAAGCCCTGCCGCTGCTCGTCCTCCTGGAGCCCGGCCATGTTGATCACCGACACCCGGGCCCGCCGTCCGCGCTCCGGGGTCAGCAGCACGCCGGGGTCGACCGGGGTGCCGCGACCGCCGAACAGGGGGTCGTTGATGACCGCCGCCCGCAGGTTCTGTCCCACCTCGGCGGCCAGCTTCGCGGCGCCGTCCAGGTCGCTGACCTCCTCGGGCAGGTCGGACAGCAGCTCGATCAGCCCCTCCAGCCCGTGCGCTCGGAGCTTCGCGTGGTGGGCGACCGCCTCCCTCAGCACGGCCTGGGCGCGCTGCGCCTTGGCCGTCGCCCCGTCGATCCTGGCCTTGGGGGCGAGGGCGGCCACCGCGGCGTCGATCGCCAGGCGGAACTCGTCGGGGTCGTCGGCCAGGCCGCTCAGGTCAGGCAGCGGCTGGAAGGTGAGCGGGCGGCCGGTCTGCCTGCCGGGGGTCCAGACGACCACGTCGGTGTCGCGGAGGTAGTCGGCGGCCTTCTGCCGGTCGCCGTCCTCCCAGGCGGGTGGGGGCTCGGGCCATGCCGTACCGAGGCGGGACAGATCGTTGTTCGGATCGAGCACGACGGCGGAGACACCCTGCAGCGCGCACTCCTCGACGAGCCTGCGGATCAGCACGGTCTTGCCGGAGCCCGAGCCGGCGAAGATGACCGTGTGCTTCCTGAGGGCCGCCAGCTCGATCCGCACCGGGGTGCCCGCGCCCGTGTCCGTGCCGACGACCACCGAGTCCGGGCGCGCGCCGGCTGCCCCGGATCCGGAACGGCCCGCGCCGGTGGTGAAGGAGCCCCCGCCGGACGGCGCGGCCCTCACGGGTGCGGCGGGCTGGGCGACAGGCCCGGGCGGCGCGGCAGCGGCTTCCACGGCGGGCGAGGCGGCGGGGCCGGGCGGCAAAGCGGCAGCCCCTTCCACGGCGGGCAGGGCAGCGGGGCCGGGCGCGGCGGGAGCCGGGGGGAGGGCGGTGGCGGGGTGGCTGAGGGCCTCGACCAGCAGCTTCACGTCGTCGGCCGGACGCCGGGCGGACAGCCACTCCCGCAGGTGCGCGGGCTCCTCGTCGAGCAGCGCCCGCAGCGCCGCCAGCGTGCGCAGGTCCGCCTCGTCCACGTGCAGCACCCGCCCGCCCGCCGCCTCGAACGCCGCCACCGCCTCCTTCGTCTTCGGCCCGCCCGACCAGGGCTCGTTGCGCAGCACGAACAGCTGCCGTCTCGGCACCCCCGCCTGCAGCCCCGCCGAGACGCACGCCGCCCTCAGCCGGTGCAGCGCCGCGACGGGGTGGGTGCTGGCGATGCCCCTGAAGCACCAGTGCACCTCGTCCTCCGTCGCCTCGTCGAGCGTCAGGCGCAGGCGGGCGTGCAGGGGCGGTTTGGTGCTAGGCGGCGGATCCTGGGCGTACACGTGCGCCGCGGCGCCACGACCCACCGTCCACGCCGCCAGCCCTGCCGACAGGAGTCCGGGCAGGACGGCGTCCTCGGTTCTGGGGTCCAGCGCGGGCTCGATCTCGGCGCTCTCCCTCAGCCGGGCGAAGTGGGCGTCGAGCGCGGCCAGCCCGGAGGGACCGGCGCCGGACGGCGTGCCGCCACCTCCGCCGCCCCCGTCTCCAGGGTCGTCGAGCCGGTCGAGCTCCCTGATCTCGCCCTCGGCGAGGCAGCTCTGGACATGCTTGTCGATCTTGACGAGGATCTGCCGCGGCGTCAGCCCGACCGCGCTGTCGAAGGCGTCCTCCAACACCGGCCAGGTCGGGTACGGCGGGACGAACCCCACCTTGCCGAACCCCGCCGCGAAACGCCGTTCGACGATGGCCCGCGCGGTCTGCGCGTCCTTCAGCACCCTGAGCGTGGCCGGTTCCCTGAACCTGTCGCGGACGGTGTCCGTCGCCTGCTCCCTGATCAGCATCCAGGTGTGCGGCAGGCAGGAGAGCACGGTCAGGGTCCGCCGGGTGACGTCACGCAGCGCCATCAGGCCGCCGGCCACCTGCTCGACGACCGCGCCCTGCCCCTCGTCGACCAGGCGGGCGCCGGACTGCGCCACCAGCGCGTCGACCTGGTCGACGGCGATCACCGACGGGCCCGTCAGCGCCAGCAGCCGTGACAGGTCACGCACCACCTCCTGCGGCGAGCGGTAGACCCTGGTCAGCCCCCATTCCCTGCCCAGCCCCTCGTCGGGGAGCGACGACAGGTAGGCCTGCCCCACGTCCTGCGCCGTCAGGTCGTCGGAGGCCAGCAGCACCAGGGCCCGCGCCGTGTCGTGCGCGTCCCTGAGCACGGTGCCGCCCTTGCGGCGCAGCGCCTCCACGAACAGGTCGAGCGCCTTCCTGTCGAGGTGGCCCCTTCCGTCGACGGCCCGCCGTACCATCCTGGGCACGTCGGCCAGCTGCGCCAGCCGGTTCAGCAGCAGGCGCAGCTGCGAGTGGCCGTCCTCGGCCGGCCGCCAGAGGCTGTCCAGCATCGCGATCACGATGCTCTCCCAGAAGCTCCTGGCGTCGAGCAGGCCGACCAGGAAGAAGTACCCGCCCTCCCGCTGCGCGTGCTCGCGCGCCCAGCCCAGCAGGTGGGTCTTGCCGGTGCCGCGCTGCCCCTGGATCACCACGCCGATCGGGCTGGCGTCAGCGCTCTCCTTCGCCTCGGTCACCCCGCGGCGCAGGTCGAGCGCGGCCATCGGGTGCAGGCTCTCCACGTGGTACGGCGAGGGCCGCCAGACGTCGTCAGGGGCGTGGACCGCGTTGAGCCGCAGCG
Source organism: Nonomuraea sp. NPDC003754 (assembly GCF_053605785.1). Classification (NCBI taxonomy): domain Bacteria; kingdom Bacillati; phylum Actinomycetota; class Actinomycetes; order Streptosporangiales; family Streptosporangiaceae; genus Nonomuraea; species Nonomuraea sp. NPDC003754. Next base: position 234,417 of record NZ_JBSGJX010000004.1, read on the forward strand.
CGCTCAGCGCCTCCCATTCCGCCGTCATCGGGCGCCGATCGACAGGTAGTGCTTGTCCTGGTCGCCGACGGCCAGCGCGGAGCTGCGGTCCTGCGGCCTGAGCGCCTTCTGGTTGTCCTCGGGCACCATGACGACGTCGGGCTGCCTGTTGAGGCCGCGCAGGGCGGCGTCCATCACGTCCTTGGGCACGTCGGCCAGCCGCAGGCGGACGTCGGTCAGGCTGACCCAGCCGCCCGGCTCGCGGGCCAGCTCGGCGTAGACGGCCCGTACCCGCCCCTCGACGTCCTCGGGTGTGGTCTCGCGGGAGTCCGCCTCCTGGGCGGGCTGGAAGACGTCGCCCAGACGCTGGTCGGTACGGGCCAGGAAGCGCGCCAGTCCGGCCAGCACCGCCCTGAGCGCGGCCCCGTTCGAGCCGGAGGTGACCTTCACGCCCGCACGGATCTCCTCGGCCAGGCGCGCCCAGCCGTCGTCGGTCAGCACGTGCGCGAACGACCTGCCCCGTTTGCAGCTCTCCACCAGCTTGAGGTCGTTCAGGCGACGGCGGTCCTCGCCGTCGAGGGTGAGCCCGTACCGCTTCTTCAGCTCCGGGTTGGTCACCTCATCGGCCTCGGCCATGAGGACGATCATCACCGAGACCTGCGGAACCGACAGTGCCATTTCCTACCCTTTCGTTGACGAACACCGCGATCTCGCGGGCCACGGCCTGCGCGTCCGTCAGAACGTCGCCGCTGGTGAAGCGCAGCACCGTGTAGCCGTCCCGGTGCAGGCGCACGTCACGCCGGCGGTCCGACTCGAACTTCTCCTGCCTCAGGTGGCTGTCGTCGTCGATCTCGACGATCAGCCACGCCTCCCGCCAGAGGAGGTCGACCCTGATCGGGTTGGCGAGCGGGTGGGCGCCGTAGACCTGGTTCCACTCCCTGTCGGCCGCCCATTCGCACCACCTGAGCACGCTCTCCATGCGCTGCTCGGCGGGGCTCGCGTGATGCGGACGCCCCTTCCTGGGCGGCCACGGCCCCCGCCCGCCGGGACCGTCCGCAGGCTGCCAGGGAAGCCCGGACGGCGCGGGCGCGGGCTGCCCAGGAGCCCCGGATCGCCCGCGCGTGGGCTGACCGGGAACGCTGGGAGAGGCGGGCGCCGGGGGCTCCGCCGGCGGGCGCGACGACTTCACGACGCGCAGGCCCGTCCATCGTTCGAGCCACTGGCAGCCCGCGACCACCGCGTCAGCCTCGCCCTCGCTCAGGTCACCGGGTGTCTCGACCGCGATCGTCGCACCGGTGCCGAGCACCCGGCCGAGCCCCGCCGCGCGCACCTCCGCGGGGTGGCGGGCCGTACCGGGGTGGCGTGCCGTACCGGGGTGGCCGCTGAGCGCCGCCTCGGCCAGGTCGGCCAGGAACGGCCCGAAGTGCCGATCCCCCGCCGCCAGCCGTACGGCGAGCGACCGGACGGCCCTGACACCGGCGCCGCCCGGCCCAGGGATGTCCTCGGCGCCCGGTAACCACCGGGGGAAGCGGCGCACGGCGAGGTCCTCCATGTCGCGCAGCACCGCCGCCACCAGCTCGCTCGCCTGATGCGGGGCGGTCATGGCGTGCGTGAGGACGACCGGCGACACTGCGGAATCCCCTCGTTCGCGGACCATCCACTCTTTGCTGAAGCTATACGTAATCGCCCTTGCCGCGCGTGAGTGTTACGAGATGTTCGCGCCGCGCGTCTCGATCATTAAGAGCTTCACCACTGTTGCCCCAAGCCACGGTGGCCACCGTGCCGCCGTGGCTAGCTTCGTGATTCGTCGGATCACCGAACACCATCAGGGGGAACGTGCATGTCGAACGCATCACGGAGTATTCGGAGCGTCCTTGCGGTGGCCGTGCTGGCGACGAGCGTGAGCTTGGCGGCCGGGCCCGCGTCGGCGGAGGAGTGCGAGCGGCGGATCGCCCTCAACGAGGGATCGTCGGTGGCCGCGCTCTGCGATGACGCGGCGGAGGTCAGGGCTCAGGTCACGCACACGTCGATGGCCGTCCCCTCGAACTCGGAGACGGCGAAGGCGGTCGAGAAGCTCGCCAGGCAGCTCGGCATGCCGGGCATGTCACGCTCGACGGCGGTGTTCAGCATCGCCGACATGGGTGGCGTCGCGGCCGGCGCCGGTCATCCCGCGCTCCCGGTGGCGCTGCCCGAGGAGTCCGGCCTGCCGGCGGTGGCGCACCAGTCCACCGCGCCCGACCCGGTGGGGCTGCCGTCGCTGCCCAACGCCGACAGGGTCTCCGCCCTCCCGTGGCTGCCCGATCTGCCGTCGCAGGCCCTGCCCGCGCTGCCGGACGTGGTCGAGGGGGAGAAGGCGCCGCTCAAGCTGGCCGCCCCGGTCAAGGACGCGGTCGGGAAGGCGGGTCAGACCGTCAACGAGGAGACGAAGAAGGCGCTCGAGCTGGACGGGGTCAAGCGGGTCACCGACGCCGTGGGCAAGGCGGGGCTGGGGCTGGACCCCCTACAGAACTGAGGACGCGGTTTCGCTCCCGCACCCCAGACCAGGGCCGTGCCCCCTTTCCCGGGCACGGCCCTTCCCCGTGTGGAACCGGGGTCCGCGCCCGGTGGCCGCGGGTCCTGGAGACAGAGCGCGTGTCAGGAGACGAGGGAGTCGAGTTCGTCCTCCGGCAGCCCCAGGTCGAGCCTGATCCGGTAGCGGGTGCGCAGGAGGGCGACGTGCTCGGGGTCGTCCTCGGCGCAGCTGAGCGCCGCCTGGGTCGCCCACTCGAGCCCGCCCTGCAGGTCACCGTACGCCACCAGCGTCTCGGCGATGTTGTGCGCCGTGGCGGGCGTGAGCGCGCCCTCCGCCCTGAGCGTCTCGATGATCTCTCGTGCCTCGCCTGGCCGGTCGAGCTCGAAGAGCGTGTCGGCGATGCCGGCCCGTGGGTCGATCATCGACTCGCCGCCGTCGTCCACCGCCCGCTGGAAGCACTCGAGCGCCCGGGCCGGCTGCCCCGCCTGCTTCCATTCCTCGGCGGCCAGCACGAAGATGGCCGCGCGGGAGATGTCGCCCGAGGAGTAGGTGAGGGCGAGCTCGCTCAGCTGCCGGGCCAGCGAACTGTGGTCGTCGGCCAGCAGTGCCTGCTCCAGCATTCGATCAAGGTGCTCACGGGTCACATGCGCCACACCGCGAGACTACCGAGCTGGTCCCGGTTTTGCCTGGACAATGCAACATCACCGCCTCTGCACAGCTTCGGCAACGATTCGTGCAAACCCCACTACACACCGCGTGTCTCTCCAGGACCAAGGGCATATATGGCACACGTCATCAGGGGCGGAAGGGGCTGGGCATGGCCAAGCATGTGACCTTCATGATCGCCTGTGCCGCGGTGCTGTCGACGGTGATCCCGGGTACCGCCGGTTATTTCTCCGCCCGGATGGAGGCCGTGGAGGCGGCCGAGCTCAGGGTGGCGATGATGCAGGCGCGGCTGGCGAACAAGATCCAGATGGTTTCGCTGCCCCGTCCCTGTTCCCCCGTTCCCGCGAACCGGCTGAAGGCGAGACCCACCGCGCCGCGCGCGCTCGTGCCCGCGGAGCAGCCGGTGGTGCCGGCGCCCGAGTACGGGCCGATCACGTCTGGCGTGACCGGCGCGGACTGAGCCTGCGTGACAGGAACGACCTGATGAGCTGCTTGGCGGCCTCGATGATGTCGGGCGCGCCCGCAGGGTCGCGGCGGAAGGCCAGCTTGAGTACGGCGTCGCCCGCCTCGACGGCCACCAGGATGGCCACGTCGAGCTCCTCGCTGTCGGCCAGGCCGTACTCCTGGAGCAGCAGGCCGCGCAGCCGTCCCGCGATCACCATGTTGTTCTCGGAGTCGGAGTCGAGCAGGTTGAGGTCGACGACGTCGCCGAAGTGGAGGCTCTTGAAACCGGGGACGGTCCTGTGCATGGCGACGTACTCGTCGATGATCGCGTCGACGGCGTCCCACCATCCCCGGTAGTCCTCGTCGAGGAAGCGGGCGCCGACCCTGGAGACGAACAGCTCGACGTTGCGCCTGGTCAGCTCCTGGGTGATGGCCCGCTTGTCGGGGAAGAACTGGTAGACCGAGCCGATCGCGACTCCGGCGCGCTCGGCGATGCGGGTGGTCGAGAGGGCTTCGTAGCCGACGTCGTCGAGCAGGTGGGCGCAGGCGTCGAGCATCCGCTCGACCCTGCGAGCGCTACGGCGCTGCGTGGGCTGACGGCGGAGCGTCGCTAGCTCGGTGCCGTCTTCGTCATCCGGCAGAGAGGACACGGACTTCATCTTGCCTCCAATACGCCGGGCGCCGCCGGGAAAACCGCGATTGTAGAACGACGTGCAATGCGGGTCACGACGCGTTCCAGCGGTCGGCGAACGCGGCGACCAGCTTGGCGACGGCCTCAGGCCGCGTGCGCTGCGGCCAGTGGTCGGCGACGAGCCTCTCGTGCGTGAACGCCGGCGCCCACTGCCCGAGCGAGGCGAGCAGCCACGGGGAGACGAACGGGTCGCGGGTGCACCGGATGAGCTGCACGGGCGTGCGCACGCGGGGGTCGCCGGGGCGGCGCAGCCGGGTGAGCATGTTCGCGCGGTAGAGGTTGAGCCCGTTGCGGGCGTCGGCGGCGGTGGCCCCGAGCGGACGGGCGAGCCGCGTCACGACCAGCTCGGGCAGCACGGGGAGCTGGAACCCGGCGATGTACCACGACCGCAGCAGCTGGCCGAGCGCCCTGCTCGGGCGGGCCTGGCGGAAGAAGGCGGCGGCCTGGTCGAGGCCGGGGCCGCCGATCGTGGTGAAGGAGGCGAACCTGTCGCTCCTGCCGAGGAAGTACCACCCCTGGATGGAGCCCCAGTCGTGGCCGACGAGGTGGACCTTGGGTTTGCCGACGGCGTCGAGCACCGCGTCCATGTCGGCGGCCAGCCGGTCGAGCAGGTAGCCGCCGGGCGAGCGCGGCGCCGTGGAGGCGCCGGCGCCTCGCACGTCGTACCGGACGATGTGATAGCCGCCGAGCAGCGGGACGACCCGGTCCCACACGTGGTGGTCGTCGGGATAACCGTGCAGGAGCACGATCGTCGGTTTCGCAGGGTCGCCCTGCTCGTGGACGGCTAATCGAACCTCACCGGAATCTATTAGACGCACGGTCCAGAGGCTAGCTGTCGGCTGGGCTCCCGGCCAGACCCGTGCACGAACGCAGGTCCTTCCACTGGGAGACCGCCTGGGTCCTGGCCGCCCCGGTCAGCGGGACCGGCACACCGCCCTGGATGGTGGCGGGCGTCCACTTGTCCTTGAGCACCTTGCGCCCGTCGATGGTGAGCGTGAGGACGCCGGTCCTGCCGGTCTCGGGCCCCCAGTTGTAGAAGACGAAGTTGCCCAGGCCGTAGTTGACATAGGCGTTGCCGACGAACCCGCTGCCGAGCAGGATGTGCGCGTGTCCGCCGACGATGACGTCCGCGCCCGCCTTGACCAGCTTGGGGGCGAGAGCGCGCTGTGCCGGGTTGGGGCACTTCTGCATCTCGGTGCCCCAGTGGAGGTGCACGATCACCGTGTCGGCGCTCTTGCGGGCCTGCCGTACCGCTCTGATGAGGCGGTCCTCGTTCTTGGCCGAGGCCAGCCCGCCCTTGTCGCCCGCGGCGGTCCACGCCTGGATGAACTCCGAGTCGAGCACCTGGGTGGCGCCGATGATCGCGACGCGGTTGCCGTTCACCGTGACGCGGTAAGGCTTGTAGGCCTCGGTCTCGTTCCTGCCGATGCCCACGACGGGGAACCTGGACTTCCTGATCGAGGCGAGCGAGTCGGCCAGGCCGCCGTCCATGTAGTCCATGCCGTGGTTGTTGGCCATCGAGGCCACGTCCACCCCGGCCGCCTTGAGCGCGGTTAACGCCGAGGCCGGCGCGCGGAAGGTGTACTGCTTGCCCGGCGCCGGCGTGCCGCCCGTCGTGATGGCCGTCTCCAGGTTGACCATCGCCAGGTCCGACGACCTCAGCACCTTGGCGATCGGACCGAGCGCGGTGCGCGGGTTGGCGAGCCTGCCTCTCAGCACGCCCTCGAAGTGCACGTCACCCCCGAAGGAGATCGTGTACGGCGTGCGCTCGGGCTCCTTCGGCAGGCTGGGCGAGATCGTCGGCCGTTCGGCCGCCTCAGGGGTCGGCTCGGACTCCGCCGCCGCACAGGCGGTCATTGCGATCACGACACCCACAACGGCCACAGCGCGGCTCGGTCTCATCTGCCCTCCCGGTCTTCAGGCACCGAGCATGCCATGCGCGCGCTCGCTGTGCGCGGTGAGCCACACCACGGCGGAGTGCGTCGCCTCGTCGACGGGAGTGTAAACGATCATACGGGTCTCGGGCGCGGCCGTGCAGTTGAACAGCGTGCTGGTGAACCGCAGCCGTCCGACCTGGTCGTTGTCGAACGTCTTCTCCCGCGAGCGGGGATCGGCGACGTCGTGGGTGGCCCACAGGGCGGCGAACTCGGGGCTGGCCGCCGACAGCCGCTTCACGAAGTCGCGCCACAAGGGGTCGTCGGCGTGGCGCGTGTAGGCGCCGCGGAAGACGGCGACGCTGCCGTGCAGCTCCTGCTCCCTGTCGACCAGCGCCGTCCGCCACTGGGCGCCGACGAAGCACTGCCACAGCGTGTTGCGCTCCTCCGCCGGGGCGCTGACCAGCTCGGGGAAGAGCGCGGCGTAGGCGGCGTTCCACGCCAGGACGTCGTGCCGGCTGGTGCTGAAGGCGGCCGGCAACGGGCTCAGCCTGTTGATGATCTCCTGCATGGCCGGCGTGACACGGGTGGAGTCGCGCACGGGCGGGGCGACGGCGTGGCCCGCCAGGAGGTAGAGCTGCTGGCGCTCGGCGACGTCGAGCATGAGCGTGCGCGCGATGGAGTCGAGGACCTGCAGGCTGACGTTGATGGGCCGGCCCTGCTCCAGCCACGTGTACCAGGTGACACCCACGCCGGCGAGATGGGCGACCTCCTCCCTGCGCAGGCCGGGGGTACGCCTGCGGGTGCCCGGCGGCAGGCCCGCCATTTCGGGCGTGACCCGCTCCCGCCGGGAGCGCAGGAAAGCGGCCAGGTCATCACGTCGCTTACTCATCCAGGTGCCACCAATACCGGGATAATCGGACTCTTTTTACTAGTATCCACGGCCCACCACATTGGTAGCATGACCCACACCCCGACTACCAGGAGCACCACCGGCCTGCTCCTGCCCATCGTGTTGCTCGGCCAGTTCCTCGCCGTCCTCAACGTCAACATCGTCAACGTCGCCACCCCGACGATCGAAGCAGACCTGCGCTCGTCGGGGGCGGGACTGCAGATGATCGTGGCGGGCTACACCATCACCTATGCCGTCCTGTTGATCACCGGGGCCCGGGTCGGGGACCTGTTCGGCTATCGCAACACCTTCCTGACCGGCCTCGCGTTGTTCACCCTGACCACGCTCGGCTGCGGACTGGCGCCGTCGACGGGTGTGCTGGTCGCCTTCCGTTTCGCGCAGGGCGCGGGAGCGGCGCTCATGATGCCGCAGGTGCTCACCCTGATCCAGCGCAACTACCAGGGAGAGGCGCGAGGCAGGGCGATCGCGCTGTGGTCGGCCGTGGTGAGCGGCGGCATCGTGGTGGGCCAGGCGCTCGGCGGCATCCTGCTCGGCCTGGGCGCGGGCTGGCGGATCGTGTTCCTGGTGCTCGTGCCGATCGGCGTGCTGTTGCTCGTGGCGGGCCTGCGGGTACTGCCCGCCGACCAGGGCGGCGGCCGTACGGGCCTGGACCCGCTCGGCCTGGTCACGCTGTCGTCGGCGGTCCTGCTCGTCATCGTGCCGCTGGTGCTGGGCCGCGAGCTCGGCTGGCCGCTGTGGGGATGGGCGTCGATGGCGGCCGGCCTGGCGGTCTTCGCGCTGTTCGTCCGCGTCGAGCGCTGGGTGACCGCGCGCGGCGGCCGACCGCTGGTCGACGCCAGGGTGCTGCGCGCTCCCGGCATGCGGCCAGGACTGGCGGTCCTGCTGTTCGGGCCCGCCACGTGGGGAGCCTTCCTCTTCACCTCGGCCCTGCACCTCCAGGGCGAGCTGCACCTGACACCGCTGATGTCCGGGCTGATGCTGGTGCCGTGCGCGCTGGCCTTCGCCGCCGTCGGGCTGGCCTGGCCCCGGCTGCCGCAGCGGCTGCAGCGGTCGCTGGTGCCCTTCGGCTACGTCGTCGCCGCGCCCGCGTACCTCGGGCTGGCCGCCGCTTCGGAGGGCGGCCTGCCGTACGCGATCGTCAGCGCGCTGATCGGCGCCGGGCTCGGCGTGCAGATCGCGGTGACCAACATGGCCACCCAGCGGGTGGACGCCGCCTACGCGGCCGACGCCAGCGGCGCGCTGCTGACGGTCATGCAGCTCGGCCAGGTGATCGGGGTGGCCACGGTCGGCACGCTGTTCATCTCGCTCATGCAGGGCCATTCGGGACAGGCCTCGCTGGGGACGGCCGTCGCGTTGGCGGCGCTTGCCGTCCTCGCCGGGCTGAGCTCCATCTTCCTCATCCGCCCGAAGATCTCCCAGGCGTAGCGACCCACGCTGGGGCGTGGGCCTTTCTTTATGCGAACGGGAGAGGACACCGGCCGGGGATGCGAGGGAGGGCGACCCCCGTATGACAAGATGTGAAGATCTTCGGCACTCGTCTTGTGGGGCGGGCTGAAGCGAGCGGCCCTGAGGGTTGTGTCAGCAACCTGCCAGGGCCGTTCTTTATGAACGCGCCGAGAGCGCGGCGAGATCGAACTCGCCGTCGCGCACGCCGGCCGTGAAGGCGTCCCACTCGCTCGGGGTGAAGACCAGAACGGGACCGTCCTGCTCCTTGCTGTCCCTGAGCGCGACGCTGCCGTCGGCGAGGCCGGCGACCTCGACGCATGCGGCAGCACCATTACAGAAGCGGCTCTTCTGCCAGGCCACCCTGGAAATGTCGATGTGCATTTTCTCCCCATTTGAGCCGAAGAGGCGTCGTTGCCCCATGAAAACTGCCGTCACCCGCCCCACATCATGGCTTTGCGCTGGATGAGCACGCGAGACTCGTTCTCATCCAAGGCCTCCGACCTGATGTGGTTGAAGGCTGTTTCGTATCCAGCCACCAGCTCGAGGTCGTCGACGAAGCGAGCGCTGTACAGCTGTTCCAGATAGACAACATCGTCGAAAGCCGCGAACCGCAGATGGATGAAGGCTCCCGTGTTGACCGGATGGAGAGCCTCCAGCGGCAACACGTGAACTCGAATATGTGGCAGAACGGACATCTCGATCAGATGATCCATCTGCGCGCGCATGACCGAGGGTTCACCGAAGCGCCGCATCAGGGCTGACTCGTCCAGGATGACGTACAGCATGCACGGATCAGGTCGGTGCAGGACCCGCTGCTGCCTGGCGAGGCGGGCCTCGACCCGGTTTCGGACACCGCTGTGCGTGATGCGCACGATGCCGCGGGCGGCAAGGATGACCTCCCGCGCGTACTCCTCGGTCTGCAGGAGGCCCGGCACTACCTGGGGTTCCCAGTCGCGCTGCAATGTGGCCTCCGCCTCCAGCCCAAGGAAATTTGTGTACTGCCCGGGCAGGGTGCCTTCATAGTATTCCCACCAGCCCCGCTGGTATGCATCCTCCAGCAGCGTTAGCAGCTCGGCGAGTTTGGAGTCGTCGGCCTTGTAGAGCTCGACCATGGCCCTGACGTCGTCAGGGCTCGGCTTGGTCTTGGCGGCCTCGATCCTGCTCACCTTGCTCGGCGACCACCCCAGCGCGCTCGCAGCTCTGGCTCCCGTCATGGTCCTGCGCTCGCGCAGCTGGCGCAACTCCTGACCGAGCTTCAGCCTGCGCACCGTTGGGCTGCCGTGCTCTGTTGCCACCGTCCGCTCTCCTCACGGGGGGCGTCACGTGATGAAACCGTGCAAGTTGCACGGCTATTCACGCAAAGACGTGCCATAAGGCTTGCATGGGAGGACCGCTGGGACAAGACGCATGCCAGGTGGGCTTCCCTGAGCGCTCGCCAACTGCCCAACACGCTTCATGCAAGTTGCACATAAACATGCGCCACATCTCGCCGTAAGAACTGCGAAGAAATTTGAATTTTATTCCCCTGCAACCATTGCCGCCGCCAGTTCACAGAGGGACGATCAGGCCAGGAAGGCGAGATGGCGGACGCGGAGCCTTCCCCCGATGCTCCAATCGCGGCCCCTGCAGGCCGCCCTTCCGGCAACGGCGCCGTTCAGATAGAGGCGACACAGGCACTCAGCACGAAGCCGGACCGACGCTGATCCCGCACCGGCACCGTCAACGGGCTGCCACCCGGGTGACGGTCGAGCCTCAGCGCCAGGCCCGGCCAGAAGTCCACCTCAAGAATGCCGCGAAAGGGGTCTTCTATGTACTCACAAGGTACCAAGGGACTCAGCCGAATCAAGTCCCCGGCCCGGGAACTGATCGCAGGGTGGATCGCGTGGGCGGACAGGGACATCTGCATGGAGCCCGACGAGTTCGCTCACCGGCGCGGCTGGACCGTCTCCCGTACCCGGTTCGGCTCCCGCTCGTACCGCGACCCGCGGTTCGACCAGCTCAAGGTGCCGCGCACCTCGCTCGTCCCCGAAGAGGTGTCGTGAAATGTCGCGCAATCCCCAGCTTCAGGCCCGCTCCGCCGGCGCGGCCGGCCCGGGGCTGGACCGCCTGTACGGCAGGAGCAGATGGGTCACGCCGCGATCCACCCGCGCCGACATCGAGGAGCCGCCCGATACCGCCAAACTGCTAGTTCCCGCGCCAAGGTCTACCCCGGGGCGGGGACGGCGCCGCGATCGAGGTGTTCAAGCGCGCGGACCTTGCCGCCATTCGCCGTCCGCTGACAGCTACCAGCAGATGAGCCCGGGGGTGTCTTGCGCCTGGGGCTCCTGCGTGTCTGCCTCCGGGAAGGATCGGCCCGTACGGAGGACAGCCGCTGGGCCCGGTGAAGGGTCGACAGCTAATCGTTGCTGTCCCGATCAAAGCTCTTCATCAGCGAGGGAAGCGCCACCAAGGTGGCGCCGCCAGCACCGAGCCCGCCAAGCAGGGCGGTTGGCCAGGTGGATCCGCTCGCGAGGAGCAGCGCACAAAAGATGGCGATGACCACCACGACCGCCAGACTGATCACGGCGATGCGTTCGGGGGACATGTTGACTCCGTTCTCTGAGTGTGCGGGCTCTCTGCCGCCACGCATTGCGCCACATCATGGGCTTGCGTTGGATGAGCACGCGTGACTCGTCCTCATCGAGCGCTTCGGATCCGATGTGGTCGAAGGCGGTTTCGTATCCAGCCACCAGTCCGAGGTCTTCGACGAAGCGCGGACTGTACAGCGACTCCAAGTAGACGACATCGTCGAACGCCGCGAACCGCACATGGATGAAAGCTCCCGTGTTGACCGGATGACGCGATTCAAAGGTCAGGACACGGACACTGACATGCGAGAGCTGGGAGACCTCGAGGAGGTGATCCATCTGTTCCCGCATTACCGAGGGCTCGACGGGCAGGCGGTGGTCACCTCGGCCGCCGGCCGGCTCACGGTCACGCTGGAGCCGACGGAGACGATCATGCGGGGGGTGGTCAGCCTGCCGCACGGCTGGGGCCACGCGGGCAGCGCGCAGGCGGTGGCCGCCGGGCATCCGGGGGTCAGCGCGAACACGCTGACCGACGACGCGGCGATCGACGTGCCGTCCGGGAACGCCGTCTTCAACGGGGTTCCGGTCACCGTCGAGGCGCCGTGACGTGACCCCGTCGCCGTGATCGTCGCGGTCGACGGACGCGTGGCGCATGCATAAGGTGTCGCGCGTGACTAGCGCCCCGGAAGAGGACCGACTGACCGCCCAGATCGCCTTCGCCCTGGAGATCGACAAGCTGAAGCGGGTGATCCGCCGCAACAGCCTCATGGACGGCTCGCGGCGGGAGAACGACGCCGAGCACTCCTGGTACATCGGCATGCTGGCGATGATCCTCGGCGAGCACGCGCCACCCGGCACCGACATCCAGCGCGTGGTCGCCATGCTCCTCGTCCACGACCTGGTGGAGATCGACGCGGGCGACACCTTCATCTACGACGCGGTGGCGGTGGCGGCGCAGGCCGACGCCGAACGTGCCGCCGCCGACCGCATCTTCGCGCTGCTCCCGGCCGACCAGGCGAGCGTCTTCAGGCAGCTGTGGGAGGAGTTCGAGGCGCGCGAGACGGTGGAGGCGCGCTTCGCCAAGGCGCTCGACCGCTTCGCCCCGATCCTGGCCAACCACCACACCGAGGGCGGCACGTGGCCGCTGTTCAAGGTGCGGGCCGACCAGGTGCGGGAGAAAGTGAAGATCATCGAGGAGGGGTCGGCGTCGCTCGGCGCCTACGCCTACGAACTGGTCGACCTCTCGGTCAGCCGGGGCCACCTCGCCGAGTGATCCCCTGACCGCCGGGGTAGGGGTCCGGTCGTGAAGGAGAAAGTCAGGCTGGCCGGCCCGGTCGATCTGGCCGATCGGCTCGAGAAGAGCAGGACGATGGACCGGCCGATCCACGCGCTGGCGAAATTCGTCCGCGAGAAGATCGGCCCCGGCGGGCTCCGCGACTGGCTGCACGGCGTGCCCATGGGCAAGCCGCTGCACCCGCCGCTGACCACGGTGACGATCGGCTGCTGGGTGTCGGCCGCCCTGCTCGACCTGGTGAAGGCCGACCCGCGCGCCACGCGTACCCTGATCGCCGCGGGGCTCGGAAGCGCGCTGCCGACGGCCGCCGCAGGGCTCACCGACTGGTCCTCGCTCCACCGCGAGCAGCAGCGGGTGGGCTTCGTCCACATGATGGTGAACCTGGCCGCGGTGGGGCTCTTCTCGGGGTCCCTCCTGCTGCGGCTGGCCGGACGCGAGAGCGGCGGCAAGGCGCTGTCCCTGGCGGGGCTCGGCGCGGCCACGGTCGGCGGCTACCTCGGCGGCCACCTGGCCTACCGGCAGGCGTCGGGCGCCAACCACGCCGAGCAGGTCGCGCACCTGGTGCCGCTGGGCTGGCACGACCTGTGCCGGATCGACGACCTGCCGCAGGGCAGGCCGGTCGCCCGCAGGCTGGGCTACATCCAGCTGTTCGTGCTGCGTCACGGTGGTGGCGTCACCGTGCTCGCCGACCAGTGCTCGCACCTGGCGGGCCCGCTCCACCAGGGCAGGATCGTCCTCGAGGACGGCGTGCCGTGCGTGGTGTGCCCCTGGCACGGCAGCACGTTCCGGCTGGGCGACGGCTCGGTCAAGCACGGTCCCGCCACCGCGCCCGCGCCCATCTTCGAGACCCGGGTGCGGCAGGACGGCACGATCCAGGTGCGGCCGTTGACTTGAACCTTTGTTGAACTTCTAACGTCGGCGCCATGATTCTCGTCACCGGAGCGACCGGCAACGTCGGTCGCCACGCCGTTTCCCAGCTCACCGCCGCGGGCGCCCAGGTGCGTGCGCTGGTCAGGAACCCCGCCAAGGCCGCCTTCCCCGCCGGCGTCGAGGTCGTCACCGGCGATCTCACCGACCCCCCCTCGCTGTCCGCCGCCCTCGACGGCGTCGAGGGCGTCTTCCTCGTCTGGCCCGGGTTCGCGGCCGAGACCGCCGCCAAGGTCGTCGACCTGGTCGCCGCGCACGCCCGCCGCGTCGTCTACCTGTCGGCGAACCTGCCCGAGGACTCCACGATGTTCCACAAGGACCTCGAACGGCTCATCAGCGCCTCGCCGCTGGAGTGGACGTTCCTGCGGCCGGGCGGGTTCGCCGCCAACACGCTCGGCTGGGCCGACGCGGTCCGCGCCGGCACCGTCCGATGGGTGTACGGCCAGGCCGCCCGCTCCCTCATCCACGAGGCCGACATCGCCGCCGTCGCGGTGAAGGCGCTGCTGTCGGACGAGCTCGTCGGGCAGGCTCCCGTACTCAGCGGGCCGGCCGCCGTCACCCAGGCCGAGCAGGTGCGGATCATCGGCGCGGCCGTGGGACGCGAGGTGCGGTGGGAGGAGATGCCGCCCGAGGAGGCCGTGGCGCAGCTGGCCACGGTGTGGGGTGACCCGGTGCTGGCGCGGGAGGCCGTGGCCGCCTGGGGCGGCTTCGTCGCCGCTCCGGAGCAGGTCACCGACGCGGTGGAACGGCTGACCGGGCGCCCCGCCCGGTCATTCGCCGCGTGGGCCGCCGATCACGCGGCCGACTTCCGCTGAGCCGCCGGACGCGGCGCGTCGGCGGGGTGCTCGACGAGGGCGAGGATCCTGCTGGACATGAAGCGGGCGGTGCGTACGGCCGTGCCGCTTCGTGTCACCTCGCTGACCTCGACGAGGCCGCGCCTGGTCGCGACCTCGACCCGCCGGCCGGCCTTGGTGGCGATCACTTCGTAGGTGCGCGGGGTACCCCCCGCGTCGATCACGATCTCGACCCGATCACCCTTCATGCCCTGATTTATACCCATTTACTTGGGATTTATCCGTACACCAGTTTGATGATGGCGACGATCCCCACGCACACGATGAACCCGCGCAGCACCGGCGCGGGCAGCCGGCGGCCCACCTTCGCGCCGAGGAACCCGCCCAGCGTGGCGCCGAGCGCCACCATCAGCACCGCCCACCAGTCCACCGGCGCGATGATCGTGAACAGGACCGCGGCCGTGGCGTTGACGATCAGCGACAGGACGTTCTTGGCCGCGTTGACCCGCTGCAGGCCGTCGTCCAGGAAACTGCCCAGCAGGCCGATGAGCAGCACCCCCTGGGCGGCGCCGAAGTAGCCGCCGTAGACGCCCGCGCCGAACACGCCCACCCACAGCCATGGGCCGCCGTCCGGGTGGGCGTGTTCGCGCCGGGCGGCCAGCCAGCCGTTCAGCTTCGGCTGCACCACCACCAGCACGCAGGCGATCGCGATCAGGACGGGGACGACGACCTGGAAGACGGCAGGATCGAGGACCAGCAGCAGCAGGCCGCCCACCAGGGAGCCGAGCGCCGAGCCCGTGCCCAGCCTGACCAGGCGGTCACGCTGGCCCTTGAGCTCGGCGCGGTAGCCGTACGCGCCGGTGAAGGAGCCGGGGACCAGGCCGATGTTGTTGGAGACGTTGGCCGTGACAGGGTCGACCCCTACGGCCACCAGCGTGGGAAAGGTGATCAGCGACCCCGAACCGACGACGGCGTTGATGGCCCCGGCTGCGACTCCGGCCGCACAGACCGCGACCGCTTCCCACGGAGTCACGTCCCGCCCCCTTCACGTTCCGTATGCACGTCGGCCAGAGCCTAGACGTCACACGTCAGCTGCCCTCGCCCGGGGTGGGCACTCTCCGCGCATCACGGGTCACCGCGTGATCCGGTCGCCGCCGCTCCAGGCGCGCGGGACCGGCGATGCCGGGGCCCGGCAATGGCGCACGGCCTACTGCGGCTTGTCCGTGGCCTACTCCGGCTTGCCCTTGGCCTACTCCGGCTTGTCCTTGGCGCCGCCGAACAGGCCGCCGAGGTTCTCCAGCGCCTTGCCCATCTCCGACGGCACGATCCACAGCTTGTTCGCATCGCCCTTGGCGATCTCCGGCAACATCTGCAGGTACTGGTAGGCCAGCAGCCGCTCGTCCGGCTTGCCCTCGTGGATCGCCCTGAACACCATCCCGATAGCGTCGGCCTGCCCCTTGGCCCGCATCGCCGCCGCCTCCGCCTCGGCCTGCGCGCGCAGGACCGCCGCCTCCGCCTCACCTCTGGCCCTCAGCACGGCCGCCTGCTTCTCCCCCTCGGCCGTCAGGATCGCCGCCTGCTTCTGACCCTCCGCCGCCAGCACAGCGGCCCGCTTGTCGCGGTCGGCCCGCATCTGCTTCTCCATCGAGTCCTGGATGGACGCCGGCGGGTCGATGGCCTTCAGCTCGACCCTGTTGACCCTGATCCCCCACTTGCCCGTCGCCTCGTCGAGCACCCCGCGCAGCTCGGTGTTGATCTCCTCGCGCGAGGTGAGCGTCCGCTCGAGGTCCATCCCGCCGACGACGTTGCGCAGCGTCGTGACGGTCAGCTGCTCGACGCCGACGAGGAAGTTCGCGATCTCGTAGGTGGCCGCC
This sequence comes from Nonomuraea sp. NPDC003754, assembly GCF_053605785.1. Classification (NCBI taxonomy): domain Bacteria; kingdom Bacillati; phylum Actinomycetota; class Actinomycetes; order Streptosporangiales; family Streptosporangiaceae; genus Nonomuraea; species Nonomuraea sp. NPDC003754. The sequence goes on from NZ_JBSGJX010000004.1 coordinate 250,398, forward strand.
CTGGGATTGGTCACCTGGAAGTAGATGACCGTGTCGATGGAGACGACGAGGTTGTCGGACGTGATGACCGGCTGCGGGGGGAACGACACGACCTGCTCCCGCAGGTCGATCATCTCCTTGATGTTGTCGATGAACGGCACGACGAGGTTCAGCCCGGGAGTGAGCGTGCGATGGTAGCGGCCGAGCCGTTCGATGATCGCCGCCGTGGCCTGCGGGATGATGCGGATGGTCCGCACCAGCGCGAACCCCACCACGGCGACCATGACAAGCGCGACGATCAGCTGCTCGGTGCCCATGGCCACACTCCGGGAGTCGTCGGGGCCGACTCCGAAGATGATATTTGGTTCCGGCTTGCCGAAGCCGTCAACCGTACAAAAGCTACTGTGGCCTGGCGTACCAGCGACCCTCGGCGTTGCGGTCGAGGACCAGCGGCACCCCGAACGTCCGCGAGAGGTTGTCGGCGGTCAACACGTGCTCGATCGGCCCCTGGGTGACGACGGAGCCGTGGCGCATGAGCAGCGCGTGGGTGAACCCGGCCGGCACCTCCTCCACGTGGTGGGTGACCAGCACCATCGTCGGGGAGCGGTGGTCGCCCGCCAGCGTCGCCAGCCGCCGCACCAGATCCTCGCGCCCGCCCAGGTCGAGCCCGGCGGCGGGCTCGTCGAGCAGCAGCAGCTCCGGGTCCGGCATGAGGGCGCGGGCGATCTGGACGCGCTTGCGCTCACCCTCCGACAACGTGCCGAAACGCCGCCTGATCAGGTGCGCGACACCCATCATGTCGATCAGCTCGACGGCGCGGGTGACGTCGTGGGAGTCGTACTCCTCCGTCCACCGGCCGAGAATCGCGTAGGAGGCGGTCAGTACCAGGTCGATGACCTTCTCCTCGGCGGGCACCTTCTCCGCCAGCGCCGAGCTGGCCAGGCCGATGCGCGGACGCAGGTCGAACACGTCGGTCTGGCCGATCCGCTCACCCAGCACCTCGGCCACACCCTCGCTGGGGAACAGCAACGTGGCGGCGACCTGCAGCAGCGTGGTCTTGCCCGCGCCGTTCGGCCCGATGACGACCCAACGCTCGTCCTCGTTGACCGCCCAGTCGACGCCGCGTATCAGGGCCGATCCGTCGCGCCGGACGCCGACATCCTGGAGCCGCAGCACCTGACCACCCATCGCTGATCCCTCCCAGTCGAACGCTCGGGACAAACCTATTGCAGGGCGAGCGCATATCGTGGACCGGTGCGCCATCAAACGCCTATCTCACTGCCGCTCGTCGCGTGGGGCAACGCCTGGCTGACCGGACACGTGGGCCTCGACGAGGCCGCCGACCAGGTGGAGCGGCTGGCCGGACCGGTCGTGGTCGGCTCGCTGCCGCTCCGCGCGTATCTGGCCGAGCTGCGTGTCGATGGTCTCACCGAACTACGTCTCGCGCTCCCCGCTCCCGGCGACCCGCTCGGACTGTCGGGGCCGCCGGACTTCAACGCGGCCGCCGTCGAAGCGGGCGAGGCGGCGATAGCGGTGCTGAACGAGCGGGTCATCGGGCTCGTCCCGGCACCGGACCTGCGCGGATCCTCCTACATGGGCGTGCGCCTCTCCGTGCACGAGTCGGGGCCGCCGCGAGCCGACCTGCCGTCGCTGGCCGAGGCCGAACGCGAGCTGACCGGCGCCATGCGCGAGGCCACCGAGGCGCTGGCGGGCGTGGGCGGGCCCGCGCAGGGACACCCCGGACGGCTGCACGACAGTGGCGAGCTGGCCCCCGGCTACCCGCCGCGCGCCCACCGGGTGTCGGCGCTGGCGGCCCGCCTGTCGGCGGCCCTGCGGCAGGCCGACGAGCGAGGGCTGACGTCCGCGCAGATCGCCACCCGCGCGACGGCGCTCCGCACCCTCGACGCCGCGGTCCGCCGCGCCCTCATCTCCGCCCACCACGCCGTCTTCGAACCACACCACTAGATCCACCCGGCGTCCTGGGGCCTCCACCGCCCAGCCCCCGCGAGCCTCCACCGGTCCGCCCCGCGAGCCTCCTGACACCCGTCCGGCGAGCCTCCTCCCAGCCCCGCGAGCCTCCTGACGCCCGTCCGGCGAGCCTCCTCCGGTCCGTCCTGTGAGCCTCCCGTACGGCAAGCCGCCGACAGCCCACCCCGGTCACCGGCCACCGCCCGTCCAGGGAGACGCTCCTCCAGCGCACGTGGCCGGCCGCCGTCACGCGCCCCCCATCCCCGGATTCCCCACCTGGCCACCCCAGCCCGGACCACCCGTTGGCCGATCCCACCGCCGAACCCCCAGACGACCGATCCCCCACCTGGCCGACCCCACCGCCCGGCTCCCCGGTGCCCCTTCCGCTCGAGATACCCCGCTGGCAGGGTCTCGCCCCGACCGCGCGGCCGATCCCCACCGCGGAACTCTCCCGCAGGGCCGACCCACCGCCGAGCCCCCAGACGACCGGCCCCCCAGACGACCGATCCCCCACCCGACCGCCGCCTGGCCGACCCCACCGCCGGGCTCCCCGGTGCCCCTTCCGCTCGAGATTCCCCGGCTGGTCAGGGCTCCCCCCGACCGCGCGGCCGACGCCACTTCGCGAAGCTCCCCACACGGCCGACCCCGCCGCGGAGCTCTGCCGCGCGGTCGGTTCCCATCCCGGGCGTGTCCTCCGGCTGGGGTGTTGCGGTGGGTCAGGAGGTCGAGGCGAAGCGCCAGATCTTGATGCGCTTGTCCTTCCCGGCCGACACCACCGCCGGGGCGCCCTCCACCGGGGTGACCGCCACCGCGTACACCCCGCCGGAGTGCGCCTTCACCGAGCCGCCCAGCGCCTGCCGGCTCTGCGGGTCCCACAGCCGGATCGTGCCGTCCGTGCTGCCCGACGCCAGTACCGCCTTGCCGTCCACGGACCCGAACGACAGCGAGTACACGTTGTTCGAGTGGCCGGACAGGGGCTTGCCGATCGAGCGGCCGGTCTTCGGGTCCCAGAGGCGGATCTTCTCGTCCTTGCCGCCCGAGGCCACCACGGCCTTACCGTCCACCTGTCCCACCGCGACGGAGAACACCGCCTTGCTGTGCCCCTTGTACGTCTTGCCGTACGCCTTGCGCTTGGCCAGGTCCCACACCCGCAGCGTCTTGTCCTCGCTGGCCGAGACCACCACGGGGCGGTCGCCCACGCGGCCGACGCTCAGCCAGTTGACGTCCTTGCTGTGCGCCTTGACGGAGCCGATCTGCCGGCGCTTCTTCAGATCCCAGAACCGCAGCATGCCGTCGCCGTCGCCGGTGACCGCGATGTAGCGGCCGTCCACCTTGCTCACGGCGGCCGCGAACACGGCGATCGGATGCCTGCCGAGGACCGTGCCCTTGCGGGTCTTCAGGTTCCACAGGCGGACGGTGTGGTCGTAGCCGCCCGTCACGGCCATCGGGGTGGAGCCGACGGTGACGCAGGCGACCGCGTAGATGTCGTTGTCGTGGCCGCGCAGCTTGGCGATGGTGGTGCGCTTGACCGGGTCCCAGACGCGCAGCACGCCGTCCTGCCCGCCTGACACGAACCGCTGGTCGTCCCCGACCATGATCGCGGACAGCGACTGGATCGGCTCGCTGTGTCCGGACAGCGACTTGCCGTCCTGTTTGCCGAGCGCGGGCAGGGCCTGCGGCGGCTCGAGGGGCGGGACCGTCGGCGTGGGCGCCGGGGATCCGGAGACGGCCGGTGATCCGGAGACGGTCGGTGAGACCGGCGCTGACGCCGAGGGGGAGACGGGAGGCGAGGGCTGGGCTGTGTTGGATCCCTGGGCCAGCGGGGTCGGCGCCGGGTTCTCCTGGCCCTCGAACGTCCGCGGCACGAACAGCAGCACGCCGGCGGCCAGCGCGAGCGCGAGGAGCAGCGCGCCGCCGACCATGACCGCCCTGCGGCGGCGCGAGCTGTCCTCGCGCTGCTCCTCGGGCCTGGTCTCCCTGAAGAAGGCATCGTTGTCGTTGTCGCGCCCGGGTTGGCCCTGCGACTCCGCCCGCTGGGGGTCGCCCGAGGGACCGCCCCTCTGCGGCGGCGCGCCGGGAGGTGTCCGCCCCTGGTACGGCGCGCCCTGGTGAGACGCGGCCTGATGAGGCGCGCCCTGGTGCGGCGCGTTCTGGTGCGGCGCGTTCTGGTGCGGCGCGTTCTGGTGCGGCGCGTTCTGGTGCGCGCCCTGATGCGGCGCGTTCTGGTACGGCGCCCCGCTGGGCAGTCCCTGGGGTTGCGCGGGGACGGAGGGAGACGACCCGGGATAGGCGGACGCCTGTCCGGGCACGCCGGGGTGAGCGGACCCCTGATGAGGAGACCCAGGGTGGGCGGGACCGTTTTCGGGCGCGTCAGGGCGACCAGGCGCCTGGTGATGCGGCCCGGGGTGAGTTCCGCCTTGTCCGGGCACACCGGGATGAGCAGGCGACCCAGGTTGGGCGGGGCCCTGGTGAGGCGGTCCAGGGTGAACGGGGCCCGGGTAAGGCGGCCCCGAGTGACCAGGACCGGAATGAGACGCCCCAGGATGAACAGGGCCCGAGTGACCAGGACCGGAGTGAGCAGGGCCCGAGTGAGCAGGGCCAGGGTGAGGCGGGCCGGGGTGAGGCGGGCCCGTGGGGGCCTGGTGGTAGGGGCCCGGCTGCGGGGGCACGGAGCCCTGCGGAGGGATGTAGGCGGCGCCCGAGGGGTTGGCCCAGCCGCCGGAGTCCGACGGGCTCGCCCAGCCGCCTGGGCTCGACGGCCCTGGCGGGCTCTGGCTCCCGTCCGGGTGACCCGCGGGAGGGGCGGCCGCGGGCCGGGCGGACGCGGAGGGGTCGTCAGGGTGGCCCTCTCCGGGGTCGGCCGGGGCGGCCCAGCGGTTGACGGACGGGTCCTGCGGCTTCGACCAGCCGTCCGGCAGGGACTCGTAGAGCGCGGGGTTGGCCACCTCCTCGGCCGCCATCTGCGACCCGGTGGTCATCGCCACCTCGGCGTCCCGTTCGGCGGCGGCGCCCTGGTTCTCCAGGAGCGAGAACAGCGCCTCCGCCGCCGTGGGCCGCTCGTCGGCCCGCTTGCTCAGGCACGCCTGCACCAGCGGCCGCAGGCTGTCGGGGAACGCCGACAGGTCCGGCTGGTCGTTCATCACCCGGTAGATGACGGCGGGCAGGCTGTCCTGGCCGAACGCGGGCGCGCCGGTCGCCGCGTACGTCATCGTCAGGGCCCAGCTGAACATGTCGCTGGCGGGCCCGACCCGCTCGCCGGAGATCTGCTCGGGCGACATGTACGCGGGCGTGCCGACCACCCCGCTGCTGAGCGTCATGGACGAGTCGAGCGCGCGGGCGATGCCGAAGTCGATCACTCGGGGGCCGTCGGGGCCCAGCAGCACGTTGCTCGGCTTGAAGTCGCGGTGCACGATGCCCGCGCGGTGGATGGCCGCGAGCGCGGTGACGGTGCCGACGGCGAGCCGGTAGAGGGCGCCGCCCGAGCGCGGGCCATCCATCTGCACCACACGCTGGAGCGAGACGCCTTCGACCAGTTCGCTGACGATGTACGGCTGCTCGCCGTCCATGTTGGCGCCGAGCACCTGCGCGGTGCAGAACTGCGCCACCCGCCGGGCGGCCGCGACCTCGCGCATGAAGCGTTCGGCGTCGATGCCGGGCGCGTCGAGCCTGGTGTTGAGCAGCTTGATCGCGACCAGCTCGCCGTCCGGGCCCTCGGCCTTGTAGACGATGCCCTGCGCGCCCTTGCCCAGCCGCCCGAGCAGCCGGTACGGACCCAGCTCAGCCGGATCTCCTGGCTGTAACGGGTGCTTGTCAGGCACCTGAGCCCTCCCCCTCGTGCGTTCCCCCCAATCGCAAGAGTGACGGGCTCGCTGCACGGTGTGCAAGCAACGTCATATCACGATAGATCATCACTCTTTGCGAAATCTTTGCCGTGGGCAATAATCCACTAGACAATGGGGGATTTCCAGTTCCGTTAGGGGGGAGCAACCCAATGCGCCGAGCAATCGGCATGTTCATAGGGCTCGGCCTGGTCGCGCCGCTGACTCCGCTGGCCGTGGCGGCGCCCGCGGCGGCGGCCGTCACGCCTCCGGCCGGCCTCGCGGCGGCCGCCACGACGGCGACGGCGGCGAAGGACCCGTTCTCCAAGTTCAGCGTGAAGGTCACGTACAACAAGGCCACCAAGCGCGGCGGCAAGATCACATACCTCATCAAGGCCAAGAACCTCGGCCCCTACGACGCCGACTACTTCGGCATCGGGGGCTTCGTGCCGAAGGGCGTCGTCCCGACCCTGAAGTGGGGCGGCCCGAAGGGCACCTCGTGCGTCTGGCAGGACCAGGTCTTCCTGTGCGTGCCGAAGTACCAGGTGCCGGTGGGCGGCACGACGTGGCTCAACTTCCAGCTGACGCTGAAGAAGACCACCAAGGGCACGGCCGCCGCCAGGCTCGGCGTCGTCGCCTACGACCTGCCGACCGGCGCGGAGAACCTCGACGAGGAAGAGCTCGCCCGGATGGGCCTCAAGGGCCATCTGTTCATGAAGAGCACCACGACGAAGATCGTCTGGCCGCAGAAGAAGCGCCCCACGGGCACCGGCACCTACACGCCGCCCCCGCCGCCGCCCCCGCCGAAGTGGAACCCGCCGTCTCCCACGCGGGTGGAGCGGAACGAGAAGAAGGACACCTGACGCGTCCAGGGAACCGGTCGAGGTTCCCTGCGGCGCGGGCCCCCCGGACGAGCACGTCTGTCCGGGGGCTCAGGTCTTTCCGGGCCCTGAAACATGCCCGGGTCAACATGCCCGGGTCAGAAGGTGCTCGGGTCAACATGCCCGGGTCAACATGCCCGGGTCAGAAGGTGCTCGGGTCAGACATGTCCTGGGCCGGAACGTGCCCGGGTCAGAACCTGCCGGGGCCAAACGTGCCGGGGTCGGCGTCGGGGGGGAGGCGTCGGACGGCGGGCGTCACGCCAGGCCGTGTCGTACGGCGTAGAGCGCCGCCTGGGTCCGGTCCTGGACGCCGAGCTTCATCAGCACGTTCGACACGTGCGTCTTGACGGTCTTCTCCGCGACGGCCAGGTCCCTGGCGATCTCCTTGTTCGACCGCCCGGCCGCGATCAGCTTGAGCACCTCGCGCTCCCGCTCCGTCAGCGGCACCGGTGTGGACTCGGCGGCCATCATGGCCGACGCCGCCTCGGGGGCCAGCAGCACCTGTCCCCCGTGAACCGCCCGCACCGCCTGGACGAGCGCGTTCGGGTCGACGTCCTTGTAGAGGAACCCGGACGCCCCCGCCCGCATCGCGGGGCCCACGTCGGACCGGTCGCTCACCGAGGTCAGCACCAGGATCTTGGTCGAGGAGCCGCCGAGCCGTTGGAGGGTGCCGAGGCCGTCGAGGACCGGCATCTTGAGATCCAGCAGCAGCACGTCCGGACGCAGCCGCTCGACCAGGGACACCGCCTCCTGCCCGTCTGCCGCCTCGCCGACGACCGTGATGTCGTCCTGCAGGTCGAGAAAGGTGCGCAGGCCCTGCCGTACGACTGGATGATCGTCGGCGATCAGCACCTGGATCACACGTCCACCTCCATGCGCACCGTCGTGCCCCGGCCGGGCTCCGACGTCACGGTCACCTTCCCGCCGACCGACTCGGCGCGGTCGCTCATCGAGGCCAGCCCGAGGCCCCGCTGTCGTGCGGAGTCGTCGAAGCCCTCGCCCTGGTCGCACACCTGGAGGACCAGCTTGCCCGAGGCGTGCGTGAGCCGCACCTCGACGCGGTCGGCGCCGGCGTGGCGCAGCGCGTTGTGGAGCGCCTCCTGGGCCACGCGCAGCACCGCCACCTCGATGTCGGCGGGCACCGGCGGCAGCTCGTCGCCCTCGAAGGTCACCCGGAACGGCTGGAGCCGGTCGAGCAGCCGTACGTGCTTGCGGAGCGTCTCGGCGAGCCCGTGCCGGTCGAGCTCGGCCGGACGCAGCTCGACGATGACGGCGCGCAGCTCGGCCAGCGCCTCCCCGGCCAGGCGCTGCACCCGGTCGAGCTCGACCGCGGCGCGGTCCTGGTCGACCGGCAGGAGGGCGTGGGCGGCCTGCGCGGTCAGCCGGAGCGAGAACAGCTTCTGGGTGACCGCGTCGTGCAGTTCGCGGGCCATCCGGTTGCGTTCCTCGAGCATGGCCAGCTCGCGCCCGCGCTCGTAGAGGCGGGCGTTGGTCAGCGCGAGGGCGGCGTGCGCCGCGAACATCGTCAGCAGCTTCTCGTCGTCCTCGGTGAACCCGCCCGGCACCTTCTTGTTGGCCAGGAAGATGATGCCCAGCACCTCGCCGCCGTCGAGGATCGGCACGCCGAGGAAGTCGCGCATCACCGGATGCGCCTTGGGCCAGTACTCGAACCTGGAGTCCTTCGGCAGGTCGGGGATCCGGACGGGGACCCCGTCGCGCAGCATCGCGCCGAGCATGCCATGCTGGCGAGGCAGCGGGCCGATGGCCTCCCACTGCTTGTCGGTGAGCCCCTCGGCGACGAACTCGGCGAAGGAGCCGTCCTCGTCGGGCACGCCGAGCGCCGCGTACCTGGCGTCGAGCAGCTGCTGTGCCGAACGGACGATGACCTGCAGGACCTCCCGCACCGACAGGTGCCGGGTGACGGCCAGGACGGCTGAGCTCACCGCTCGCAGGATGTCGGATTCGGGGCTCACGGTCCTCAGCCTACGGTCCTAGGTCGAAGTGCTCACCGCGACATCGGCCGCTCGCCCGATGCCGCGAACGGGCGCGCTTCCTACCGTCGTCCTCATGACGAACACCGCACTCATCACCGGCGCTTCCCGCGGGCTCGGTCTCGAACTCGCCCGATCGCTGTCGGCCGCGGGCTGGCAGCTCGTCCTGACCGCCAGGAGTGCCGAGGAGCTGGAGAAGGCCGCCGCCGAGCTGGGCGCGACGACCATCGCGGGCGACGTGGCCGATCCCGCGCACCGGGCCGCGCTGGCGGCGGCCGTGCCCGAGCTGGACCTCCTCGTCAACAACGCCGGCGGGCTCGGCGCCACCCCGCTGCCGCGCCTGGCCGACTACCCGCTCGACGTCTTCACGGCCCTGCTGGCGACCAACGTGGTCGCGCCGCTGGGGCTGCTGCAGGCCACGCTGCCGGCGCTGCGCCGCCGCCACGGGGCCGTGGTCAACGTCACCTCCGACGCCGCCACCGGCGCCTACGAGGGCTGGGGCGGGTACGGCGCGACGAAGGCGGCCCTCGACCAGCTGTCGAACGTGCTGGCCGCCGAGGAGCCCGACGTGGCGGTCTGGTGGGTGGACCCGGGCGAGATGAACACCAGGATGCTCGCCGACGCCGTGGGCGCCGAGGAGGCCGCGGGCGCGGCCGACCCCGCGACCGTCGCCGCCGCCCTGCGGGAGCTGGTCGAGCGCCGTCCCGCCAGCGGCAGGGTGGCCCTGTCATGAGTTCCGGAGCGCACCGTGACCACTGACTTCGCGCTTCCCGACGTGCCGGCCGCGCACGAGCCGCCCGAGGCACGGGGCGTGGCCCGCGACGCCGTACGGCTGCTGGTGTCCGACGAGGCGGGCGACTCCCACCACACGTTCGCGGACCTGCCGGCCCTGCTGGCGCCCGGCGACCTGGTGGTGGTGAACAACTCGGCCACCCTGCCCGCGGCCGTCCGGCTCGACCGGCTGGCCGTGCACTTCTCCACCGCGCGCGAGGACGGCACGTGGCTGGTGGAGCTGCGCCGCCTGTCGTTCGAGCCCTACGGGGGCGGCGCGGCGGGCGAGTGGCTGCCGCTGCCCGGCGGCGCGACGCTGCGGCTCCTCGCCCGGGAGACGCCCCGCCTCTGGCGGGCCGCGCTCGACCGCGACGTGGAGGAGTACCTGATGTCGTACGGCGTGCCGATCCGCTACTCCTACGTCGACAGGGACTGGCCCCTCGCCGACTACCAGACCGTGTTCGCCACGGTGCCCGGCAGCGCCGAGATGCCGAGCGCGGGCCGGCCGTTCACGTCGCCGCTGGTGACCGAGCTGGTCGCCCGCGGCGTCCGGGTCGCGCCCGTCACCCTGCACACCGGCGTCGCCTCGGTGGAGAAGGACGAGCCGCCCTACGCCGAGCGCTTCGCCGTCCCGGCCTCGACGGCGCACCTGGTGAACCTGACCCGGTCGGAGGGCGGGAAGGTCGTCGCGGCCGGCACGACGGTCGTGCGGGCGCTGGAGACCGCGGTGGGCTCCGACGGGCTGGTCGGCGCGGCTTCCGGCTGGACCGACCACCTCGTGACGCCGAAGCGGGGCGTGAGGGCGGTCACCGGGCTCATCACCGGGCTGCACGAGCCGCGTTCGACGCATCTCATGATGCTCGCCGCGATCGCGGGCGAGGAGATGTTGGCACGTTCCTATGCGGTTGCCCTGCAAGAGGGCTATTTGTGGCATGAATTCGGCGACTCGCACCTCCTCCTCTCCCCCAAATAGGTAGATCTTTCCTGGCCAAACGTGATAAAAAGCTGCGGTCTTAACGGGGGCTCATATTTCTGGGCATCCTCGTCCTCTTCCTCATCGGAGACGTGAATGCGCCGCATCGCTTCTTTCCTGGTTGCCGCCCCGGTGGCGGGCGCCCTTGTCTTCAGCGCAGCACCGGTCTCGGCCGCCCCCACGGCGCCCGTCGCGGCCGCCGCGGTCGCCAAGTCGGCCGCCGACCCGTTCTCCACCTTCGACGTCAAGCTCACGGCGACCAAGAAGGCGAAGCGCGGCGGCAAGGTCCGTTACACGATCACGGCCGTCAACACCGGCCCGCACGAGGCGACCGCGGGCACCTGGTTCGTCGGCGGCCTCTTCCCCAAGGGCGTCGACCTGCGCAAGGTCACCTACCGGACCAGCGTCGACGACACGGCCTGCGAGCTGATCAAGCGTGACCTGTTCTGCGTCCTGCCGGCCACGGTGAAGAAGGGCGAGTCGGTCGCCATGGTCTTCGACGCCAGGCTGACGAAGACCGCGTCGGGCACGCAGAAGGCCGTCCTCGGGGTGGTCTCCTACAACGTCGAGACCGGCATGGAGAACCTCAGCAAGGAGGAGCTCGACCGGCTGGGCGTTCCCGGGTTCGGCTTCGTCAAGCAGGCCAAGACCACGGTCGTCCGCTGACGCCGTCCGGAGCAGACGCCCGCTTCCGCCTGGCCGGGAGCGGGCGTTCCCATGCCCGGCCCGTCCCCTGCCGGCCCCGCGCGCCGCGGCCGGTCACGCGAGGGCCGGGGTGGACGTGTGACGGGGCAGCGGGAGGCGTCCCGTCGCGGACGCCACCGCGGCCTCGGCCAGACCCGCGAGCTCCCTCCGGTCGGCCGCGCTCACCGGCGGCAGCACGGTGACCTCGACGACGAGCCGCCGCACCGCGAGCACCCTGAGCACGGAGGCGGCCAGCGTGTCGTCCCCGACGTACGCGGGAGCGGTGGTCCTCGGCCCGTCCGCCTCCCGGTAGGCGATGGCCACCGGCGTGACGCTGGCGCCCGCGTCGACGGCGGCCTGGAAGACCGCGGGTTTGAAGGTGCCGCTCCCCCTGCCGCACCACGTCGTCCCCTCCGGGAAGGCCGCGACGGTCTCGCCGGCCCGCAGCGTGTCGGCGATCCTGGCCACCGCGCCCGGCAGGTCGAGCAGCGAGTCGCGGGCGATGGGCAGCGCGCCCGACCCGGCGGCCAGACCGCCGACCACCGGCCACGCCGACACCTCGCTCTTGGCCACCAGCCTGCACGGCAGCGCGGCGGCGACCACCAGGGGGTCGAGCCAGGAGATGTGGTTGGCCACGACCAGCCGCGCCTCGGGGGCGTCACCCGTCTCCTGCGCCGGCCTCGTCCCAGGGCCGTCACCCGCCTGCCGTGCCGGCGCCGTCCCGGGGGCGCCACCCGCCTGCCGTGCCGGCGTCGCCTCGGCGGACGGCACGGCGCCGGCGAAGAACGCGAACCCCTGGCGCACCTCCACCCTGACGCCCAGCGCCCTGAGCAGGGCGCGCGACCACGCCAGCGTCACGCGCCGCCGTGCCGTACCCCTGACCAGGCGGGCGAGCGGCACGCCCACCAGGACGACCGCGATGACCGCCAGCCCGCGCAGCACCTGGCGCAGCACGCCCGCGGCCCGCATGGGCACGTCCACGCACCTGGCGGTCGTGCACGGGGACGTGGGGAACCACGGGCTCATGACGGCTCCCCGAGGAAGTGCCGCAGGTAGCGCTGGTCCACCCGGGCCATCGACAGCAGCACCAGGAAGTCGGCGCAGCCGAACGCCGGATCGTAGGCGGGCTCGCCGCAGATCCACGCGCCGAGCCGGAGGTAGCCGCGCAGCAGCGGCGGCATCACGAACGCCGGCGACCCCTCGCCGAGATCCGTCCACGGCAGCAGCGGCTTGACCCGGTACTCCTCGGGAGCCAGCCGCGCCCGCTCCATGATGTTCGCGGCGTCCCGCAGCGGCACCGAGCAGCAGCCGACCAGCCAGCCGTAGCCGCCCTCGGCCATGTAGCGGGCGATGCCCGCCCACATCAGCCCGATGACCGCACCCGCGCGATGGTCGGGATGCACGCAGGAACGCCCGACCTCGACCAGGTCGTCCCGCAGGTGGGCCAGAGCCGCCAGGTCGAACTCGGTGTCCGAGTAGAGGCGGTCCTTGCGCTTCGGCGGCAGCAGCCGGTAGGTGCCGACCACGTCGTCGCCCGAGCGGACGAGCAGGTGGTCGCAGTAGGCGTCGAAGGGGTCGACGTCCAACCCCGTGACGGGCGAGTCGAGCCGCGCGCCGAGCTCCTCGGCGAACACGCGGTAACGCAGGCGCTGGGCGGCCTGGAGATCGGCGGGCGTGCGGGCCAGTCCCACGGTGTAGCGGTGCATGAACCTATGAAGGCAGCTCATGATGGCCACACGCCCAAGGTCAGCCGTCCGAATGGTGAACCTCGATGCGGAGCACGGTACGGGTGCCAGTAGCGTGGCCTGATGTGGACCAGCGCACGCTCCTGATCACGCTCACCGGCCCCGACCGGCCCGGCGTCACCTCACGACTGTTCTCGGTGCTCGCGGGCTTCCCCGTGACCGTGGCCGACATCGAGCAGGTCGTCATCCGCGGCCGCCTCACCCTCGGCGTCCTCGTCGCCTACGTGGGAGGCCCGTCGACCGGCACGGGCGGCACCATCGGCGCCCTGTGGACGGCTGTCGAGCGGGTGGCCGAGGACCTCGGCATGGAGGTCGACCTCGCCACCGGCTCCAGGACCAAGGAGAAGCGCCGCCGCGGCCGCCTGTCGGTGAGCGTGCTCGGCGCCGCCCTGCCGCCGGCCGCGATCGGCGGCATCGCCGGGCGCATCGCCGCCGCCGGGGCGAACATCGACCGCATCGAGCGGCTCGCCCAGTGGCCCGTGACGTGCATCGAACTGTCGGTGTCCGGCGCCGACCCCGACGCGCTGCGGGTGGAGCTGGCGGCGGAGGCCGCCGCCCAGAAGGTGGACGTGGCCGTCCAGCGCACGGGACTGTCCCGCAGGGCCAAGCGGCTGATCGTCATGGACGTCGACTCCACCCTCATCCAGGGCGAGGTCATCGAGCTGCTCGCGGCGCACGCGGGTTGCCTCGACGAGGTCGCGAAGGTCACCGAGGAGGCGATGCGCGGCGAGCTCGACTTCGCCGAGTCGCTGCGCCGCAGGGTCAAGCTGCTGGCCGGCCTGCCGGAGGAGACCTTCCGCAAGGTGCGCGAGGAGGTCGTGCTCACCCCCGGCGCCCGCACGCTGGTGCGGACCCTGAAGCGCCTCGACTACAGGTTCGCCATCGTCAGCGGCGGCTTCACGCAGATCACCGACGCCCTGGTGAGCGACCTCGGCATCGACTACTCCGCGGCCAACACGCTGGAGGTCGTCGACGGCAAGCTGACCGGCAGGGTGGTCGGCGAGATCGTCGACCGTCCCGGCAAGGCCCGCGCCCTGGAGCGGTTCGCCCGCGAGGCCGGGGTGCCGATCAGCCAGACCGTCGCCATCGGCGACGGCGCCAACGACCTCGACATGATGGGCGTCGCGGGCCTCGGCATCGCCTTCAACGCCAAGCCCGTCGTACGGCAGGCCGCCGACACCGCCGTCAACACGCCCTACCTCGACTCGATCCTCTACCTGCTGGGCATCTCCCGCGACGAGATCGAGGCCGCCGACGCCGAGGACCAGATCGCCCGCTGACGCTCTTCGACGGCCACGCCGCGGCTCCCGCTGACCTTCACCGGAGGTCAGCGGTCACCCGGTGACCGTCTCGCCGCCCGACGGATCGGCCACCCCGCGCCGTCCGGCGGGCAGGTCAACTGCAGCGCGTCCGCCGTCACCGGCAGGCGTCCGTGGCCAGGCGCAGCGCGTCCGCCGTGAGGGTCCGCAGCGCGGGATGCGCCGTGACCGCGTGGCGCAACTGCCGCTTCACCGCCGTGTCGTCCGTGACGGACGCCTCCTCGATGAGCGCGTCCATCCGGGTGGCCAGCTCGGCGAGATTGACGTCCAGTTCGTCCGTCTCCAGCGGCGCCGTGTCGTGCCGTACGGCGTGCGCGACCGCCTCCATCCTGTCGGCCACGGCGTCGAGCACGGCGACGGTCGCGTCCGTCCCGTCGGGCGCGCCCCTCATGACGGCCCCCAGCAGGATCACGTCGTCGCGCAGCCTGCGCGCGTCGGTCAAGGCCTGCCGCAGCCGTTCGGGCGCCTGACCGCCCGGCTCCTTGTCGACGGTGTCCAGGGACGCCTGCAGCCGGTCGGCCGCCTGACCGGCCGCTTCCGTGTGCTCGGACAGGTCCTCCAGGTCATGGCCGGCCAGCGCCCTGACCATGCGCGCGTGCTCCCGCAGCAGGTCGACCATCCGCTCCCTGAGCCTGCCCACCTCGCCCCTCGGCCACAGCAGCCTGGCCGCCAGCAGCGCGAGCACGCCCCCGCACACGGTGAGCAGCACCCTGATCCCGGCCGCGCCCCAGTCGAGCCGCGCCGAGAAGTCGGACAGCATGAGCGCCAGCGGCGTCGCGAAGACCGACCAGTAGGCGTAGCTGACCTCCCTCAGCGCGAACCCCACCGTCGCGAACGCCCACACGACCACCACCAGCGTCGCGTGCCCCGGCACGGCGGCCAGCAGCAGCGCGGCCATCGTGGAGCCGATCACCGTGCCGGCCACCCGCAACGTCACCCGGTCGATGGTGTCGCCGTAGGTGGGCCGCAGCGCCAGCAGCACCGTGAACACCAGCCACCTGCCGTAGGTCTCGTGCAGGCCCACCACGAGCGCCATCGAGACCGCCACCGCGATCCCCGACCTGGCCGCGTGCGCGGCGTCGTGGCCGGTCAGCGAGGGCGCCTGCCAGGTCAGGCGCGGCAGCGTGGCCGGCGCCCGCACCCCCTCACGCGCCTGCGCCGACAGCGACCGCACCGCCAGGCCGATACGGTCCATGCACCTGCGGACCTGACCCAGGATCGCCCGCTGGACGGGCGTCAACCTGTCGCGCACGGCCGTCACCCCTTCGGCGAAGCCGGCCACCGCCGCCAGCGCCTGCTTGCTGTCGAGCGTGACGTCATGCCCGCCGACCCCGCGCAGCGCCGTCGACAGCGCGACGACCGCCTCGTCCAGCTCCGGCGGCGTCGCCCCTGCCGCGACCGCCTGGGCGCGCAGCGAACGCAGGGCGACGCTCTCGTGGAAGATCCTGGTCAGCGACGAGACGAAGGCGTCAGGGGAGCGGTCGCTCTCCTCGGGGCTGTGGAAGGCGGCCGAGGCCGTCTCCGCCTCCTCCAGCGCGTCCGCCGCCCGCTGCCTGAGCCTCGCCCAGTCCTCCTCCGGCTCGTCGAACGCGTCCAGCAACCCGGCCATCGCCGTACACCCCGCGGCGAGCGCCTGCTTCAGCGGGTCGAGCCGGAGCAGCGGCCACGGCGCCAGCGTGATCGCGCAGTACAGGAGCCCGCCGAGCCCGGTCAGCAGCGCGGGGGCGAGACCCAGCGGCAGGCCGCTGTAGAAGCCGACCACCACGGCCAGCACCGGCGGCGTCCCGATCGCCTTCCATTGCGCGCCCGCCGCGGCGGCCAGCCCGACGCCGAACACCGCGGCCCACGGGTACCCGGCCAGGAAGATGCCGAACCAGAAGGCCACGACGAGCAGCGGCACCGTGCCGAACAGGCTCTTGGCGCGCTCGCCGTACGGCTTGCCGTACGAGTCGCCGAAGGCGGTCAGGTAGGCGCCGAGGGCGACGACCGCGCCCTCACGCGGCCGCCCGGCCAGCGCGCCGACCGCCAGCGGGAGCGCGACGGCCACGCCGCACAGCAGGCCGTACCGCCACGGGGGCTTGGCCGGCAGCGACAGGAACCCGTCGCGCAGCGCGGTGATCGCCCCCCGCATCCGCTCCCCCGGTTCAGTGCTCCTTGGGATCCCAGTGCGTGACCAGGCGTCCCTCCCCAGGCCAGAGGTCTACCCACGAGGACTCGACCTCGACCACGGCGAACGCGCCAGGCTTGAACGTGAAGTCGCCGCTGGTCAGCGTGAGCGCCATCTCGTGCACGGCGGGGTTGTGCCCGCACAGGACCAGCGTCTCGACGTCGGGGTCGAGGCGGCGGATCAGCTCGTAGAGGTCCTCGGAGTCGGCCTCGTAGATGTCACGCTCGAAGCTGATCTCCAGCGTGGGGAAGGCCAGCTCGGCGGTCCTGCTGGTACGGAGGGCCGGAGAGCACAGGACCAGCTCGGGAGCCAGGCCGAGCGCCTTGATGGCCTCGCCCGCCTTGACGGAGTCACGCTCCCCCCTGTCGGTGAGAGGACGCTCACGATCGGCCAGACCGGCGATGTGGGCGGCTTTGGCGTGCCGCAGCACGATCAGTGTGCGCACGTGCTCAGCCACCGTTCGACGCCCACACGGCCAGACCGGCGATGAGGGCGAGAATCGCCATCATGGCGAGCAAGATGATCACCAGCGTCTTCGCGCCGGAGTTGGCAGGCTCTCCCATGCCTCCAGTCTTCCACCTGCGGCGGCCGCCCCGGTAAGCGCACCGGGCCCCGAATCTGGCCCGACCTCGACCACTCTCCAGCGGCTTCGACCACCGACCGGCCGCTCCCGACGGCTTCCACCACGGCCGGTTCCACGGCTTCCGCCAAACCGACCACTGCCGCGACCTCTCCGACCCGCCACCACGGGCTGCTTCCACCACCTGGCCACCATCCGGGGCCGGCGCCACACGCCGCTCACGGCTTCGGCCGCGGTTTCACCCGGGCACGCGTACGGCCCGCGCCGAAGCCGGACGCGGGCCGTACGAGCGGAACGGATCAGGAACTGACGGTCTGCGGCTTCTTCTCGCTGGTCTCCGCCGGCGCGATGCTCACCGAGCGGCGCTTGGAGACGACGATCGCCGACACCACGACCACCAGCGCGACCACGGTGACGCCGACGCGGACGGCGACGTTGTCGGCGTAGACCACCACGGCGGGTGCGATCAGCAGCGCCACCAGGTTCATCACCTTGATCAGCGGGTTGATCGCGGGACCGGCCGTGTCCTTGAACGGGTCACCGACCGTGTCGCCGATGACGGTCGCGGCGTGGGCCTCGGAGCCCTTGCCGCCGTGGTGACCGTCCTCGACCAGCTTCTTGGCGTTGTCCCAGGCGCCACCGGAGTTGGCGAGGAAGACCGCCATCAGGGTGCCGCAGGCGATGGCGCCGGCCAGGTACGCGCCCAGCGGGGCGTACCCGAGCGCGAAGCCCACCGCGATCGGCGTCATGACGGCCAGCAGGCCGGGCGTGGCCAGCTCGCGCAGCGAGTCGCGGGTGCAGATGTCGACCACGCGGCCGTACTCGGGCTTGACGCTGCCGTCCATGATGCCCGGGTTGTTGCGGAACTGGTCGCGCACCTCGAACACCACGCGCATCGCCGCCCTGCCGACCGCCATGATCGCCAGGCCGGAGAACAGGAACACGACCGCGGCGCCGATCACCAGACCGACCAGGA
The DNA here is from genome assembly GCF_053605785.1 of Nonomuraea sp. NPDC003754. Taxonomy (NCBI): domain Bacteria; kingdom Bacillati; phylum Actinomycetota; class Actinomycetes; order Streptosporangiales; family Streptosporangiaceae; genus Nonomuraea; species Nonomuraea sp. NPDC003754. Next base: position 268,250 of record NZ_JBSGJX010000004.1, read on the forward strand.
CGTTCGGCTGGTCGATGCCGAGGTTGAAGGTCTGGAACGCGCCGAGCGCGCTCTTCACCGAGTCGGTGGCGGCGGCCAGCTCCGCCTCCACCGAGGTGCGGAACGCGCCGAACAGCGCGGTCGCCGCCAGCACGGCCGTGGCGATCGCGATGCCCTTGGTGATGGCCTTGGTGGTGTTGCCGACCGCGTCGAGGCTGGTCAGGACGCGCGCGCCGTCGCCGTCGACGTCGCCGGACATCTCGGCGATGCCCTGCGCGTTGTCGGAGACGGGGCCGAAGGTGTCCATGGACACGATGACGCCGACCGTGGTCAGCAGGCCGGTGCCGGCCAGCGCGACCGCGAACAGCGCGATCGTCACGTTGCCGAAGCCCAGCAGGAACGCGCCGTAGACGGCGCCGCCGATGATGAGCGCCGAGTAGACCGCCGACTCGAGGCCGACGCTGATGCCCGACAGGATGACGGTGGCGGGGCCGGTGAGCGAGCTTTCGCCGATCTCCTTCACCGGGCGCCGGTTGGTCTCGGTGAAGTAGCCGGTGAGGATCTGGATGGCGCTGGCCAGCACGAGACCGATCAGCACGGCGCCGATCGCGATGACGCGCGGGTCGGCGGTGGACTGCACCGTCGCGCCCGACAGCTCGCCGAAGCTGGCCGGCAGGTACCAGTACGCCGCGGCCGAGACCAGTACCGCCGAGATCGCGGCGGAGATGAAGAAGCTGCGGTTGATGGCCGCCATGCCGTTGCGGTCCTTGTCGCGCAGGCGGGTGACGAAGATGCCGATGATGGCGGTGACGACCCCGATCATCGGCACGATGAGCGGGAAGATCAGACCCTGCTCACCGAAGGCCACCTTGCCCAGGATGAGGCTGGCCACCAGCATGACCGCGTAGGACTCGAACAGGTCGGCCGCCATGCCCGCGCAGTCGCCGACGTTGTCGCCCACGTTGTCGGCGATCGTCGCCGCGTTGCGCGGGTCGTCCTCGGGGATGCCCTGCTCGACCTTGCCGACCAGGTCGGCGCCGACGTCGGCGGCCTTGGTGAAGATGCCGCCGCCGACACGCATGAACATCGCCAGCAGCGCCGCGCCGAAGCCGAAGCCCTCCAGCACGCCCGGCGCGTCGCCCTGGTAGATCAGCACGACGACCGCCGCGCCCAGCAGGCCGAGACCGACGGTGAACATGCCCGCCACACCGCCGGTGCGGAAGGCGATGCGCATCGCCTTCTTCTCGCCCGACGTCCGGGCCGCGGCCGCCACCCGCACGTTTCCGCGTACGGCAAGCCACATGCCCATGAAACCGGTCAGCGCCGAGAACCCGGCGCCGACCACGAAGAAGATGGAACGCCCGATCTTCACGTCCGTCGTCCCTGGCAGGAACCACAACAGGATCGGGATCAGGACCACGAAGATCGCGAGCGTTCTGAACTGGCGGGTCAGATAAGCCGCCGCGCCCTCCTGCACGGCACGCGCGATGTTCTGCATGCGCTCGGTGCCCTGGTCGGCGGCCAGGACCTCGCGTACCAGGCCGCCGGCTACGGCGAGCGCGACCAGGGCCACGGCTGCGACCACGACGACGATGGTGAGATTGTTTCCGCTCAGGGACAGCGCTGAGGCTGGCTCGGCGGCCAGATAGAGCCTAGACATCCGTTCTCCTCGGCAAGACGGGTACGTCCTGCCCGGACGGCGCTGTGATATGCGGCGGGCCTGTCAGCGGCGTCCGGGTTATGGGCTGCCGCTTCCGGTTGAGTCCCGCTGATGCGCCGGATCACCTTGGCCGGTGCCGGGAGTCTACGCACGGGTTCCGCGGATATGAAGGCTCTCGGGGTCGTCAAATTTCGGTGCCTCCACTGAGTCCCTGACAGTGAGGCGGTTTGGTATTGACAGTGAAGATTTTCCGGTGGGTTACGGGCGTCACAGGAGCTATTTATAGCTGGACCGGAATAGGGGTTACCTGCTGTGGTAACTGGCCGTACCGGTGCGGGGCGGAAATCGGCGTGACCTGCCGGGCCTGACCGCGTCACGGCGCCCGGCCCCGCGCGCTGGAGCGGCGTCTCCCTGGAGGGACGCCCGCCCCGCGGCCCGGGTGGGGCTGGGGCGGCTTGCCGTACGGGAGGGTCGTCTGCGCCCGCCTGCCGTGCGCCCTGACCGCCGCCTGTGGGCGGCGCGTCCCACGCGCGCCCTGGCACCTATGGAAACGGCTCGCCGTCATCGGCACCTGGGGGCGTTCCTGCGGCCCCTGCCCGGCCATGGGGAGTCCTGGAGACGAGCCTCCGGGCACACGGGAGGAGAGACCCTTGACGCAGCCCCTCCGCCGCGCCTGGCGTCCCGGCAGGCGCCTTCAACCACGGGAAGAAGGCGCCCGGCGGGGCGGGTCCTGACTCAGGGCGACGCCCCGGGGATCCCGCCCTCACGCGAGAGAGACGCGACGCTTCGAGGAACGCCTGCTGCCGTTCCGCTCTCCGGGGGCCGGCGCGGGGTCAGACCATGCGCGCGTTGGTGGGTGCGGGCCAGCTCATCCGGATGCGCATGCCCTTGGGGCTCGGGAACACCTCCACGTCGTCGGCCAGGCCCGCGATCACCGCGATGCCGAAGCCCGACATGAAGGAATCGGACAGCGACCCGAGATCGACAGGCTGCTCCTGCTTGATCTCGTCGCTCGGAGCCTGGTCGCTGACCGTGACCTCGAAGCGCCCGGAGTCGTCCTTGAGCTCGATGCGGATCGGCTCCCCCGGGCAGTGGGCGCGATGCGCCTCCACGGCCCGGGAACAAGCCTCACCGACGGCGAGCCTGACCTCGTCAAGGAGCGACTCCTCCACGCCGGTCCGACGCGCGATCGCCGTGGCGACCAGCCGCGCGGTCCGCACGTGCGCGGGAAGAGCGCTGAACGTCAGCTCGACGGTTGCCATGACTACTTGTCTCGGCCGTGAGCTTCCTTGGCCTCGTCGACCGAAGCGTAGATGCCGAAGACCTTCGTCAGCCCGGTGATCCTGAAGATCTTCAGGATGCGCTCCTGCGTGCACACCAGCTCGAGGGAGCCGTCGTGCGCCCGCACCCGCTTGAGCCCGCCGACCAGGACGCCCAGACCGGTCGAGTCGAGGAAGTCGACCTTCTCCATGTTCACGAGAAGGTGGTAGCTCCCCTTGTTCACCAGGTCGATCAGGAGCTCACGCAGCCTGGGCGCGGTGTAGACATCGATCTCACCCTCGACCTCAACGATGGTGAGTCGGTCGTCCTGGTGGTGATCCAACTTCAGATCCACAGATCCTCCAGCGCCTCGCCTGCGAAAGTACCCTTGCGGGCCTGGCAGTGTGGAACTGCCCGACCCCGACGCGCGGCATTCAACCACGGTCGCTGCTTGTGTCTATACGAAATCACGATTCCCGGCCACTTTGCCCATGGATGTCAGACTGGAAACCAGTGAGTTCCTCCGCTTCCTCCCCACACCGAGTCGGTCCACTCCTCCACCACCTGCTCGGCGTTCCCGCACGCCATGAGCGAGTCACCCATGTGGAGCACGTTCCCGCACGTCAAGCCGGTAATGTTCGCTGGCCGGAGTGGGTCCATGACCTTCTGATTACGCGCTTGGCGAACCAGGGGATCTCCGGGCTCTGGACGCACCAACACGAGGCGGCCGACCTGGCGAGGCGTGGCCGAAACGTGATCATCTCCACAGGCACGGCGTCGGGCAAGTCGCTCGCCTACCTCGCTCCGGCGGTCACGGCCGCCCTCGAAGGCGGCACGATCCTCTACCTCACCCCGACCAAGGCTCTCGCCGCCGACCAGCTGCGCAGCCTCAGGGAGCTGCGGATCGCCCAGCTGCGGGCGGCGACCTTCGACGGCGACACGCCGTTCGAGGAGCGCGCATGGGTGCGGCAATACGCCAACTATGTCCTGACTAATCCCGACATGCTGCACCGCGCCCTGCTCCCCCAGCACGCGCGCTGGTCATCGTTCTTCCGGCGGCTGCGGATGGTCGTGGTGGACGAATGCCACGGCTACCGCGGGGTCTTCGGCTCCCACGTGGCGCAGATCCTGCGCCGGCTGCGCAGGGTGTGTTCCAGGTACGGCGCGACGCCGGTCTTCATGCTGGCCTCCGCGACGGCCAGCGAGCCCGCGGCGTTCGGGACGCGGCTGACGGGGCTTGAGATGGACGAGGTGACCTCCGACGCCTCGCCCAAGGGTGCGACCACCTTCGCGCTGTGGGAGCCGCCCCTGACCGAACTGCGGGGCGAGGGAGGCGCGCCGGTACGGCGTACGGCCGGCGCCGAGACGGCCGACCTGCTCGCCGACCTGGTACTGGCCGAGGTACGCACGCTCGCCTTCGTCAGGTCACGGCGCGGCGCGGAGACGGTGGCGTTGACGGCTCGGGCCCGCCTGTCCGACGTCGCCTTCAGCACCCCCCGCCACTTCCCGCACACCTTCCCCACCTCCGCCTCGCCGATCGACTCCCCCTCCCTGATCGACCCCACCTCTCCGATCAGCCCCGCCGCACCGACCGACCTCACCTTTCCGATCGGCCCCGCCCCTTCGACCAGCCCCATCCCTCCGATCGACCCCACCTCTCCGATCGACCCCACCTCTCTGACCGGCCCCGCCTCCCCGACCGACCCCACCCCTTTGACCGGCCCCACGCCGTCCGCCGCCGCGACCGGCGCCGATCCCGCCGGCGCCCCACCCCGCGCCGCCGGCCCGCGCTCGACGACGCATGCCGTCCCCCAACCGACGCCCGCAGGCGACCTCCGCCCGCAACACCCGGCACCCTCAGGCGACCTCCACCCGCAACACCCAACGCCCTCAGGCGACTCCCACCCGCAGCGCCTGACGCCCGAGCCCGCACACGCCCCCAGCCGCCGGCACCCCGCACCCCCGCGTCCGGACGATCTCGACCCACAGCACCCCACAGCCCCGCATCCGGGTGACGGCGACCTTCGAGACCCCGCAGCCCCGGATGAAGCGGATCCGGCGGCCCCGCAGCGGGCGCTCGCCGACCTCCCTGACCGGGTCGCCGCCTACCGGGCCGGCTACCTGTCCGAGGACCGCAGGATCATCGAGAAGGCCCTGCGCAGCGGCGAACTCCTCGGCCTGGCCACCACCAACGCCCTCGAGCTCGGCGTCGACGTCTCCGGCCTCGACGCCGTCCTCATCGCGGGCTGGCCGGGCACCAGGGCCTCCCTCTGGCAGCAGGCGGGCCGGGCAGGACGCGCCGGCCAGGACGCGCTCGCCGTCCTCATCGCCCGCGACGACCCGCTCGACACCTACCTCGTCCACCACCCCGAGGCGCTGTTCGGCCGCCCGGTGGAGGCGATCGTGCTCGACCCCGACAACCCCTACGTGCTCGGCCCGCACCTGTGCGCCGCCGCCGCCGAGATCCCGCTCACCGACGAGGACCTGCCGCTCTTCGGCCCGACCGCCGAACGGCTGGCGGCGGACCTCGTCGAGCAGGGCCTGCTCCGCCGGCGCCCCGCCGGATATTTCTGGACCCGCCGCGAACGCGCCACCGACCTGGCCGACATCCGCGGCTCGGGCGGCGCGCCCGTCCAGGTCGTCGAGTCGTCCACGGGTCGCCTGCTCGGCACCGTCGACGAGCCCTCCGCGCACACCACCGTCCACACCGGCGCCGTCTACCTGCACCAGGGCGAGACCTTCCTCGTCGAACAACTCGACCTGGAGGCGGGCGTCGCCCTGGTGTCGTCCGCCGAGCCCGAGTACAGCACGTTCGCCCGCGACGTCACGGACATCTCCGTCCTGTCCACCCTCCGCTCCCATGACCTCGGTACGGCATGCCTGAACTTCGGCGAGGTCGAGGTCACCCGGCAGGTCGTCTCCTACCTCAAACGGCGGCTCCAGACCGGCGAGATGCTCGGCGACGAACCGCTCGACCTGCCGCCGCGCACGCTGCGCACCCGCGCCGTCTGGTGGACGCTTCCCGCCTCCCAGGTCGCCCCACTGGCCGAGGCGGGCATCGACCTCGGCGGCGCGGCCCACGCGGCCGAACACGCCTCGATCGGACTGCTCCCCCTCTTCGCCACCTGCGACCGCTGGGACATCGGCGGCGTCTCCACCGAGCTCCACGCCGACACGGGCATGCTGACGGTGTTCGTGTACGACGGGCACGAGGGCGGCGCCGGGTTCGCCGAACGCGGCTACTCCCGCGCCGTCGACTGGCTCACCGCGACGCGCGAGGCGATCGCGTCGTGTGAGTGCGAGCGGGGCTGCCCGTCGTGCATCCAGTCACCCAAGTGCGGCAACGGCAACGAGCCTCTCGACAAGGCCGGCGCCATCCGCCTCCTCGACACCCTCCTCACCACCGACACCCACGCCTGACCGGATACTTCTGACGGGCCCGCTCGCCAAGAGAACACTCCCTTGACAGGCCCGTTCGCCACGGGAGACGCCAGGAACCGCTCGACACCGCCCGCTCACCTCGGGGACCGGCGCGCTGGTCACCGCAGAACGCAAGAAGGGCAGCGCAGACGTCAGGGCTCGGCTCGTGGCCGGCCCCTCCCTGGGCGGCTCCTCTCCCTCTCGAAGGAGGAGCGGCCCCCTCGTCTCCGACCGCCGCGCGACCGCTCCGCCGTGCCGGCGGCGTCGATCCCGTCCGGCGCGACACAGACCGGCCTGGCACACACAGACCTGCCTGGCGCGACACTTACCCGCCCGACGCAACACAGACCCGCCCGACGCGACACTTACCCGTCCGGTGCGACGCTGACCTGCCCGGCTGACCCGCCCGGCGCGACACGGCTTGCGCCACAACCCGAGACGCGGGCCGTACCCCGGTGGATCAGCTGTCGCCGCCCAGGTGGCGGCGTCCGATGTAGGCGGCCTCGTCGTCGTCCGCCGCCCAGAAGTCGCCCGCGCCCGGCTGCGGACGCTCCCAGAACCCGCTGTCCTCCATGGAACGCGGCGCCGGGGGGAGGTAGTCGTCCCAGCGGTCCTCGATCCGGGCCGCGGCGGGCCGTACCGGGGGGATGTCGGATCCGGGCGTCACCGTCGTCACCGCCGAGCTGGGCAGGGCGAGCCGGATCGGCTCCGGCCGCACCGGAGGATCGGCGACCTTGGCCTCCTCCGCGCTCATGTACATCGGCAGCCGCGGCCCCGCGCTGTCCGGCCCCGGCTGCTCGGGGACGTGCGGCTGCGGCTTGCGGGTCTTGGCCACCGCGAGCACGACGGCGGGACGGCGCGGCGCGGCGGCAGTCGGCGGGATGCTGTCGCCGGGCTGGGGGCCGTCGGCCGGTGCGGGGGCCGGCGCCGCGACGGGCCCGCCGCCCGCGGAAGCGAGCGCCCGCCTGCGCGCCCACGCGCCGCCGTGTGCCGCGAGCAGCAGGAGGAGCAGCCCACCGGCCACATAGATGCCGTACTGTCCGATGTTGCCGATCGGCGACTCCGACGACTGCGCCTTGACGGTGGTGTCGACGGCCTGCGCCGCGGTGTCCTTCGCGGTCGCGGCCTCGTCGTCGGCCGGCACCAGCGGCTCGTCGTCGGACTTCTTCTTGGTCTCGGGCTTGGCGGCGGGCAGCTTGTACTCGCCCTTGGTGTCGGTCTCGGTGGCGGGCAGTGCGGGCATCCTGCTCACCGTCTTCGGCACGTTCTGCCGCGGTTTGGCCGTCGGCGTCACGCGCTTCTTCGACGGGATGGACGGGAGCGACTGTTCGGTCTTGCGCGTGTTCTTGGCCTGCTGGTTGCCGCTGGTCTGCGGCTGGGCCTGCTTGGTCTGCGCCGCCTTCGGCTGGGCCGGCGGCGGGGGCGCGGGAACCGTGACGTAGGCCGTGTTCGAGTTGCCCGAGCCGAGCATCCCGCCCTCGCCGTCGCTCCTGTAGGCCTTGACCATGAAGCCGACCTGCTGCCCGGCCGCCTTGCCCGGTACGGCCAGCGTCGCCTTGCACGCGCCGCCCGAGCACGCACTGTCGGCCGACACCTTGCCCACCGAACCCGACTGGCTGGTGAAGATCTCGTAGGACTGGAGGTCAGCCTCGGATCCCTTGCTCCACGTCACCACGATCTTGTCGTCACCCGACATCGTGGCGGCCACCCCCGACGGAGGATCGGCGGGGATCGCCTGCCGCAGCGTGGCGGTGTTCTCGTCCCACTTGGAGCCGAGCAGCTTACCCTTCTGGACCAGCCTGATCTGGTAGCTCCCGTTGGCGTGCTCGGCGGGGTTCCAGGTGTAGGTCACCCGCTGGTTGCCCTTGGCGACCTCGGTGCCGTCGACGTAGAGGACGGCGTCGAAGGCCAGGTCGACGGTGCCCTGGATGGTGACCGGCGCGCTGGTCGTCACCCGCGACGGCATGTCGATATCCGCACGGGCCTGCGCCGGCGTCGCCACGCCGAACACCGCGGCACCGATCACGACCGGCATCACCACGCCTGCGGCCATCAGCCTGCGAACTGCCGTCACGACGCTTCCCCTTCATCGAGAGCCTCGCACCGCCCGACCCCTCGCCCCCGACGAGCGACCAAACGGCGACCGGAAGTGCCAGTTCCTCGAATCCGCACCCGTCAGCCTCGACGGTGTCGTGCAGCCTAGCGACAAAGGTCCGGAGGATTACAGACCTCAACACCAGACGGCATGGACCGAAGTAAGCGCGACCTTATGTGAGAATTCGCTCTCTTGGACACGCCGTCCAAGAAGTCGTGATTCGATTGCGACATTGCCTCTCTGGCCCCTTCCGCCCCTTCGCTTCCCCCGAGCCGGCCTTAACCTCCAAATCCCCTGCTCGAGCACCTCCCGCGCCGATTTCCGGCACAACCCGCCCGACGTCGCCCTTGCCGGCATGTCGATCTTCGCGGTCGCGCCACGACAACCCGTCGGCCGCCGCCGATCGCCTCGCCGTACCCGGTCGGCCGCCCATACGGAGAAAAGTCGATGACGGCAGGATCGGCCCCATCGGCGAAAAGCACATTGCCCCGACAAGTCCCCATTAATGATCTGTTTTGGCGCATCCACTGACCGCCTCATCGCCACCAACCACGCCGTACGGCAAGCGGCTCACCCGCCGCTTCCCCCTCCCACGGCACCCGGTCGGCCACCGCCCACGGATGCGCGCGCCGTCCCAGAGACAAGGGCTTGAGCGTGCCGCGCGACGCCTCGTGGCGCCTCGTGGCGCCTCGTGGCGCCGGTTCCTGGCGGCGCGGCGACCGGAGCGGCGGCCGCGCGAGCCCATTGAGGTGGGATGCGATTGTCAGGCCGGGATCAGGCAGGCCCCGGATCAGGCAGGCCCGGGGTCAGGCAGG
>NZ_JBSGJX010000004.1:277577-328444 GCF_053605785.1 Nonomuraea sp. NPDC003754
GCCCGGGGTCAGACAGGCCCGGGGTCAGACAGGCCCGGGGTCAGACAGGCCCGGGGTCAGACAGGCCCGGGGTCAGACAGGCCCGGGGTCAGACAGGCCCGGGGTCAGACAGACCCTGGGTGGGGCCGTCAGGCTCTGGGTGCGGCCGTCAGGCTCTGGGTGGGGCCGTCAGGCTCTGGGTGGGGCCGTCAGGCTCTGAGGTAGGCGAGGACGGCGAGCACCCGACGGTGCTGGGCGTCGTCAGGCGGCAGGCCGAGCTTGGTGAAGACATTGCCGATGTGCTTCTCCACCGTGCTGGCGGAGACCACCAGCCGCTCGGCGATGGCCGTGTTGGAATGCCCCTCAGCCATCAGCGCCAGGAGCTGCCGTTCACGTGCGGTCAGCGTCCCCAGGGCGTTGTCCCGGCGCTGCCCGGCCAGCAACTGCGCGACGACCTGCGGGTCGAGCACCGTCGCACCCCCGGCGACCCGATCCAGCGCATCCAGGAACTCCCCGACCCTGGCGACCCGGTTCTTCAGCAGGTACCCGACCGCACCGGAACCGTCCGCGAGCAGTTCGCCGGCGTAGGACGCCTCCACATACTGGCTGAGCACCAGCATGGGCGCGCCCGGCACCTGCGAGCGGGCCGTGATCGCCGCCCGCAAGCCCTCGTCCGTGTAGGTCGGCGGCATCCGCACATCGACGATCGACACGTCCGGGCGGTGTCTGAGCACCGCCTCGACCATGGCCGGGCCGTCACCGACCGCGGCCACCACCTGGTGACCGTCCTCGGCGAGCAACCGGACCAGGCCCTCGCGCAGCAGTACCGCGTCGTCGGCCAGGACGATCCGCAGCGGACGGCGGGCCGGGCGGTCCGATGATGGTTCGGGCGCCGCTTCGTGCGGGTTCAGCAGCACGGCAGCTCCCCGATGATCGTCGTCGGCCCGCCGTAGGGACTCGTTACCCGCAGCCGGCCGCCTACCGCGTGCAGCCGGTCCTCCAGCCCGCGCAGCCCGTGTCCCTTGGCCAGCGCGGCGCCGCCCACGCCGTTGTCCGTCACCCAGACCCGCAAGGTTCCCTCACTGTGGCGCAACCCGATCGCACCCCGGTCGGCGTGGCTGTGCTTGGCCACGTTGGTCAGGGCCTCGGCGATCACGAAGTACGCGGCCGTCTCGACGGCGGCCTCCAGCCGGCGGTTCAGGGGATCGGCATCGAGCTCGACGGGGACGGTCGAACGCGCGGCCAGGGCGGTGAGCGCCGCGGGCAGGCCGCGATCGGCGAGGATCGGCGGGGCGATGCCACGCGACAGGGCCCGTAGCTCGTCCAGCGCCTCCTCGGTCTGGACGATCGCGTCGGCGAGCGCCGCGCGGACGGCCTCCGGCCTGCTGTCGAAGTGGTGCTGAGCGCGGCCCAGTTCCATCGCCAGGCGGACCAGCCGCTGCTGGGGACCGTCGTGGATGTCGCGTTCGAGCCGACGCAGCGCGGTCGCCTCGGCCGTCACCGCGGCGACGGTCTGCGCGCGGGCGGTGTCCCGCTCCTGCTCCAGTCCGCTGATCCTGCGGTGCAACGCGGACGCGTCAGTCAGCAGCGTCTGCCCCAGTCCGGCGTGGGCGGCGACGCACGCCCGGGTGACCAGCGGCAGGGTGAACAGCAGCAGCAGGCCGACCGCGGTCCCGAAGGCGAGCCGCTCGGTCGGCGACGTCAGCCCCAGGCTCAAGGCGATGTGGGACTGGGCGCTGCCCACGGTCAGGGTCATGGGCCGCATCAGCTCAACGGAGGAATAGGGACTGCGCAGGGCGGACGTGCCGGCACCGAGGCCGACGAACCACCACAGCACCGTCACCACCGAGGTGACCAGGGCGACAGGGAGCACCACCACCGCGTGCGCCACGCCGAGCCACAGCCCCGCCGCGTCCGGACGCCGCCCACGGCCCGCACCCCCCACTTTCCCGGACCACAGCCCCGCCGCGTCCGGACCCGGCCCACGGCCCGCACCCTCCACCTTCCCGGACCACAACCCCGCCGCGTCCGAACGCCGCCCACGGCCCGCACCCTCCACGCCCAGCCACAGCCCCGCCGCAGCGCCGGGTCGCGGCCGGCGCGCACCCTCCACCCCGGCGGCCAGGGAACGCACCTTGGCGATCCGCCACCGTTCCACGTCGGCGAACCACCGCACCGGCGCCAGCCCGCCGGCCACGACCGGCGACCCGCCCGGCAACAGCGAACCGACCGCGCCGACACACAGACCGGCGAGCACCAGCAGCAGGCCGGTCACGGCGGTCACCGGCGCGGTGAGCAGGTACAGCGACTCCACGATCGTGCGACGCACCACACGGAAGACCAACCTGACGCCCGACCGCCACCGACGCCAGATCGCGGAGGGGAACGACCCGGTCATGGGCCAAGCCTAATCCGGAGCCTCTCTGATCATTTCGGAGGAGAGCTCGGCCCTGATCGCGAGCGCACCGAGGAGGCCTGTTCCCGCACCGCCGCGGCCAGGCGGTGTGGAGCGCTCTGGGGTCGCCGGAACTCAGCGCACGGTCGCCGGTGGCGACAACCCTCCGCCCGCCCTGTTCGAGAGATGGGGGCAGGCCACACCTTCAAGTGTCCGGCGAACCCCCATGACCAGGCGACCGCCGGTGCGGAATGGTGATCGGAGTGACAACAGCAACCCATCAGCGCGCACGAACGACCTCGAACACGACCTGCTCACCGCCGACGCCGTAACCGCCTCATGGCGTCGGCCCTCCTGGTACGGCCGGACCACCGCGCCCTCGCCGCCGACCCCCTCGCCCTTCTGGCGATCAGGTCCTCGAGCCTGGAGCGGGTCACGTGACTGAGCCGGTCCAGCGGCGCTGCGGCAGCACCGCGCTTCGAACATCCCGGCCACGGGACCCTGCCGCACCACCCCCCTCAACCGGCGATCCTCCAGGTCGGCGCGCCGTCCACACACTCGATCGAACCGAAGGAATCCCCTTGCGCAGTCCCACAGCCCCGTCGCGATCCACAGGTCTCTCCGGTCGCGCACTCGCCACGCTCGTCGCCCTCGCCATGGCCCTCGCCGCCGCCTTCGTCATCGCCCCGCGCACGCTGGCGGCGAGCGGGGCGGGCGGCGGCTTCGCCGATCAGCGCAGTCTCATCGAAGCCCTCCGTGAGGCGTTCGTCGACTATTGGGGTTCCGGCGACCGGGGTTTCTCCCCGGGCCTGCAGAGCGTTGTCGATTACTGGTTCCGTTACCACGTGGCCAAGGCCGCGATCGCTGCGATCTTGCTGATCGTGCTGGTCGTACTGGGTGTTCGTCTCTGGAAGGCGTTCCTGAGGGCCGGCGGTCTCGGGGCGGGCAGGAGGGCCGCCCTCGCGTCGGCCGGCTCTGTCGTCGCGATGCTGGCGCTGTTCTCGCTGGTGATGGTCATGGCCAACGTCCAGGGTGCAGTAGCGCCCTTCGCCTCGCTGTTGCCGATGCTGCTGGTCGGCAAAGCCGACGGAGAGCTCGCCGACACGCTCGACCAGGTCAAGCAGCGACTGGCCGACTCCCTGAGCGCGGGTGGCCAAACCCCGCCCACCCTCGAGGTGATGATCAGCGACTTCGGTCTGTATCACGTGGCGATGGTCGTGATTGCTGCGATCGTGGCGATCGTCCTCATCGGCATGAGCGTGGTGTCGTGGATTACGAGAACAGGGTCGTCCGACAGGCGAACGAGGCGCGTGTTGGGGTCGTTCGGTGTTCTCTCGGCGTTGTTGTCGCTGCCCATGATCGTCGTCGCTGTGGCGAACACGACCACCTCAGCGGATCCGGCTCCGGCACTCCTGGACTTCTTCAAGGGTGGCTGGTGAGGCACCTCATGGGAGACCGGCTTCACGCACTCCAGCGAGAACACCTCTGAATACCAGTGAGCGCCAGGGGACCAGCCGGCCTCGGGGAGGAGTCGAGGTGTGGAGGCTTGCTGGTCGTCCGGGGGCGCATTCATGTCGCCCCTCCACAGGACACGAGCACCCCTCCACAGCATGCTGAGCAACCCTCCTCACCCTCCAGCGGACGTCTCCTGGCCCTCCCGTTGACCCCTCCCGGCGCCTCGCGGTTCGCCCCCTTACGCCTCCAATGCAGCCCTCCTCGCGGAGGTCTCCCAGTGCTCCCGCTCGCCCGCCACTCCCGGCGCCTCGCGGTTCACCCCTTACGCTTCGGCGCAACCCTCCTCGCGGACGTCTCCCAGTGCTCCCGTTGGCCCCTCTCTTCGCTCCGGTCCACCCCTCCCGTCGTCCTGTGCACCCCTCCCGTCGTCCTGTGCACCCCTTCAGGCGACTAGCGTTCGCCACCTTGCACTCGGACACGGCCCTCCTCGCCCCTCCAGCGCACGTCTCCCGGCGCTCCCGTTGCACCCCCTTCCGGCGACTCGCGTTCGGCCCCTTGCATTTCGGTGCAGCCCTCCTTGCCCGAGCGCACGTCTTGCGGCGCTCGCGTCCACTTCTCGTGGCGTTCCCGTGCCTTTCGGGCCGCCACCACGGGACTACGCGACGACCCGAACGTGGCGGGGAGGGACTGCACTGACGTGACGCGAAACCCCCGGCCTACCCGACCTCGTGTCTTGCGACGCGGACCCACCGGCCCACCCCGCCTTGTGCCCGGCGCGTGCGTGGACCCATCGGCCCACCCCGCCATGCGCCCGGCGCGTACGTGGACCCGCCGGCCCACCCGGCTTCGAACCGCTTCTCTTGTGCTGCCTTGGATGGGCACAAAGTTGTACGCCGCGTTGGGCCCGCGGAAGGAGGCAGTCCCACGTCCAAGCCGAAATGATCGAGCCATGACAGTCGCCCTCTTGCTGACCCTCGCCGCCCTGGCGATCGTCGACAGCACGAGCTTCGGCACCCTCGGCATCCCCGTGTTTCTGCTCCTGTCTTCGCAGCGGTCGCAGGTTCCCCGGCTGATGATCTATCTCGCCACTGTGGCGATCTTCTACTTCCTCGTTGGCGTCGGCCTCATGTTGGGCCTGTCGACGCTGCTGGAGTCCTTCGGGGATGTGCTGCGCAGCCGTACCGCCTACATGATCCAGCTCGCCCTCGGAGTGGGACTGTTCGCGCTGAGCTACCGGTTCGACCCCAAGCGGCGGCGGAAGCTCGGCAAGCCAGAGCACCGCTTCGAGCCGCGCATCGGCGGGCCGCGCGTGATGGTGATGCTCGGGCTGACCGCAGGGCTGCTCGAGGTGGCGACCATGGTGCCGTATCTCGCGGCCATCGGGATCATGACGACGTCGAAGCTGCCGGTGGCGCAGTGGGTGCCGCTGCTCGCGGTGTACGTCCTCATTATGATCATGCCGCCGCTGGTGCTCATCGCGGTCCGCAGCGTCGCGAAGGGGTGGCTGGAGCCCAAGCTGGAACGGCTGCGCGCCTGGATGGCCAAGCACGCGGCCTCGGCGGTCAGCTGGAGCCTCGCCATCGTCGGTTTCCTCCTGGCTCGTGATGCGGCGGTGTTCTTGTTCTTCCGCTGATCTCCGGACACGCCTCGTGGCCGGATCGAGGGCGTGCTCCCCACGTATCCGCAGCACTGTCCGGCCGCAATCCCCCGGCGACACGCGCAGGCGATTGCCCCCGTGTCCGGGAGCGCCCGATGGCGTATCCAGAAAGGCGCTGTGGCGCTGTGCCCGCATGTCCCGAGGCCGTGCGGGCGGACAGGCCGGGCCTCTCGGCAGCCAGCCCGGTTCTGGAGCCACTAGGCGAGTGCGAGCCTGCTTCCCGGACCGTGGAGGGTCAGGATCCTGGCGCTACGGCGGCCGGCATGGTGGCCATGGGCAGGCGATTACGGGATCGAGCCTGGCTTTGGCTGAGGAACTTACGGATCGAGCGTCACTGTGGCTGAGGAACTTACGAGATCGAGCGTCACTGTGGCTGAAGACTTACGGGATCGAGCGTGGCTGCAGCTGAAGGATTACGGGTTGGAGCGTGGGGGCTACCGGGGATGTGCGGGGTCGAGCGTGGTGGATGCCGGGCCGGCGCGGGCACGAGCGTGAACGGTGCGTTCGCCGACTCCCGGGAGGGAGAGTTCGACCGAGACCGTCACGTCGGCCGTGGTCTCGGTGAGTGCGCAGCGGACGAGCCCGGCGCCGTTCTGCGCCGCCAGCCGGGACGCGCGTTCACAAGCCTTCTCGGGTGAGGCGAACGCCCATCTGGCGGCCGCGAGAGCGCTCAGGTCCGCGGCGCTCTGGGCGCGGTGATGGGCGACTCGCACTGTCCCCACCAGGACAAAGGTCATCGCGACCGTGAACAGCAGAGCCGACAGGGCCACACACCACAGCGTGGCTGATCCTCTCTCTCGTGAGGCGCTGGATCGCCGTGTGCGACTGGGTGTCGGCTGTTCGAGAGCAGGAGGCGACGCCGCGCGTCGTGGTCCGGTCATGGTGGCTCCTGAAGTGGTGGGGGTGCGGTGTGGCTCACGGCTGGAGGCAGCCGTGGCGCGTCGTCGAGGCCGAGTGCCGCCTTTGTTCCGTCATGGGGCGTCGTCAGAACTGGGTGGGAGCTGGTTCTCGTCTTGAGGGGTGGCCAGGGGCGCGTGGCGCCGGCTTTCGTCACGGGACACCGTCATGGCCAGGTGGTGCCCGGGTTAGGTCATCGGGCATGGTCGGTCAAGGTCGGCGCCGGCAGGGCTGGGTGCGTCGGAGTTCCGCCATGAGACGTGTGCAGGGTCGCATCGCGCGGAGTCCGCTATGAGATGTGATCAGGGGTGCGTGGCGCCGGATTCCGCACGTGTGGTCAGGACTGCATGGGTGAAGGTTCGTCGCGAGGGGTCATCCAGGCTGCGTGGCGCCGGAGTCGGTCATGAGAGGTGGTCAGGGTTGGGCGGCGCCGGGCTCCATGTCTGAGATGGCTGAGGCCGTTACCTCTACGGCCGGCAGAGCCGAGGCCCATGGAGGGTGGGCGCGGGCGGTGATGTCGACGCGGGTGGTCTCGGGTCCTCTGGCGATGTCGACCTGGGCGCCCCGGGGAGCGAGGGCCTTGGTTCGTTCGCGCACCTGGGCGAGGGGTTCGCCGCGGGCGGCGGCTCGGGCGCCTGCACGCGCGGCGTCGACGCAGCGCAGGTGGGTGTTCACCACGGTGACGGCCCATAGAGCCGCGGCCAGGACGACCATGAGGGCAGGCAGTACGGCAGCGGTCTCCGCCGTCACGGAGCCTCGGGAACGCTCCGTTGGTCGGTTGCGCCTGGTGCGCTGGTGGGCGGTCGGCAACGAGTGCATAGGCGGGCTCCACTCGTGGTGTGTGCGGGCTCGGGGCGGGGATGGAACCGTGGCCCAAGGCGGACGGGGCTGGTTGATGTGTCAGGCAGAGGTGGCCGCGGTGGAGCCGCGCCCATGCAGGAGCTGGCGTCTCAGTGGAGGTGCTGGAAGCTGAAACCCCGGGGGCGACATCGCAGTCGTTCGCCCCCGAAGCTGGTCTGTCAGATGGCCGAGATGGCTGGTGTGTCAGATGCCTGAGATTCCTGGTGTGTCAGACGCTCGAGTTGGCGGTTGTGTCAGGTATCTGAGATGGCTGGTGTGTCAGACCTCGAGATCGCTGGTGTGTCAGATGCTCGAGATGGCCGGTCTGTCAGACGGAGGTGTCTGCACGACGGAGCCAGGGGGCAAGGCAGTCGTTCTGCCCGAGGTGGTTAACGCTGGTCTGATGTGTCAGGCGGAGGTGGCGGCGGTTGGAGCGGCGGCCCGGGATGGGCGGTGTGAGCTAGCCGGCGGTGTTGAGTGCGCGGTTGACCAGGGCGCTGAGCA
Organism: Nonomuraea sp. NPDC003754; assembly: GCF_053605785.1. Lineage (NCBI taxonomy): Bacteria > Bacillati > Actinomycetota > Actinomycetes > Streptosporangiales > Streptosporangiaceae > Nonomuraea > Nonomuraea sp. NPDC003754. The sequence continues at coordinate 285,305 of NZ_JBSGJX010000004.1, forward strand.
TCTCCTGGACTTCGGTGCTGGTGACGACCTTGAAGAGCAGGGCGGCGAAGCCGCATGCGGCGATGGTGCCGACGGCGTACTCGGCGGTCGACATGCCGCGGTCGCGGCCGAGGCGGGTGGCCTGGGCGAGACGGGTGGTCCACAGCCTGTGGACGGCGGCGCGCAGGCGCTGGCTGATCGGGTCGATGGAGAAGGAGAAGGGGTGTCGCATCGTTGCCTCCCAGGGGTGGGGCCGGGCGGTGTCCGGCGCTTGGGGTCAAGGTTCGCTGGGTGGAGGAGGGGTGGGAGGGGCCGAACGCGGTTCTGTGGATGAAGGGGGACCGCGCGTGGGGGGTTGTGGATGACGGATCCTCAGGGGAGGAGCACGCCGCTGGCGAGCCCCGCGACGACGGGGATGATGCCGAGGAGGACGAAGGCGGGCAGGAAGCACAGCCCCAGAGGGGCGACGGCCTGGACGCCGACCTTCCGCGCGGCGGCCAGTGAAGCGGTGCGGGAGGCTTGACGGGCGTCGTCGGCCAGGCGGGTGAGTACGTCGGCGACGGGCGCGCCGCTCTGGGCCGCGCGGGACATGGTGCGGGCGAGCGGCCCCATGGAGGGCTCGCGGGCCAGTGCCATCCAGGCGGGTTCGGGGTCGGCGCCGAGGCGGAGTTGACCGCTCACCCAGGAGAGGCGCTGTCCGAGCGGCCCGCCGACGGCCGTGGCGGCGGTCTCGGTCGCGGCGCTGACGGGCTGCCCCGCCTGGAGGCAGGCGACCATCAGGTCCGTCGCGAACGGCAGGTCGGCCGTGATCCGCTCCCGGTCTTCGTGGGATCCGCGGGCGGCTTTCCTGTGGATGAGTACGGTGGCCGCCGGGCCGGCCACCAGGCCGGTGATGACTCCTGGGATGCCTCCGACCAGCAGCGCCATGATGACGGCGACGCCGCAGCCGGACAGGATGGCACGACGGTCGGGCCCGCGTCCCGGGGTGGTGGCACGCCCGAACAACCAGTCGGCTGGTGAAGCCCTCTCCTCGCCGTCGAGCGAACCGCCGCGGCGAGAAGATCGCTCGGCCGGCGACCGCCCCTCAAGCGAACCGCCAGGCCGACGGAACCAGCCGACCGGCTCCCCACCGTCGAACGAGTCGCCGGGCCGAAGAGACCGCTCGGCCTGCGAGCGCCGCTCCGCGCTCTCGATCGAACCGCCAAGGCGGGGAGTCCGACCGGCCGATGAACCCCGGTTCCCACCGTCGAGCGAACCGCCAGGGTGGAGAGGGGGCCGGCCGGTCGGCGCATGCCGTTCCCTGAGATCGAGCGGGCCGCCGGGGCGGGCGGACCGTCCGACCGGCGAGTGCGGCTTCCCGATGCCGAGGGAAACGCCGGCGTGGGGAGACCAGGCGCCCGGCGAGTGCGGCTTCCCGATACCGAGGGAAACGCCGGCGTGGGGAGACCAGACGGCTGGCGAGTGCTGCTTCCCGGTGTCGAGGGAAACGCCGGTGTGGGGGGACCAGGCGGCCGGCTGGTGCCCGCCGTCGAGCGACGCGGCATGGCGGGGGGACCAGCCGGCCGGTGAGGGCTGCTGGTCGCCGCCGTGAAGCGAGGCGGTGGATCGGAGGGCGTGGAGGCGGTCGGCGGGCGTGCGGGAGGGGAACCACAGCCAGGCCGCCAGGAACGCGCAGACAGTCGCGACGATCACGCGGACTCCGCTCGTGACGCCATCCGCTGCGTCCACCACAGCCCGCAGGCGTCAAGGGCCACCCCGACGGTCAGGCAACCGAGGCCGGGGACGCTGCCGAGCAGGAAGCCCAGCGGGCTCATGCCGAGCGCGGCGCCCATGAGCAGCCCGAGGACCGGGAGGGCGGCGAGCATCCTGGCGGTGGCTCTGGGGCCGGCGAGCTGGGCGGACACCTCACCGCGGTGCGCCTGGGCGGCGCGCAAGGAGGTGCCGACCCTGTCGACCAGTCCGGACAGGCCCGCCCCCACGGACACGCTGACCTCCCAGCAGGCCGCCAACCGCCGCAGCCCCTCGCCACCCTGCGCGGGGGCGACCTCGCGGAAGGCCGCCGCCACGTCCCCTCCGTCTCTGGCGGCCGCGGCGAGCGGGTTCAGCGGGTCGGGAAAGTCGACCGCGGCCAGGGCGCGGGTGAGGGCCTCTCCCGCGGTACGGCCCGCGGCCAGCTCGGCGGAGAGGGCCTGGCAGAGCTCGATGGAGGCGACGCGCCACGCCTCGGCGCGGCGGGCGGCGGACGGGCGGTGGACCCTGGCCCAGAGGGACGACGGCCACGGGCTCGGCGGCCGGACGCCGAGGAGGCGGCTGAGGCGGCGATGGGCCCGGGTGGGGCCGGTCCACAGCCAGAGGGCGAGCGCTCCGCAGAGCGCGGCGGTGAGTGTCATGGGGTGCTTCCGGGGGTGGGGGTTGTGGCTGGTTCAGGGCTTGCGCGGGCTGTGCCCAGGCGGTCGGCGGGCAAGTCGGCGACAGCGTTTGCCTCGCTCCGGCAGGCAACAGGTGCTTCCGGAGTGTGAGATGACAGGCGGGCGGGGGCTGAGGTCTCCGGAACGGGTGAGTCGCTGACAGATCCCGGATGGTTTCGGGCACTCCGCGCCACGGCTGCAAGATGGCGGGTGGTCAGGTGGGGGCTCGGGTGGTGAGGGCCGGGTACGCGGGTCCGACGTGCGCGCGTCCGTCCTCGTCGAACGTCAGCGCCGGCTCCGCCTCCACGAACCCCGACGCCCGGCGCGACATCAGGCAGATCTGCGACACCCGGCGCCTCCCGTCGGACCGCCGCCGGGACAGGTGGATCACCACGTCGAGCGCGGCGGCCAGCTGGCTGTGCACCGCCTCGCGGCTGAGCCCCGCCGCGCAGGCCAGCGCCTCGAGCCGGGGCGGTACGTCGGCCGCGGTGTTGGCGTGGAGGGTGCCGCAGCCGCCCTCGTGACCGGTGTTGAGGGCGGCCAGCAGGTCCACCACCTCCGAGCCGCGCACCTCACCGACGACGAGCCGGTCGGGCCGCATGCGCAGCGCCTGCCGTACGAGGTCGCGCAGGCCGACGCCGCCGGCTCCCTCCAGGTTGGCGGGGCGGGTCTCGAGGCGGACCACGTGGGGGTGGAGGGGGCGCAGTTCGGCGGAGTCCTCCACGAGCAGGAGGCGCTCGCCGTGGTCGGCGAGGGAGAGCAGGGCGCTGAGGAGCGTGGTCTTGCCGGTGCCCGTGCCTCCGGTGACCAGGAACGCCAGCCTGGCCTCGACGACGGCCGACAGGACGGGGACCGCCTCGGGCGCGACGGTGCCCGCGGCGACCAGATCGGTGAGCGTGAAGGTACGGCGGGGCGGCAGGCGCAGCGACACGCACGTGCCTTCGGCGGCGATCGGCGGCAGGATCGCGTGGAGGCGGACGCCACCGGCCAGGCGGGCGTCGACGTGCGGGGACGCGTCGTCGAGCCGGCGGCCGGCGGCGGCGGCCAGGCGCTGGGCGAGGCGGCGGACCGCGCCGTCGTCGGGGAAGGTGACGCTGGTGCGGCGCAGCCCGCGGCCGTCGTCGACCCAGACCTCGCGCGGCCCGTTGACCAGGACGTCGGTGACGTCGGGCGCGGCCAGCAGCGGTTCGAGCGGCCCGGCCCCGATGAGGTCGGCGCACAGGGCGCGGGCCACGGCCAGGATCTCGGCGTCGCCGTACACGGATTTCTCCGCGCGCAGGGCGACGGCCACCTGGGCGGCGCTCGGCTCGACGCCGGCGCGGGCGAGGCGGACCCTGACCGCCTCGACCAGTTCGCGGGAGACCTCGCCCACGGGCTGCTGACGCGTGGAAGAGCCGGGCGGCCGACGCATGGGAGACACCGCGAGCGGCTGACGCGTGGAAGAGGCCACGGGCGGCTGACGTGTGGACGAGCCCACGGGCGGCTGACGCATCGGAGAGGCCGCGGGGTGGCCGCTCATGCGGCCATGAGGCCGGTGAGGAGCGTGGCGCAGAAGTGGCCGAGCACCGAGCGGCCGTCGAGGAGGCTCAGGTCGCCCTTGTTGAGCGCGGTCGCGAGGCGGGGCTGGTCGGCGAGGTGGCCCGCGCACGGCAGGTCGAGGGAGGTGGCCACGACCGCCTCCTCCAGGACCCCGGGCCGCAGCACCATGCCGATCTCGCGGGTGTGTCGCCTGACCTCGCCGAGGACCTGGGCGGCCGCCAGCACGCCGCGCACGTCGGCCGTGACCAGCAGGAAGGTGGCCGTGGCCCGGCTCAGCGCCTCGGCGGCGGCCGGGTCGAGGTGGCGGGGCAGGTCGACGACCACGAGGTCGAAGCCGCGCCCGCCCGCCTCCAGCACCGACCGCATGGCCTCGGCGGGGATGGCGGCGACCTCGCCCCGGTGGAAGGCGAGCACGGTGAGATCGCCGAAGGCGGGCAGCGCGGCCCGCAGCGCCGTGGAGCTCACGCGGCCCTCGCGGGAGACGAAGTCGGCCCAGCGCGCGCCCTGCGCCTCCTCCTGGCCGAGCAGGACGTCGATGCCGCCGCCGAGCGGGTCGGCGTCGACCAGCAGCGTGCGGAGCCTGCGCCGGGCGGCGGTCAGCGCGAGGGAGGCGGCCAGCAGGCTGGCGCCCGAGCCGCCGGTGCCGCCGACGACGCACGCGACGACGCCGGCCCTGGGCGCGGGTTCGAGGGCGTCGGCGAACTCCTCGACCAGCCGCAGCTCGCCTTCGGGCAGCTCGACCACCGCCTGGGCGCCGACGGCGACGCAGCGCCGCCAGCTGTCGGGCTCGCCGGGCTGCCGCGTGGCCAGGAAGACCCTGGGCCTGCGGGGTGGGCCGGTCGTGGCCACGGCGTCGGCGAGGTCGTCGCCGACCACCACGATCGGCGCGTGCGCCCAGAACGGCCGGGCGAGCGCCGGGGCGTGGGCGACGTCGAGCTGGGCGCCCGCCGCGGCGGCGACGCGCACCAGGTCGTCGAGCAGCTCGCGGTCCTCGGTCACGACGAGGGGTCGGGTCATGGCGGCCTCCAGGGCTCCGGAACGGGTGGAGGCACAGCATGGGCGAGGCGGCGGAGGGCGCGCGGAACCGAATGAGATTCTGTGGATAAAAGCGGCGACCCCCGCCGGGGGGGAGAGCGGGGGTCGCCTGACCGGTCCGGCTCCGGGGGGGTAGAGCCGGTCCCGTTTCAGAAGAAAGCTTTCAACACTTAACCAGAGCATGGCAAGAGACTTGCAAAGCAATCCCGTGCACAGTCGCTCCAGTTTCGGGAGATACCCCCGTATGCTGCCCGATCGATGTGAGTTTCGTCGAGGAGCAATCTCCAATTTCCGCTAGTTTTTTTTGGGCCGTAGTTGAACGACTACTGACCGCGAGATCACTCTGCGTGATCAAGGGACCGGGGTAAAGGTCTTGGCGGAAGGGGTTCACATCGGCCCCGATTCGACGTAGAAAGGTGACACGGACGACATGTCCGGGTGCGTCAGCCGGGCACCCACGCGCGACCAGCCGCGGGAGGCGCGTCGAGACGGGCTTGACCCGCTCCGACGAATTCAGGTGCACGCTTGGTAACCCGGTGTGACGCGCCGGCAGACGGCGTCTCAGATGTTGGGACGCCGTCCGCTATGCCCGCTGCATGGCCTCACAGACGGCCGTGGTTTCCCTGACTCCCAATGTCACCGCTGCGGCACATTGCCGTACCCATACCGAGACCCCCTCGGCCGTGCCCGACAGGTAGGACCTGAGCCCTTCGGCGTAGGGCAGCTCCAGGTGGCCCACCTCGGCGGGCACCAGCGACTTGGGGTCGAGGCCGTACTCCACGAGCGTGAGCCGCTCCGCGGCGCGGGCGACGACCCCGTCGGCCACCCCGAAGGGGCGCAGGACGGCCAGCTCCGCGTGCACGATCGCGGCCAGGACCAGCGCGGGCGCCTTCGACGGGCCGCCGACGAGCGCGGCGAGGGCGGCCATCCTGGTGGCGGTCTCCTCGACGCCCGGCACGGGGCCGAGGCCGAGCGGATCGGGCGCGAAGTCGCCGGAGTCGTGGCGCGGGCGGCCCAGGTCCTCCTGCGCCGCCAGGCCCACGGCGGCGAGCGTGTGCAGCCTCGCCAGCACCTGCCTGGGGGCGCTCCGCCAGGTCGAGCCCAGCCTGCCGAGCTCGGCGGACGCCCTCAGCGCTCCCTGCACGACCGGCGAGGACACCTCTCCCCTGCGCAGCACGTCGAGGGGGACGTCGTCCCCCGACAGCGCCGCCGAGGCCCGCGCGCCGCGCAGAGCCGCCTCGGCCGACACCTCGGGGCTGCGGCGGCGCAGCACGCGGTGCCGGTACAACCGGTCGACGGCCTCGCGCGCCTCTTCGACCGCTTCGGGAACTCCAGGAAGGCCGGCAATGACTGCCAATGGGTCACTCACAGGACCCGACCTTACCGGCGAGTAGTGAGCAATTCGCACGCCCCATTCCATAATTCTGAGATTTCAGGATGACAACGGTTTAATAGCAGTTGTCAGCGGTCCAGGTCAGCGAGAGGCTCTTGGTACAGACCTGTCTAGACCTCTTGTGGTGGCCCTGGGTCGCCTGGTGAAGTGGGACAGCAACACTCAATCTGGCCATATGAAGGAGCATGCAGTGGCCCCGGAGACCCCTGGCACCGAGCCGCAGGCGCTGTCCAACCTGCTACAGGAGAACCGCCGGTTCGCACCACCAGCGGACCTGGCCGCGGCCGCGAACGTGACCGCCGCCGCCTACACCGAGGCGGAGGCCGACCGGCTGGCGTTCTGGGAGACGGCCGCCGACCGGTTGACCTGGGCCAAGCGCTGGGACACCACGCTGGAGTGGAACGCACCGTTCGCCAAGTGGTTCGTCGGCGGTGAGCTCAACGTCGCCCACAACTGCGTCGACCGGCACGTCGAGGCCGGCAACGGCGACAAGGTCGCCTACTTCTGGGAGGGTGAGCCGGAGGGCGACAGCCGTACCATCACTTATGCCGACCTCCAGCGCGAGGTCAACAAGGCCGCCAACGCGCTCACCGAGCTCGGCGTGACCAAGGGCGACCGGGTGGCCATCTACATGCCCATGATCCCCGAGTTGCCGATCGCGATGCTGGCCTGCGCCCGCCTCGGGGCCGTCCACTCGGTGGTGTTCGGCGGCTTCTCCGCCACCGCGTTGCAGAGCCGGATCGAGGACGCCGACGCCAAGCTGGTCATCACCGCCGACGGCGGCTACCGCCGCGGCGCGCCGTCCGCCCTGAAGCCCACCGTGGACGAGGCCGTCGCCAACACCCCCGGCGTGGAGCACGTGCTGGTGGTCCGCCGCACCGGGCAGGAGGTCGCGACGCAGGAGCGCGACGTGTGGTGGCACGACCTGGTCGAACGGCAGAGCGACCAGCACCAGGCGGAGCCGCACGACGCCGAGGACGCGCTGTACATCCTCTACACCAGCGGCACCACCGGGAAGCCGAAGGGCATCCTGCACACCACCGGCGGCTACCTCACGCAGACCGCCTGGACCCACCACGCCGTCTTCGACCTCAAGCCGGAGACCGACATCTACTGGTGCACCGCCGACATCGGCTGGGTGACCGGACACTCCTACATCGTGTACGGCCCGCTCGCCAACGGCGCGACCAGCGTCATCTACGAGGGCACGCCGGACACCCCGCACCGGGGCCGGTTCTGGGAGATCGTCCAGAAGTACAAGGTGACGATCCTCTACACCGCGCCCACGGCCATCCGCACGTTCATGAAGTGGGGTGACGACATCCCGGCCAAGTTCGACATGTCGTCCCTGCGCGTCCTGGGTTCGGTGGGCGAGCCGATCAACCCCGAGGCCTATGTCTGGTACCGCGAGCACATCGGCGGCGAGCGCTGCCCGGTCGTCGACACCTGGTGGCAGACCGAGACGGGCGCCATCATGATCAGCCCGTTGCCCGGCGTGACCTCCGCCAAGCCGGGTGCCGCGATGCGCCCGCTGCCGGGCGTCACCGCGGACGTCGTCGACGACCAGGGCAACAGCGTCCCGAACGGCGGCGGTGGCTTCCTCGTCGTGCGCGACCCGTGGCCGTCGATGCTGCGCACGATCTGGGGCGACGACCAGCGCTACATCGACACCTACTGGTCGCGGTTCGAGGGCATGTACTTCCCCGGCGACGGCGCGAAGAAGGACGACGACGGCGACCTGTGGCTGCTCGGCCGCGTCGACGACGTCATGCTCGTGTCGGGCCACAACATCTCGACGACCGAGGTGGAGTCGGCGCTGGTGTCGCACCCGAAGGTCGCCGAGGCGGCGGTCGTGGGCGCGACCGACCCGGTGACGGGGCAGGCCATCGTGTCGTTCGTCATCCTGCGCGGGAGCGCGGAGGAGAGCGAGGACATCGCGGCCGACCTGCGCAACCACGTGGCCAAGACGCTCGGCCCCATCGCCAAGCCGCGGCAGATCCTGGTGGTCCCCGAGCTGCCGAAGACGCGGTCCGGCAAGATCATGCGGCGGTTGCTGCGTGACGTCGCGGAGAACCGGAGCATCGGGGACGTCACGACACTGGCCGACAGCACGGTGATGAACCTGATCTCGGAGAAGCTGCCCAGCGCGAAGTCGGAGGACTGACGCGCGACCCGGGACCCCGGCCACCGTCCCGCGAGGGGCGGGGCCGGGGTCTTCCGGTTTCCGTGGGCGCTCGCCTCCACCCATGGCGTGCGATATGGGTAAAATACTGCCTCGGTGTGCCGGGAAGTCTGGTCGGCGAATACGACCGATCACACCCGTACGCCAAGGGGGAAGACTGTGCGCCGAGCCGCCGACGTGTGGCCGCTCCGACCGACCGTCCGCTACGCCCGCACCCTCGCCGAGGCGCTGCGCACGGAGACCCTCGGCGGCATCATCATGCTGCTGGCCACCCTCGCCGCCCTGGTCTGGGCGAACGTCGCCTACGACTCCTACGAGGCCCTGCGCACGGCCACCTTCGGCCCGGCCGCGCTCCACCTCGACATGGAGCTCTACAGGTGGGCCCAGAACGGCCTGCTGACGATCTTCTTCTTCGTCGCGGGTCTGGAGGTGAAGGAGGAGTTCGTCCACGGCGAGCTCAGCCACCTGCGCAAGGCCGCGCTGCCCATCATCGCCGCGGTGTCGGGCATGATCGTCCCCGCGCTCGTCTACCTGGCGGTGAGCTGGGGCGCGGAGGGCGCCGCCCGGGGCTGGGCGATCCCCACCGCCACCGACATCGCCTTCGCCCTCGCGGTGCTCGCCGTGACGGCCAGCGCGATGCCCGCCTCGCTGCGCGCGTTCCTGCTGACCTGCGCGGTCGTCGACGACCTCGGCGCCATCGCGATCATCGCGGTCTTCTACACCGACCACCTCGACGCCGTCATGCTGCTCGCCGGCGTGGCCGCGCTCGCGGTCTACGGCGTCCTGCAGCGCAGGCGCGTCAGGAGCATCTGGGTCTACCTGCCGCTCGCCGTACTGGCCTGGTACTTCATCGAGTCCAGCGGCGTGCACGCGACGGTCGCCGGCGTCGCGCTCGGCCTGCTGACCAGGGTCACGACCGTCAGCGCCGAGGACAGCTCGCCCGCCGAGCGGGCCGACCACTACGTGCGGCCGATCTCGGCGGGTGTCGCGGTGCCGGTCTTCGCGTTCCTGTCGGCCGGTGTACGGCTGGACGCGGACACCGTGAGCATGATCTTCACTGATCGGGTAGTCCTGGGGGTGATGGCGGGACTGGTCATCGGTAAGTTCCTTGGCGTGTTCGGCGGTTCGTGGCTGTCGGTACGGCTGGGCATGGCGAGGCTGTCGGAGGAGCTGCGATGGCGGGACATGGCGGCGGTCTCGTTGCTGGGCGGCATCGGCTTCACGGTGTCGCTGCTGATCGGCGACCTCGCGTTCGGCGCGGACGAGTCACGGGCCGCGGCCGTGACGACGGGGATCCTCGCCGCCAGCCTGGTGGCCTCGGTGCTGGCGGCGACGCTTCTCCACGTCCGGGTGCGCAAGCGTCGCATTGGACTGGATGATGATTGACACGGGCACCTGGCCCCGATAGGAGACGTTCATGCCGCAGACTTCCGACGAAGAATCCCTGGGCGCGCTGGTCGCTCAGGCGACCGACCACATCTCGACGCTGGTCCGCTCGGAGATCGAGCTGGCCAAGGCCGAGCTCAGGTTCGACGCCAAGCGGGTCGGCACGGCCGCCGGTCTGTTCGCCGCTGCGGCCTTCATGGCGCACCTGTGCCTGATCCTGGCCTCGTTCGCGATCGCCTACCTGCTCGTGGAGATCGGCCTGGCGACGTGGCTGGCCTTCGCCATCGTCACGGTGTTCTACCTGCTGGTGGCGGCGCTGCTGGTGTTCATCGGCACCCGCAGGCTGAAGGGCCTGGCCGGGATGCAGCGCACCACCAGGTCGCTGAGGGAGCTGAAGGAGATCGCCACACCAGAGGGCGAGCTGGTGAAACCGGATGCCTGACGAGAGCTTCGTCCAGCTGGACGGGCCGTGGACGCACCGGGCGGTGCACGCGGGCGGCACCCGCTTCCACATCGTGGAGGCGGGCGAGGGCCCGCTCGTGCTGCTGCTGCACGGCTTCCCGCAGTTCTGGTGGACGTGGCGGCACCAGCTGCGGAGCCTGGCGGCGGCGGGCTACCGCGCCGTCGCCGTCGACCTACGCGGCTACGGCGGCAGCGACAAGCCGCCCCGCGGCTACGACCTGCCCACGCTGGCCGGTGACGCCACCGGCCTGATCCGCGCCCTCGGCGAGACCGGCGCGATCGTGGTCGGCCACGACTGGGGCGGCCTGCTGGCGTGGACGATGGCGGTGACCGACCCCAAGTCCGTGCACCGCCTGGTCGTCGTGGGCGCCCCGCATCCCGTACGGCTGCGCGGCGCGCTGCGCACCGATCCGTTCGGCCAGCTCAAGGCCAGCGGCTACACCCTCGGCTTCCAGCTGCCCTTCCTGCCCGAGCACCGGCTGACCCGCCGTGGGGGCGAGCTCGTGGGCCGGCTGCTCGACGAGTGGTCACGGCCCGGCTGGCCGGAGCCCGAGACCGCCCGCGTCTACCGCGAGGCCTTCGGCATCCCGGCCGTCGCCCACTGCGCGCTGGAGTACCACCGCTGGTTCGGCCGCTCCCAGCTGCGCCCCGACGGCTACCGCTACGCCCGCGCCATGCGCGCCGAGATCGAGGCGCCGACGCTGCAGCTGCACGGCGCGCTCGACACCTGCATCCTGCCGCGCACCGCGCATGGCTCCGGCCGTTTCGTCGCCGCGCCCTACCGCTGGCGCCTGGTCGAGGGGGCGGGGCACTTCCCGCACGAGGAGGTGCCCGAGGCGTTCGACGCCGAGCTGCTGGCCTGGCTGAGCGACGGCGAGCCGGGTCGATGAACGCCGGGCCGACGCGGGACCGGGATCCGCAGGGCCGTCCGCGCAACGCGCGACCCCGCGACGAGTACGGCAGGCCGCTGCCGCACGGCGCCCAGGGCGTCACCCGGGTGCCCGACGACTACGCGCCCACCACCGGCCAGGCGCTCGCCGACGCCCGCGCCTACCTGACGGACGGCCGGCCGTTCCACGCCCACGAGGTCTTCGAGGGCCGCTGGAAGTGCGCTCCCGACCACGAACGCGACCTCTGGCAGGGGCTCGCCCAGATCTGCGTCGGCCTCACCCACCTGCAGCGCGGCAACGGGCGCGGCGCCGTCACCCTGCTGTCCAGGGGCGCGGCCCGCGTCCAGCGGTACGGCGAGCCGTACGACGAGGTGGCCAGGGTCGCGCTGACCCTGGAGGAGGGCAGCGACCCGGCGGCCGCGATCGGCGCCGTGCTGTCCGCGCTCTGATGTCGCGCGCCTGATCGCTAGGCGGGCATGACGCCGAGAATGCGGGAGAGGGTGAAGACGCGCTCGTCGTTCCGCAGGTGACACCAGGCGTGCAGGTAGGGCGGATCGAGATCGAGCCGGCTGAGCGTGCGCACCGTGCGGCTGCCCGAGGTGGCGACGTACTCGACGGTGATCGCCTGGCCGCCGTCCACCGCGTGGGCGAGCTGCCGCACGTCCGCGTGGGACAGCCGCCGCGCGTACCCGGCGATGATCTCCTCGGTGTCGCTGCAGGAAGCCCCTCCGGGCTCGCCGGCCTCCGGGGCGGCAGGCCGTACGGTGAGCAGCCGGGCGGCCAGCGTCGCGAGGTCGACGGTCTCCTCCTTCCGCGCCGTGCGTGCCCCGGCCTTCCGGGGACGGGCCCGGCCGCCGCTGCCCGGACGCGCCGCGGCCGGGGCGGCGGCGCGGTGGCGCGGGCCCTGTTCGACGCGTACGGTGCCGTCGGCGGTCTCGGCGACGGGGGCGTAACCCTCGGCCCTGAGCGCGGCGAGGGTCGTGTCGAGCGGAGCCCGGCCGACCAGCACCGTCGGCGCCAGCCGCCGCAGGCCGAGCTCGGCGAGCTTGCGGTGGGCGGCGAGCTCGGCCAGGAGGGCGGGATCCTCGCCGTGGATCACGCAGGCGGCGGGGGCGACGCGCATCCGGCCGTGGCGGCGGGCGGTGTCGGCGATCAGGAACGACAGCGGTTGCGGCAGCGGCCCGACCGCTATGGCGGCCAGGTCGGCGGTGATGCCGTCAGGTGTCCGGCCGGCGTCGAGAGCCCGGCGGACGGTGGCCGCGCTGAACCGCCATACCGACGCCGTGCCGCCGGCCTCCCTGTCGGCGACGGAGTCCAGCAGCGCGGTGAGCCGCGCGGAGGGTGTGCCGGTGGCGACGGCGGTGAGGTCGGCACCGATCCGTGCCGTCCCCGTGGCCTCGGGCAGCAGCTCGCGGCAGGCGGCGGTCACCCCTTCGGCGTCGTCGGCCAGCAGGGCGGCGCCGATGGGCGACAGGGCGCCGCGGGCGAGCACGCCGAGCAGCTCCGCCTCGCGGATCACGGTGGCGAACGCCGTCCGGTCCTGCGGCAGCTGGTCGGCGAGCGGGCGGTACCAGGCGATCAACGGCCCCAGGTCCTCGGCGCTCTTCACCGCCGTGCCCGCCTGGAGCTGGGCCGCGGCGGTCAACAGCCCGTGCCGGGCCTGCACGCAGCCGTCGCAGCGAGGCGAGCCGGCCAGCGCGGGCAGCGCCTTGCCGTCCGCGTCTCGGGTCTGGGAGGGGGTGAGCGGCAGCGCGCGCCACGCTCGGAGAAGATCCGCGAGCCGGTCCGCGGGCTCCTGCTCCGCCCAGGCGTCGTAGGTGCCGGTCGCCGCGACGTGCTCGCCGTCCCAGACCAGCAGCCCGGCCGCGTGCGCCGTCTCCATGACGACGCGCACCACGACCTCGTCGCACCGCGCCGCCTTGCCGAGGCGGACCAGCTCACGCGCGCCGACCCCGCCGGACTTCAACCTGGCCGCGGGCGAGGCCGCGCACGCCGACAGGACGGAGGCGGCATGGGCGGTGAACGCCGTGGCCGCGGCCGTGGCCTCCCGATCCACCTCCTGCGAGGTGACGGACACCAGCGCGACGGCGGGCGGCGCGGGCACGAACGGAGCGTGCCAGCCGGGACCGCGCACGGCCAGCGCCACCTCGGCCGGCATGCGGACGGGGCCGTACCGGTGGCGGTCCTGGACCAGCAGTCCCCGCTCCAGCGCCCATCGCGCGCCCGGCTCCGGGTCGGCCTCAACGGCACCGAACACGATGAACCCGGGCTGTCGCGCCGCGGCGCTCGCCCGGCGCTCGAGCAGTGTCCTGGTCGCCGCCGGTGCCCGCGCGAGCACAGCCGCGATCCGTTCGGGGTCGCTGTGGTGCTCCACCAGGGCGGCCAGCCGCTGCGGTTTGGTGCCCGGAGGTTTGACGCCCAGCGCCACCAGGATGCCGCGCAACGCTTCCGAGGTCGCTCCGGCCAGCAGGTCCGCCACCGGCGCGTCCAGCCCCAACGGGGCGTCCCACGCCTGCCGCAGCGGCGCCGCGATACGCAGCAGCCCGTCGGCGTCCGGCCAGACCATCGCGTGATCGGCCAGCGTCTCCAGCGCCGCGTCCAGCCCCTGCGCGGCCGGTCCGCCCGTCGCGTCCAGCAGGTCCGCCAGGGCCTCGCGCGGCACGGGCCCCAGCGCCGCCAGCGCCTCGGCCACCTGAAGGTGCGGCAGCGCGAGCCGCGGCAGCGCCAACGCCACCGACCCAGGACGCTGCAGGCGGTCCGCCAGTTCGCTCAGCGACCGTGGCTCGGGAGGGGAGGCGGCGTCCGTCCGAGCCGCGAGCACCCGCTCCAGACGCGGGCCGTCGAGACGGTGCAGCCATGCGGTCAGTGTCCTGGGCACTAGTCGCAGTCCATCGTGTCGGCGGGCGTCGTGTCGTGCTCGCCCCTGACGGCGTCGGGCCTGACCTCGCCCGCGGTCAGCACGTAACCGGTCTCGGCCTGGTTGGTCGCGGCCGCGAAGATGACCCCGAACACCTTGCCGTCGACGGTCAGCAGCGGGCCGCCCGAGTTGCCCGGCAGGACCTTGCCGCGGATCGCGTAGACCTCGCGCTCGACCTCGTTGGCGCGGTAGATGTCCGGCCCCTTGGCCAGCTGCTTGATCCTGATGCGGGCCGACTCGGCGGTGAACCCCTGCCCCTTCGGGAAGCCCGCGATGATCGCGTTGTCGCCCTTCTCCGCGGTGCCCTCGAAGGCGAGCGGCTGGATGCCCAGGTTCGGGACGTGGAGGATGGCGATGTCACGCTTGGGGTTGTAGACGACGACCTCGGCGTCGCGCGACCGTCCGGCCTGGTCGGTGATCCTGAGGTCGCGGGTGACTCCGGCGACCACGTGAGCGTTGGTCATGATGCGGTCGGGGGCGTAGACGAACCCGGTGCCCTCGATGCGCTTGCTGCAGCTCGGCGCGGTGCCCTGCACCTTGACGATCGCCTTCTGCGCCTTCTGCAGCCGGGGCCCCTGCAGCTGGCTGCGCGGCGCGGGCGGCGGCACCTCGACGAGCGGCCCGTTGGCGATGGCGTCGAAGACGGGCGGGAACTCCGACCTGTCGATGAAGTCCTTGAACGGCTGCTGCCAGTTGCGCGCGGCGTCGGGCACGGCCTCGTCGACCGTGCTGAGCAGCAGGGAGTCCTTCACCTGGGTGCTGAGCACGGTGAAGGAGGTGGAGACGACGAGCGAGCCGATGAGCCAGGCGATGACCAGCACCGACAGCGCGCTGGCGAACGTGCCGCCGACCGCGTCGGCCACCCGCGCCGGCTCCCACGTCACGTGGCTGCGCACCACCGCCCCGACGGTCGAGGAGGCGAACTGGCCGATCGTCGCGGCCAGGAAGACGATCACGATCGCGAGCAGCGCCTGCTCGGTCTCGCCGTCGACCACCGCCCTGGCGATGGGCGGCGCGATGTACACGCCGAGCACGGCCCCGCCGACGAACCCCACGAAGCTCATCGCGCCGATGATGAAGCCCTGACGGTAACCCGAGATGCCGAAGGCGATCACGAGGCCGATCAGGATGAGGTCGAGCAGATCACCGCGCACGCTTCAAAGGTATCCAGCGATACGGTCAAGCGTGAACGTCTTCCGCTAGGACCCGCCGTACGGGGGCAATAGCCTGCCCATGATGCGCGATCTCATCGAGGCGGCTCTCGACGACACCGATCCCGGCGGACCGGTGCGCTGGCACGTGATCTCCACGCTGCAGGAGCGCGGGGATCTGGAGGCCTTCACCGAGGCACGCCGGCTGTGCGCGGGCGAGGACGTCGCCGAACGCCTGCTGGGCATCGACATCATGGGCCAGCTGGCCGCCTTCAAGGACCGGGCGCTGCCCGTGCTGCGCTTCCTGGCCGCCAGCGAGGACGACCCCATGGTGCTCTTCTCCGTGCTGATCGCCTTCGGGCACCTGGGCGACCCGCGCTCGCTCCCTTCGGTGATCGAGCTGGCCGCCCACGCCGACGCCAGGGTCAGGTACGGCGCGGCCTACGCCCTGCCGAACGTCCTCGGCCGGCCGCCCGATCCCGGAGGGCTGGCGGCGCTGCGCCGGCTCACCCGCGACGGCGACGACGACGTGGCCGACTGGGCGACGCTCGGGATCGCGCTAGCCACGGGCGGCCAGATCGAGGACATCGGGCGGTAGGTCCTCCACCCGGCCCGTGTCCCACGGCCGTTCCAGGCCGCCCTCGCGCAGCACCGCGTCGAGGACCATCGCGGTGAACCCCCACACCAGCATCCCCCGCACCCTGAAGGCCGGGCCTGAGTGGCCGCTCGGCGTGCGCAGCGTGATCCTGTTGGCCGGGTCGACCAGCTCGGCGAGCGGCACCCGCTCCACGGACTCCACCTCGTCGGGAGCCGCGGCGTAGACCGCGCACGGGGTGTGCCACCAGCCGAGCACCGGCGTGACCCGGTTGTCGCTGTGCCAGACGAACAGCTCGGGCAGCGTGCACAGCACCTTCACCCCCGCGGGATCGATGCCGGTCTCCTCCGCCGCCTCCCGCAGCGCGGCGCCCACGGGCCCGTCGTCCTCGGGGTCGACGCCGCCACCGGGGAAGGCCGGCTGGCCCGCGTGCCTGCGGCCATGGGAGCTGCGCTGGATGAGGAGCAGGTCGGGGCCGTTGGGGCCCTCACCGAACAGCAGCAGCACGGCGGCGGGCCGGCCGCCTTGCGCGGGCGGGTGCAGGCCGTTCGGTACGGGGGTGTGGACGGCTCGGGCGGTCAGCCTGTCCAGCCAGTCGGGGACGTCGGTCACGCATACCTCCAACGCATCGCGCCGTCGCGGGCTTCCCTGTGTGTGGGGCCACCTTGGCAGGAGTCGGCGCACTCCTCCGGCGGAATCGGGCAACGGCACCACGCCGGGGCCGCGGGTGACCGGCCGGGGACCGGCCGAGGACCGGGCGGGGGTTACGAGAACGGGCCCGGCCGGACGAGCTTGGCGGCCTCGACGGCGTCCGTGGGGCCGGTACCGAACGACGGGCACAGCGCCGCCAGCGGGCACACGCCGCACGCCGGCCTGCGCGCATGGCAGATCCGCCGCCCGTGCCAGATCACCCGGTGGGAGAAGACCGTCCACTCCCGCCTGGGGATCAGCTCTCCCACGATGTGCTCGATCTTCACCGGGTCGGTCTCCTCGGTCCAGCCGAAGCGCCGCACCAGCCGCTGGAAGTGCGTGTCGACGGTCAGCCCCGGCACCCCGAAGGCGTTGCCGAGCACCACGTTCGCCGTCTTGCGGCCCACTCCGGGCAGCTTGACCAGGTCGGCGAGCCGGTTGGGCACCACGCCGCCGTGGTCGGCGCACACCGCCTGGGCCATCCCGATGATGCTGTTGGTCTTCGCCCTGAAGAACCCGGTGGACTTGATGATCTCTTCCATCTCGGCCCGGTCCGCCGCAGCGTAGTCCTCGACGGTGGGATATTTCGCGAACAGGGTGGGGGTGACCATGTTGACGCGCTTGTCGGTGCACTGGGCCGACAGGATCGTGGCCACGAGCAGCTCGAGCGGGTTGGTGAAGTCGAGCTCGCAGTGAGCGTCAGGGTAGGTCTCGGCCAGGATCCTGTTCATCTTCCGAGCCCGCCGTACGAGACCCAGCCGGGTCTCCGACCCCCGCTTACGGTTCGTCGCCATTCCGCAAGGGTATGGCCAGCGCGTTCGTCCCGGGAAACAATCCGTTGAGTAACGCTTTGGGGGGATCAGTCCGTAAACTCCGTGGTGGGAACGTCGTGGCGACCAGCAGGTGGCATCCCCTCAAGCCATTACCCATGGGTCACCTCTGACCTCTGCAGTGGGGTACGTCACAATGACTGCTGAGGAGGCAGAGTGAACACCGAAGACGTGCTGGGCAAGGCCCCCCTGTTCGCCGCGCTCGACCGTGAGAGCGCCGCGGCGCTGCGCACGAGCATCACCGAGGTTCAGCTGTCCAAGGGGCAGACCCTGTTCAGCGAGAACGAGACGGGTGACCGGCTCTACGTCGTTCTCGAGGGCAAGATCAAGCTGTCGCGCACCGCCCCCGACGGCCGCGAGAACCTGCTGAGCGTGCTCGGGCCGAGCGAGATGTTCGGCGAGCTGTCCCTGTTCGACCCCCGGCCGCGTACGGCCACCGCCTCCGCGCTGACCGACGTACGGCTGGCCGGTCTCGGCCACGACGACCTGCGGCCCTGGCTCACCGGCCGGCCCGAGGTCGCCCTCCACCTGCTGCGCGCGCTGGCCCAGCGGCTGCGCCGCACCAACGACGTGCTGGCCGACCTGGTCTTCACCGACGTGCCCGGCCGGGTCGCCAAGGCGCTGCTCGACCTGGCCGAACGGTTCGGCACCAAGACCGACGACGGCCTGCGCGTCCACCACGACCTCACCCAGGAGGAGCTGGCCCAGCTGGTCGGCGCCTCGCGCGAGACGGTCAACAAGGCGCTGGCCGACTTCGCCCAGCGCGGCTGGCTGCGCATCGAGGCCAAGGCCGTGGTGATCCTCGACATGGAGCGGCTGCACAACCGTTCCCGGTAGTCCCGGAATTCCGAGGGTTACGACCGGTCCAGGTAGTCGAGCTGGGCGCGCACCGACTGCTCCGCCGCCTGCCACAGCGACCGGTCGACGTCGGTGTAGACCGCCTCCACGATCTCGCGCGGCGTGGTGGCGCCCGCGGCGCGCGCCGCCCTGATCTGGTCGAGGCGCTGCCGCCGGTGGGCGATGTAGGCGTCGAGCGCGAAGACGGGATCGCCCAGCGCGGGCCCGTGGCCCGGCAGCAGCGTCTCCGCCTCCAGCTCCTCGGCCGTGGCGCGCAGCAGGTCGAGCGAGCGCAGGTAGTCGGCCAGGTTCCCGTCGTGCGCGATGATCGTGGTGCCCCTGCCCAGGACGGTGTCGCCGGTCAGCATGGCCCGGTCGGCGGGCAGCCAGAAGCACAGGGAGTCGAAGGAGTGGCCGGGCGTGCCGTACACCCTCAGCTCCAGGCCGCCGGCCTCGACCACGTCGCCGTCGGACAGCCCCTCGTCGCCCAGGGTGTGCCGCGGGTCGAGCGCCCGCACGGGCGCGCCGACCAGCTCGGCGAAGCGCCTGGCCCCGCCGCTGTGGTCGTGGTGGCCGTGGGTGAGCAGGATCGCGGCGACCCTGCGGTCGCCCACGTGCTCGGCCACCCTGCGCAGGTGCGGCTCGTCCTCCGGGCCCGGGTCGACGACGACCACCTCGGTCGTGCCGATCACCCAGGTGTTGGTCCCCTCGAGCGTCATCTCGGAAGGGTTGGGGGCCAGGATGTTCTCGGCGTGGTCGGTGCGCGTGCCGTCCGGGCCCGCCAGCGGGACGTGGAGGCCGCTCATGTCATCAGCCATATCCGGCCGTCGCGCTCGACGGCTCTCGGCATGATGGTGACGATCTTCCGCTCGGCGGCAAGGATCGCGTCGAGGTCCGGATGGCCCGCCAGCTCGGCGAGCGTCCGGTAGGTGGGCGGCATGAGAAAGATCTCCCCCTTGTGCGCCAGCTCGATCGCCTCGGCGGGCGGCTGCCAGACGACCTTGTCCGCCTCCCCGCCCACGTCGCGGGTGCGCTGCCCCTCGGGCAGCACGGCGACGAAGAAGCGGGTGTCGAACCTCTTGTGCTCCACCTCGGGCGTGATCCAGTGCGCCCACGGCTTGAGCAGGTCGGAGCGGAGCACCAGGCCTCGCCGGTCGAGGAAGTCGGCGAAGGCCAGGCTCCTGTCGATCAGCGCGAGCCGGTCGGCCTCCCAGTCGTCACCGGTGGTGTCGGCCACGACGGTGTCGGGGCCGGGCCCGGCCAGCAGCACGCCCGACTCCTCGAACGTCTCCCGTACGGCGGCGCACACCAGGCCCCTGGCGGTCTTCTCCTCGGCGTCGAACACCTCGCCCCACTCCGCGGGCGACGGCCCCGCCCACGCGACGGAGTGGTCGGTGTCGCGCGGATCGACCGAGCCGCCGGGGAAGACGTAGGCACCCGCGGCGAAGGCCATCGTCGCCTTGCGCCTGAGGAGGTAGACCTGCGGCCCCTCGCGCAGGAGCACCACCGTGGCGGCGTCCCGCGCGGGGACCGGCTGGACACGTCCTGCCAGGATGTCTCGTGCGCGCTCCCCGAACTCGCCGGGGAGCGGGATCCCGTTGTCCACATGACCTCCTCTAGAACATCACTCGGTCATGATGGACCTTCTTCTACACTTCCGCTATCAGCTCGACCTCGACCGGGGCGTCCAGCGGCAGGACCGCGACGCCGACCGCGCTGCGGGCGTGCACGCCCGCGTCACCGAGGACGTCCCTGAGCAGCTCGCTGGCACCGTTGCCGACCTGCGGCTGAGCGGTGAAGTCCGGCGCGCTGGCGACGAACACGACCACCTTGACGATCCGCTTGATCGCGGACAGGTCGCCGACCTGCGACTTGAGGGCCGCCAGGGCGTTGAGCGCGCAGATCCTCGCCAGGTCCCGCCCCTCGTCGACGGTCACCTCGGCGCCGACCTTGCCGGTCGTCACCAGCTTGCCGTCGACGATCGGGAGCTGACCCGAGGTGTAGACGTGGTCGCCCGAGCGCACGGCCGGCACGTACGCCGCCAGCGGGGCGACGACCTCGGGCAGGGTCAGGCCGAGCTCGGCCAGCTTCTCCTCGGGGTTCATGCCTTCTCCCTCTTGAAGTAGGCCACCAGGCCCTGACCGTCGGGACCCGGCACGATCTGGACGAGCTCCCAGCCGTCCGCGCCGAAGTTGTCGAGGATCATCTTGGTGTTGTGGATCAGCACCGGAGCGGTGAGATACTCCCATTTCTTCATGAGGGCCAGCGTAGTGAACAGCCCCCCTCCGGACCGCCGCGCGGTGGCCCGCGAGCGCGGCCCAGTGTGAGAAATCTCAAAGGCGGACGGCAAGTAACCGTTCGGTAGCCTGACAAGTGTGACTGCTACCGCTAGGGACACCGATTGGGACGGCGTGCGACTCCACGTCGTGACCGGTAAGGGCGGCACCGGCAAGACGACTGTGGCCGCCTCGCTCGCTCTGGCCCTCGCCTCAGGCGGTCGCAAGGTCCTCCTCGTCGAGGTCGAGGGCAGGCAGGGCATCGCGCAGATCTTCGACCTGCCGCCGCTGCCGTACGAGGAGCGCAGGATCGCCGTCGCCCCCGGCGGCGGCGACGTCCACGCGCTGGCCATCGACCCCGAAGAGGCCATGCTCGACTACCTCGAGATGTTCTACGGCATGCGCCGCGCCGGCCGCGCGCTGACCAAGATGGGCATCGTCGACTTCGCCACCACCGTGGCTCCCGGCTTCCGCGACGTGCTGGTGACCGGCAAGACCACCGAGGCCGTACGGCGGCGCGGCAAGAACGGCAGGCGCGTCTACGACGCCGTGGTGCTCGACGCGCCGCCCACGGGCCGCATCGGCCGCTTCCTCAACGTGACCGAGGAGGTGGCGGATCTGGCCAGGGTCGGTCCGATCAAGAACCATTCGGAGCTCGTGAGCGGTGTGGTGAAATCCGCCGAGACGGCCGTCCACTTCGTGACGCTCCTGGAGGAGATGCCGGTCCAGGAAACGCTCGACGGCATTGCCGAATTGCGTTCGGCCGGTCTTCCCGTGGGTGGAATCTTCATCAACATGGTGCGTGAATCACAGCTTCCCGAGGCCGTTCTTGACTCGGCTGTCAAGGGACGATTCGACGCGGCGGAGATCGCTCTGGGGCTCAAGGCGGCCGGTCTGGCCGATGGGGCGAGCGACGCGACGGCGGTGGCCGAGGCGCTGGCCGCGGAGGTCGTCGAGCACGCCCGCCGTACCGAACTGGAGAAGACCGAGCGCGCCACGCTCCGGAAGGCCACCGTGCCGTGCTACGAGCTGCCGCTGCTGGCCGACGGCGTCGACCTGGCGGGGCTGTACGAGCTGGCCGAGACCATCTGCGCCGAGGGCGCCGCGTGACCGAGCGGCGCGACACGGTCGTGACGCCGGCGAAGGAGGCACCGTGACCCGTACTCCCCCCGTTCTCGACGTCGACGCGATCCTCGACGATCGCGGCACCCGCATCGTCGTCTGCTGCGGCTCCGGCGGCGTGGGCAAGACCACGACCGCCGCGGCGCTGGGGCTGCGGGCCGCCGAGCGCGGGCGCAGGTCGGTCGTGCTGACCGTCGACCCGGCCCGCAGGCTGGCGCAGTCGATGGGCCTGACCGAGCTGGACAACACCCCGCGCCTGGTCCACACGGCGGGCGAGGGACAGCTGTTCGCCATGATGCTCGACATGAAGCGGACCTTCGACGAGATCATCGAGGCACACGCCGACCCCGAGCGGGCCCGCCAGATCCTGACGAACCCCTTCTACCAGTCGCTCAGCTCCAGCTTCGCCGGCACCCAGGAGTACATGGCGATGGAGAAGCTGGGCCAGCTGCGCCGCTCCGACGAGTGGGACCTGATCATCGTCGACACCCCGCCCTCGCGCTCCGCGCTCGACTTCCTCGACGCGCCCGAACGGCTCGGCCGCTTCCTCGACGGCCGGTTCATCAGGCTGCTGATGGCACCGGCCAAGGCCGGGGGGCGCAGCGCGTTCAAGCTGTTCAATGCCGGGTTCGGGCTGGTCGCCGGAGCGATGACCAAGCTCCTCGGCGCGCAGGTGATCAAGGATCTGCAGACCTTCGTGTCGGCGCTCGACGCGGTCTTCGGCGGGTTCAGGCAGCGCGCCGAGATGACCTACAAGCTGCTGCAGGCGCCGGGCACCGCGTTCGTGGTCGTCGCCTCCCCCGAGCGCGACGCGATGCGCGAAGCCTCCTACTTCGTCGAACGGCTCGCCGAGGAGCGCATGCCGCTGGCCGGCCTGGTGATCAATCGGGTGCACGAGTCGCCCGCGGTGGCGCTGTCGGCCACCCGCAGCGCGGCCGCCGCAGAGGAACTGGAGTCGAGGGGCGAGCACGAGCTGACCGCCGCCGTGCTCCGCCTGCACGCCGGGCGGATGCAGCTCGCCGCCCGCGAGCACCGCGAGCGCGAGCACTTCCTGTCGGCCCACCCCACCGTGCCGGTCGTCCAGGTCGCGGCCATGTCGGAGGACGTCCACGACCTGACCGGACTGCACGAGATCGGGCGGCTGCTGGCCACCGGAACGGAAGCGACCGTCCGGCACAGCGCCTGAACCGGCCCCGAGCATGACAGTACGGCCGGCGGGAATCCCGCCGGCCGTACTGTCATGACGTCAGCCGGCGATCAGCTCGTTCGTCCGCTCGTACTCCTCCTTCGCGGACTCCAGCAGCTCGCGCCAGGAGTCCACGTCAGGCCGCCGCCGGAGCAGCGCTCGCCGTTCCCGTTCCGTCATACCGCCCCACACCCCGAACTCGATGCGGTTGTCGAGCGCATCGGCGAGGCACTCGGTACGGACCGGGCATCCTCGGCAGATCAGCTTCGCCCTGTTCTGAGCGGCACCCTGGACGAACAGCGCGTCCGGGTCCGCACCCCGACAGGCGGCACGGGAGGTCCAATCCGTGATCCACATGTTTCGACCCCACTCCCCTTCGGTGGTTGAGTCGTCGTTTGGGGCCGACGGGCGCGGGCGCCGAGCCTCCGTATTCAGTTGCCGCAGAGGAGAACGTACGCAACCATGCCTTCGGGCCGACAGACCCCGGCAGGACCAATTTCTCGCCAGTACCTTGACCGGGAATGACTAGTCACCTCGCTCAGTCAAGGCGAAATGGCCTCCGGTTACCGATTAGGCAGCGCTTTCGACGTAGTCTTGGGTCTGTGCAAGCTCAGGGCAAAGACCAGTCGAACCCCATCGTGAACGTCGTGCGGCTGCTGGCCGCCGGCACGGCCGCGGGGGTGCTGACCGCCGCCATAGCCCTGCCCGCGGTGGGCGGGGTCGGCCTGACCGCCAAGTCGACCACCGAGACGCTGGCGCTGCGGCCGGAGAACCTGGACGAGCCGCCGCTCCCTGAGCGCACCGAGATCTACGACTCCACCGGCAAGCAGATCGCGCAGTTCTACTACCAGAACCGCGAGTCGGTGAAGATCAACCAGATCGCGCCCGTCATGCTGGACGCGATCATCTCGATCGAGGACGTCCGCTTCCGCGAGCACGGCGCCATCGACCTGGAGGGCACCGCCCGCGCCCTGGCCAAGAACGTCACGGGCGGCGGCGTGGTCCAGGGTGGCTCCTCGATCACCCAGCAGTACGTCAAGCTGGTGCAGTTCAACAAGGCCAAGACGAAGAAAGAAGCCATGGCGGCCATCGCGCCGACCCTGAACCGCAAGCTCAACGAGCTGCGCTACGCCATGGCCATCGAGGAGAAGTACACCAAGGACCAGATCCTCGAGAAGTACCTCAACATCTCCTACTTCGGCGCCAGCGCCTACGGCATCCAGGCCGCGGCCAAGCGCTTCTTCGGCAAGCCGGCCTCCGAGCTCGACCTGTCGGAGGCGGCGACGCTGGCCGGAGCCGTCCAGAACCCGGTCCGCACCGACCCGACGCTCGGCAAGACCGCCAGGGACAACCTGTTCAAGCGCCGCAACCTCGTCCTCGACACGATGGCCAAGTACGGCAAGATCACCCCCGCCGAGGCCGAGGCGGCCAAGAAGGAGAAGCTGGGCTTCAAGGGCACGAAGATCCCGGGCGGCTGCGAGGAGAGCAAGTACCCGTACTTCTGCCTCTACGTCAAGAACGAGATCCTCACCAACCCCGACTTCGGCGCCACCCCCGAGGAGCGCGAGAAGCGGCTCCAGCAGGGCGGCCTGCGCATCAAGACCACGCTCGACCCGAAGATGCAGCAGGCCTCGGAAACCGCGATCAAGAAGTACGTCTTCGCCAAGGACAAGCCCGCCGCCGCGCAGGCCATGGTCGTCCCCGGCACCGGCGAGATCCGGGCCATGGCCGCCAGCCGCAAGTTCGGCGACAACAGGAAGAAGAACGAGACCCTGATCAACCTGGCCGCCGACAGCAAGCACGGCGGCGGCGTCGGGTTCCAGCAGGGCTCGACCGCGAAGGCCTTCACGCTGGCGGCCGCCATCGAGAACGGCTGGAAGCTCGACGACGGCAACTCCACCGGCAAGACCTACGACGTCCCCGCCGTCGACAACACCCCGTTCCGCGACTGCAAGGGCCTCAGGGTCGGCTCGACGCACCAGGTCTTCAACTCCAGCGAGGGCGGCGGCGGCTTCAAGACCCTCAGGACCGGCACGCTCGGCTCGGTCAACACCTTCTTCATGAAGCTCGAGGAGCAGGTCGGCCTCTGCAAGGTCGTCAAGATGGCCGAGAAGCTCGGCATCAAGCGCTCCGACGGCGGCAAGCTCCAGCAGGTCCCCACCTTCACGCTCGGCGTCAACGAGATGGACCCGGTGACCGTCGCCAACGCCTTCGCCGTCTTCGCGGGCCGCGGCCAGTACTGCAGCCCGATGGCCATCACCGAGATCCGCGACCGCAACGGCAAGATCACCACGGCCAAGCCCAAGTGCAAGCAGGTCATGGACGAGGATGTCGCCGACGCGGTCAACGAGGTCATGTCCGACGTCTTCACCCGGGGCACCATGACCGAGGTCGGCGGCATCGGCAGGGACGCGGCCGGCAAGACCGGCACCACCGACGGCTACACCGCCGCCTGGTTCGCCGGCTACACCCCGAACCTGGCCTCCGCCGTCAGCCTCGGCGACCCGCGCGGCGCCTTCGACCACGACCTGACCAACGTCACCATCGGCGGACGCTTCTACAGCTACGTCTACGGCGCCACCATCTCCGGGCGGATCTGGAAGGACTCCATGCTCAAGTCGCTCCGCGGCGTCGAGCCCGTCTCCTTCACGCGCTACGACGCCGACAAGTTCGGCGGATGCACCAAGAGCTGCGCGCCCAAGCCGCCGAAGAAGGACAAGGACCGCGACAGGGACCGCGGCAACCCGTTCGGCCCGCCCGACGACGAGAACCCGCTGGACATCTGGGACAACGACGACAACGGCGGAACGATCACGCCCGAAGACTGACCCACCCCGACGCCGGAGGCCAGACCGCCTCCGGCGTCACCCGTTCCCGGGGGCGCTATCTACGCGTTCCCGGGGGCGCCGTCTGGCTGCTTTCCAGGGTCGCCCTGTTCCTAGGGCTCCGTCTGCTTGTCCTGGGGCTCCGTCTGCTTGTCCTGGAGGCGCCGGCTTCTGTACGGCAAGCCGTCCCACGGCCACCGTGGTCACCGCTGACCGCCCGTCCATCACGCCACTCCAGCGACGCCGACGACCCGCCGTGACGTGGCCGCCGGCCCGCGCCCGCCCGACCACGGACACCGCCGGCCGAACGGCCCGCCCACCGCACATGGACCGCTCGCCACACACCCACCCGCCAGCTGCATGTTCCGCGTGGCGCACACCCCCCGACAGCTGCACGTGCCGCTAACCACACCCGCCGCCGAGTGCACGCGCCGCTCGCCACGCCCACCCGCCAGTTACATGTGCCGCTTGGCGCCCACCCGCCCGCCAACTGCACGTGCCCGCTTGCCGAGTGCACGGGCCGCTCGCCGCACACCCACCTGCCGCGTGCACGGGCCGCTCGCCGTAGCGTCGTCCCCGGTGCACGGGCCGCTCGCCGTACTGCCGCCCACCGGGGGTGCACGCCGCGTGGAACGGGCGTGATCCCGCGCCCGGAGGCGGCGTACCCGAGAACCATCACGCCCCGGCTCCCCCTCCGAGACGGCAAGCCGGAGTTCGACGAGCAGGGGCGCCCGGCACTCCGAGAAAGCGCGGGGTCCGCCCAGAATGAGGGCGCGCCCGGGTTCTGGGATGAACCGGGCGTGCCCTCGTCCGCAGGAGCCCGTGGAAGCCCCTGGAAAGCAGGAGATTCTGGAAGCCTCTGAAAGCAGGAGACCTGGAAGCCCCTGGAAAGCAGGAGCCCTTGGATGCCCCTGGAAGGAGCGGGGGAAGCCCGGGAGGGGCTAGCTGAGGCGTGCGCGGACGATCTGGGCCACCCTGCCGCCCTCGGCGCGCCCGGCGACCTTGGGGTTGACGACCTTCATCACCTGGCCCATCGCCTGCGGCCCTGACACGCCGAGTTCGGCGACGGCCTCGTCCACGATGCGGCCGAGCTCGTCGTCCGACAGCTGCGCGGGCAGGTACTCCTCCAGCACCGCCTGCTCGTCCAGCTCCGCCTGGGCCTGCTCCTTGCGGCCCGCGTTGCCGAACGCCTCCGCGGCCTCACGACGCTTCTTGGCCTCCTTGGTGAGGACCTTGATGATCTCGTCGTCGGACAGCTCCCTGGCCTCCTTGCCCGCGACCTCCTCCACGTTGACCGCGGCCAGCGCCATGCGGATGGTCCGCAGGCGTACCTCGTCCCTGCTCTTCAACGAGGCCGACAGGTCGGCCTTCAGCTTGTCCTTCAATTCGCTCATGCGCTCCATCCTTTCAGGCATGATGAAGAGATGAGGAAAGCTGTCGCAATCCCCCTGTCCCTGATGGGCCTCGGTCTGGCCGGCCTTGGCTACGCCTCGGTCATCGAGCGCAACAGCTTTCGCCTCAGGCGCTTCGACGTACCGGTTCTCGAGCGCGGCCAGCGGCCCGTGCGCATCCTGCACCTGTCCGACCTCCACCTGACGCCGGGGCGGCGCATGCTCATCAACTGGGTGCGTTCGCTCGGCTCCCTGGAGCCCGACCTGGTGGTCAACACCGGCGACTCCATCGCCCACGTCGACGCCGTGCCGTCCCTGCTGCACGCCCTGGAGCCGCTGCTGTCGCGGCCCGGCCTGTTCGTGTACGGCTCGAACGACCTCTACGCGCCCAAGCCGAAGAACCCGGCCCGCTACCTCTGGCGTACCTCGAAGAACGACCGCCGCCAGCACGTCCCCTCCCTGCCGTGGCGCGAGCTGGGCGAGGGCATGGCCGCCGAGGGCTGGCTCGACATGAACAACACCACGGCCCGCATCAAGGTCGGCGACCTCGACATCGCCGTCGCCGGCATCCACGACTCGCACATCGACCGCGACCGCTACGACCTGGTCGCCGGCCCGGCGCCCCGCGACGCCGACCTCCGCCTCGGCGTCATGCACTCCCCCGAACCGCGCAACCTGAGCCGCTTCGCCGCCGACGGCTACCAGCTCCTGCTCGCCGGCCACACCCACGGTGGCCAGCTCTGCATCCCGTTCTACGGGGCGCTGGTCACCAACTGCGGCATCGACAGGGCGCGCGTGAAGGGCCTGCACCGGCACTCGTCCGCCTGGCTCCACGTATCGGCGGGGCTCGGAACCTCCCCCTACGCGCCGGTTCGGTTCGCGTGCTTCCCCGAGGCGTCGTTGCTGACATTGGTTCCGCGACGCTGAGGCGTCACATGTGGTTCGGAAGTCCGCTAGACTCGTGCAGGCACGCACAAGACGGGCGTGCACCGGGGTGTAGCGCAGCTTGGCAGCGCGCTTCGTTCGGGACGAAGAGGCCGTGGGTTCAAATCCCGCCACCCCGACCCAGAAGTACCAGCTCAAGGGCACTTTCGAGAAGTCGAAGGTGCCCTTTCTGCTTCCCTGAGTGTCTAAGTGCGTGACTGAGACTCCCAGGTCGGGAGCCAGACACCTGCCGACGAGCACCAGGACCAAGAGGCGACAGGTTCAAATCGATCTGATCCGGCATGGTGATGCGAACACGTGGGGCATACGCGTAGTCGAAGGACATGTGCGCCGATTCACGTATCTCGTTCTGGCCTCGTTGCTCTCGCTCTCGGCTTGCGCGGCTGATCCCGCCATCCAAGACGCACAAGGTCACGTGGATCAAGTCACGGACCTGCTGACTGGCTTCGATCCGTGGATCGCTGAAGATGTGGGCTATTACCTCACGCGTTTTGAGGAGAACGTCATGGTCCTGGACGTCTCCGGCAATGGCCGGGATGACCCGGGACGTGTTCGGATCAAAGTCCGGGGGAGGGACCGTACACCCCGCCCCCCGATGGTTCCGTCAGCGACGCCCACACCCAGAGCAGTGGTCATCCTCTGCTTCGATCTGGCGGTGATTCAGCCCGCGCGAGTAGACCAATTACCTCTCCGCGAGAGGAAGTTGCACCGGAGAGTAGACGTCACCGAGATCGACTGTCCGGCGAGCGCCCCGCCGCGCAGCTTCCGGCTACCGGCAAGGCTTCCGGCTCACACTGATTCATGGCTGAAGAAGCACCCGCCCACCGCTGACGATCTCGATGATGCCCGTAGCGTGGTATGGGGGCTGGACCTGGACCCGCGAATCCGCACGGACGTCGCCGAGCACGATGGCACGATCGGCGTCGCATTCCAGGAGCCAGATGGGAACTGCTTGTTCGCCCGCGTATGGTCGACCTACGTGCAGGTATGGAGTCCGTGGCGACCATGGATGCCTCCCGTAGTCCCCGCCGAACGCGCCTGCAGTGCCGCCCAGGCCGCGAGCGGTTACGTCTACAAATAGCGCAAGCAGCGCGAAGCCCCTCCTGGTGCCAGGAGGGGCTTCGTTATGTGACCTACTCGCCGAAGATTCGATCCATCGCCAACCACCGACCTGCCGGTTCGCGGCTTGCTCGCAGTGTGTGGGTGAGCCCGGCTGTGGGTGGTGATGACGCTCTGTGAGATTTCGCAAGCGCAAACAAACCCCTAGGGTAGATCAGATGCCCCCCGCCTTCCGTCGTTACGTCACCGCCGACGGCTTCAGCCAGTTCGGCACCCATGTCACGCGCGTGGCCCTCCCGCTGGTCGCGCTGCTGGTGCTGGACGCGGGCCCGTTCGAGCTCGGCCTGCTCAGCGCGGCCGAGATGATCGGCTTCCTCCTCTTCGGGCTGCCCGCCGGCGTGTGGGTGGACCGGTTGCGCAGGAAGCCCATCCTGGTGACGGCCGACGTGCTGCGTGCGGTCGCCCTGGTCACCATCCCGATCGCGGCGCTGTTCGACGCGCTCACGCTGGCGCAGCTCTACGCGGTCGCAGTGATCGTCAGCATCGGCACGGCCTTCTTCGACGTCGCCCACCTGAGCTTCCTGCCCTCCATCGTGACCAAGGAGCAGCTGCCCAAGGGCATGGGGACCCTGGAGTCCGTGCGCAGCCTCGCCGTGCTCTTCGGCCCGGGGCTCGGCGGCTGGCTCGTGCAGGTGCTCACGGCGCCCATCGCCATCGTGGCCGACGCGGTCAGCTACATGATCTCCGCCACCCTGCTGGCGACCGTCAAGGCCAAGGAGACCCCCTCCGGGGGGCGTGTGAGCCTGATGGAGGGCCTGCGCTACGTGCTCGGCCACCGCATCCTGCGCCTGATCGGCCTCGTCGGCGCCATGAACATGTTCATCAACGGCATCTGGGCCATCGTCCAGCCGTTGTACCTGGTCAAGGAGCTGGGCGTGAGCGCCACGGCCTACGGCCTGATGATCTCGGGCGCGGGGGCCGGCGGCCTGCTCGGCGCGCTCCTGGCGCCACGCGTGATCGCCCGCTTCGGTCACGGCCCCACGATGTACGGCGCAGCCGTCCTCATGCTGCCGCTCAACGTGCTCGTCGCCCTCACAGGACCAGGCTGGCGGCTCGCCCTCTTCCCGATCGGCATGGCGCTCATGTTCCTGGTCGGGGTCATGCTCAACGTCGCCCAGGGCAGCTACCGCCAGGCGATCTGCCCTGAAGCCCTGCGCGGCAGGATGAACGCCAGCCTCCGCTTCCTCATGTGGGGCTCGCTGCCGCTCGGCGGTGTCGTCGGCGGGCTGCTGGGCGAGGCCGTCACCGTTCACCAGCTCTTGTGGATCGCCTGTCTCGGCTCCGCGGCGGCCCACCTACCCTTCGCGCTGGCTCCCGCCGTACGAAAGCTCAAGATCACGGACGACGGCGGCCGTGTGGACGCCGACGCCAAGCAGGACAGCCGCACGTAGGGTTGACGATGTAGCGGGGCACTCGGTTCGCATGAACGTTGGGGCAGGCCAGATGCCCCCCAGTGTTACAGCCTGAGTGTCCAACTGCGTGACAACGACCAAGATTGATCACAAACGTTAATGGACGTTGGCGGACGGTCGAATGCAGGTCACAAGAGCTCTCACTATGATCCGTATATGTGTTCGATTTGCTTCGGGACGAAGAGGCCGTGGGTTCAAATCCCGCCACCCCGACCCAGAAGTACCAGGTATAGGCCACTTTCGAGAGATCGGAAGTGGCCTTACTCGTTGGCTGCGTGACTAAACTTCCAGTTTGCGCTCCATGATCGGGCTGATGCCGATCTCGATTCGGATGTCATCCACTAGCTCCCAGAGACTTTCCGAAGCCCGATCGGGTGGGTAGGCCAGGTACGACATGCCACGATTCATCCCCGCGGCCAGGCGTACAAGACAGTCGTCGAACGTCGCCAGAACGTCCTGCGCCTGGTCGAAGATCTCCCGCGAGCCGATAAGGATGAACTCCTCTAGAACCAAGCCCGCGTCTCGCTTCAGTTCATTCATCCGCTCGACTGATTGGGACGCGCCCGCTCCCGCCCACTCCTCATCAGTCACTGCATACAGTAAGCCCAGCCATCGGTAAAGAAGGGCGACCGAGCGCGCATAAGATCCATCTTGGTGTCTCCACCGACGCGCACGGAACGCCACACGGCAACGTGCGATGGAACCGGCGGATCTGCGTTCGGGTCGCCTTCCGGGTCTACGTGATCCCACGTGAGCGCTCGCAGTTGCACCGCCTCGGCTTGGGCGAGCGTGAGCGCCTTTGACGGGCGGTCATCGTCTCGAGCCCGCGCGCGGTGTCGCGGCCCAACAGATAGCGAATGGCCAGCTCGTAGAACCCGGCCCGGGACCTGGGCAGCATCTCCGCCTGCTCCCCGAAGACGCCCTCCAGGAACAGGTAGGTGATCATGGTGAGCAGCATGGGACTACGCGCCAGCTCCAGCACCGACCGGGTCTCGCCCAGCGCGGCGGTCAGGTGCTGCGCGCGCACGCCGTCCTTGACCGAGTGCTGGGGCTTGCGGTCGGAGCCGAATGTCCGCGATCACATCCCATGGCACGGGGGGGAAGGTTGAGGCGACTCGCTGATGCCGGGCCTGATCTCATCGTCACCAGCATGGAGGAACTGGTGCATCAGCTCGCCTAAGGCGTCTATGCCGGACCAGTTCCAGCCCCCTATGCTGCCGGAATGATCGACATCCGTCTCTTACGCGGTGCTCTTGCCGCGGGCATCGTATCGGCCGTGTTGACCGCTGCCCCAGCGTCCGCACAACAGGATGTCGAGGTCGACATCGAGTTGCCAGATGCTGACGTAACCCTGCACGAGCGCACCGAGGATCATCTGAAGGTCACTGCGTTCTCCCGCCTCGTGAGCGATTCGCGGGTCAACGCTTACCTCCGGGTTTCAGACGACGGCACCTTTGCGGAGAAGAAGGATTACACAACGCTGGTGCCAGCACCGAAGGGCGGCCGAGTGGCAGGGGTGCCCCAGTCCTCTCCGGGAAGGTTCGACTCCGTCGTGCTCTTCGATAGCAAGGGCAAGGCCACACGCATTCGTACTGTACAAAAACCGTTGCGTACCGCTAGCCCTCAGTGGTCGAGGGATGGCCGCAAGCTGGTACTCACCATCGAGAAGAAGCTGTCCACCGTTGGCTTTGCGACCGTTGATGTGGCTACGGGCGCAACGAAGATCGCAATGACCCGCAAAGCTCACCATTGGTCGACCTTTCAGTGGACACCCGACGGTAAGTACCTCGCCGCGCTGTACGAGAATCCGTATGCGGGTGTCCGGTTGTTCCGAACGGATGGACGGGTGCATCGCAGCCTTCCCAAGATTGGCTGGATCGCCGGCGACGATTCTTTCTCCCCTTCGGGGAAGAAACTGCTCACGGTGTGTCCTGCGCGCTACCAGGGATCCAGTTACTGCCTCTGGGACGTGAAATCCGGCAAGTTAGTACACCGAGTTAAGATCAATTTCCTGACCACACATGGCTGGTGGGACGAAAACCATCTGATCAGCGAGATCAGCGGCGAGGACAGCCGTGAGATCGCAGTGATCGATCTCAAGGGCAAGACCACTCGCGTTCTGGCGCACGACAGGACAAAGCTGGGGCGAGGTGTAAGCCTCGCCTATACATTCGAGCGTTAGCCCTGATCGGCACACTTGACCGGTGCCTGTGAAGCTTGCGTCGGTCTAGCGCCTAGATCGAAAGAGGTGCAACCACGTTGCTTCGACGCTGCGGGGCAGACCTCTACAAGCGTCACTAATGACCATCGTGCGGTCGCGGTAGGAGATGCGCCGAATGAGCGTCTGACCGCCTTCGCTACACAGCTCGTACTCGGCTTGCCGCAGGTAACGATGTCACGAACGCGCAGGCGGAGTCCACGGCCATGGGGTCCGCCGCCTGACCGTCCGGGATCGAAGGGTCTCGCGCCGGCCGAGATCCTGGTCCAGTCAGGCTGGGGGCCGTCCCCGTGTCAGACGTAACGGCTTTCCTCCGGGACGACGAGGCCGAGAGCGCCGACCCCTTGAACGCAAGATCAGTCCTGGCGGGTCTTCGTGCGGCTTGGAGGGTTGACGTCGGTCGGGCGGCGGAAGCGTCGGAGGCGTCCGGGATCCACGGAACGTCGACGAACGAAGCCTGTGCCCCGGCCCGGACGGTGCGGAGCAGGGGCACCTTCATGGCGAGAGCGGTGCGCCCCTGGCCGATTCCTCAGTGGTGGCCGGGCTGGGGGTTGCGGGGCATGAGCCAGACGAGGCCGCAGCAGGCGAAGGTGGCGGCGGCCACGACGGTCAGGCTGAGCGCGGCGCCGCCGGAGGTGTGGAAGTAGACGGTGGTGATGGCGGCCGCGCCGATGCTGTTGGCCAGTTGCTGGATGGCCGACAGGGAGCCGCTGGCGCTGCCGGACTGCTTCTGGTCGACGTCGCCGAGGGTGACCTGGTAGATGGAGCCGAAGCAGGTGCCCAGGCCCAGACCGGTGACGAACACCGGCAGGGCGAGCGCCAGGCCGGAAGCCCGGGTCTGCACGAACGCGAGCAGCACGAGGGTGCCGGCCAAGGTCAGGACCAGGCCGATGAAGACGAGGGTACGGCCCAGCCGGGCGATCAGCCGGTGCGCCGCGATCGAGGCGACGATGATGCCGGCCGCGATCGGCGCCAGGCCGAGGGACGCCTGGGTCGGGCTGTGGTGGAGCACGTCCTGCAGGAACAAGGAGAGGACGAGCAGCAGGCCGGAGACCCCGGCGTAGAAGACCAGCCCGAGGATCAGGCCGGAGGTGAAGCCGCGGTTCTTCAGCAGTGACGGCTCGATGAGCGGGTTGGCCGCGACGCGCTGGCGCAGGAAGAACAGGGCGAGGAAGCAGGCGCCCGCCGCCAGGGAGAGGATCGGGCGCGCGGTCCAGCCGTGGCCGGGGCCGTCGATCAGGCCGTAGAGCAGGCCGAGCATGGTCGCGGCGAGCAGGCCGGAGCCCAGGGCGTCCACCGTGACCGTACGGTCGCCGTCGTCGTGCGGCAGGAGCCGGGCGGCCAGGACGATGGCCAGACCACCGAGCAGGATGTTGATCAGGAACATGGCGCGCCAGCCGAGCCCGAACAGGTCGGCGTCGATGAGCGCGCCGGCGACGATGGGGCCGCTGATGGCGGACAGTCCGAGTCCGGGGACGAAGACGCTGAAGGCCTTGCCGATCTCCTCGCGGGGGAACACCGCGCCGAGGATGCCGAAGCCCTGCGGGATCAGCAGCGCCCCGAAGGCTCCTTGCAGGAGCCGGAAGACGATGGCGGACGCGGGACCGACGGCCAGGCCACAGGCGATGGACGCGAGAGTGAAGCCGGTGATCCCGATCAGGAACAGGCGGCGCCTGCCGTACTTGTCGCCGAGCCGTCCGCCGACCACGAGCAGGACGCCCATCGCCAGGGCGTAACTGGCGCCGAGCCACTGGATGAGAGCCTGACCGCCGTGCAGGTCGGCGGCGATGGTGGGGGCGGCGATATTGGTGATCGTCGCGTCGAGCAGGTCGAGGATCGCGGCGAAGAGGATGACGGCGAGGATGGCCCAGCGTCTGCGGACGAGGGTCTTCGGGGGCGCCGAGAGAGTGGACATGAGGGGTGCCTTAGGAGAAGGGCGGGCCTGAACGTCGGCCCGGCGGGGGTTGTCACTGCTGGAAGGCCGCGGCGTTGTCGCGGGCCCACCGCTCGAAGGTGCGGGCGGGCGTGCCGAGGAGGGTCTGGGTGGTGTCGGCGACGGCGGCGGGGGCGGCCGAGGCGGCGGCCCACAGGGCGAGCAGGGAGGCGACCATCGGGGCCGGCATGTACCGGCTCATCTGCTGCTCGGCCTCGGCGTGGGTGATCTGCACGAGGGGGATGTCCCGGCCGAGGACGTCGGACAGGACGGCGAGCTGCCGGCGGAAGGTGAGCGCCTGGCCGCCGGTGAGGGTGACCGCGCGGCCCTTGAGCGAGTCGCCGGTCAGCGCCTCGACGGCGATGTCGGCGATGTCGTCGGGGTGGATGGGCGCGATGTCGGCGTCGGGGTAGGCGAGCTGGATCGGCAGGTTCTGGCCGATGAAGTAGGCCCAGCCGAGGGCGTTGCTGGCGAAGGCGTCGGGGCGCAGGAAGGTGTGGGCCAGGTCGGAGGCGGCGAGGGCCTGCTCGACTTTCAGGCTGTGGGAGGCCAGGGGGTCGGTCTCGGCGTCGGGGCCGAGGACCGAGGAGGACGACAGCAGGACGACGTGCTCGACACCCGCGGCCTGGGCGCTCTTGATGAAGGCGTCGATGCCGGTGGGGTCGGGGTAGAGGAAGACCTGCCGTACTCCGTCGAGCGCGGCGTCGGTGGGGTGGTCGAGCGCGAGCTCGACGGCCTCGACGCCGGCGGGGACGGTGAGCTCGGCGGGGTTGGCGCTGGCGGCGCGGACGGGAAGCCCGGCGGCGTGGAGGCGGGCGATGATCGCTTGGCCGACCTTGCCGCGGGCGCCGGTGACGAGGATGGTCATGAGGAACTCCGTTTCGTGTTGATCGACACATGCATGCTGTCATGCACATACTTTCATGTCAACACATGTCTTCGGAGCCTCATGGATATACGATGGACGCGTGACGAATGACGAGCTACTGGACGCTGTGGGGCCGGCCTTCTCCAAGCTGCGCCGTACCTCGCTGCTAGAGGTGGAGAACCCGATCTCGACCAAGGACCTGAGCAGGACCCTCGTCCTCAACATCGTCCTGGAGCACACCCAGGGCGACGGCAAGGAGGTCACCGTGGGAGCGGTGGCGGAGGTGCTGGGAGTGGATCCCTCGGTCGCCAGCCGGATGGTCACCGACAACATCAAGGCCGGCTATCTGATCCGGGCGGCCTCCCAGGAGGACGGCCGTCGCACCGTCCTGCGGCTCAGCCCCGAAGGCCGCGAGCTCATGACGCGCTTCCGCCGCCACCAGCGCTCGGCGTTCGAGTACATCACCGCCGACTGGTCGGAGCACGATCGGCTGGAGTTCGCCCGCCTAATGCTCAAGTACGTCGACTCGCTGGCGCACCTGAACGAGAGAGCCCAGGCCCGCGACACGAAGGGCGCCTAGTCATCGTTCAGGCGCGTCGCCGCCCCAGTGCTCGAGGGCGCCCTCCTTCGGCTTGGCCGTGGAGGCCGGGGTCCACCTGACGAAAGTCAGGGTCAGGGGCGGCCGATCGGCCACTGTGTGGCACCCTGGCCGACTCCTAGCGTTCCTTCCCAGGGGACGAAGAGCTCGGAAGGAACCCGATGAAGGTGCGGAAGATCGCGGCGATGGCCGGTCTGGCCGGCGTGCTGCTGGCCACGGGGATGACGGCGGCGGGCGCCTCGACGACGGGGACGACGACGGCGGGCGCCTCGGCGGCGACGGGCGCCTCAGCGACGGCGCGCGCCTCGACGACGGCGGGCGCCTCAACGACGGCGCGCGCCTCGGCGGCACCGAAGAGCGCGGACCTGAGCGCGAGCGTGATCGACGACTTCATGCGCGGCTATGTCGAGAGGACCCGGCTGCCTGGCGCCGTGGTCGCCGTCACCAAGGGCGACCAGGTCGTCCATGTCGCGGGCTACGGCCACACGGCCGGCGGCGAGGCCATCACGAAGACGACGCCGATGCCGCTCGCCTCGGTGTCCAAGTCCTTCACGGCCTTGGCGGTGCTTCGGCTCGCCGACCAGGGCACGATCAGCCTGGACTCCCCCGTACGGACATATCTCCCCGAGTTCACCATGGCCGACCCGCGCGCCGAGAAGATCACCGTGCGCCAGTTGCTCCAGCAGACCTCGGGGATGAGCGACATGAGCTTCCCTGAGCTGACGCTCCCCGCGCCGGACACCCTCAAGGACGCCGTCGCGATGCTGCGGACCGCTCCGCTCGACACCGAGCCCGGCGCCAGGATGGCCTACCACAACCCCAACTACGCCGTCGCGGCGCGACTGGTGGAGGTGGTGGCGGGGATGCCGTTCGCGGACTACATGGCCACCGCGGTGTTCCGTCCACTCGGCATGACGTCCACCAGGACCGTGAACACCACCAGGGACCTGCCGGGTGAGGGCGCCGGTTACGTCCGGGCCTACGGGCAGCTCATCGGGCGCTCCCACCCGAAGTGGTTCGTCAGCGGCTCCTTCGGCGTCGTCAGCACCGCCGACGACCTGGCCAGATGGCTGATCGCGCAGAACGGCGCCGGCCGCGTCCTGCCCAGGAAGACCCTGAAGACCGCCCAGACCGCGTCCGGTGTGGCCGGCAGCACGTACGGCATGGGCTGGGTGGCCGGCAGGACCGCCGGTGGAGCGCCCCAGCTCCAACACACCGGCTGGCTGCTCACCCACAACTCCGCGCAGACGCTCCTCCCCGCGAGCCGGTACGGCATCGCCGTCGTCACCAACACGGGGATGATCTCCGGCGACGACGCGCTCCTCATCACCAACGGCCTGATCGACATCATCGAGGGCCGCCCCGACGCCGGAGCGGCGCCCTTCACCATGACCGCGGACCCCTGGCTGGCCGGCCTGACCGTGCTCAACCTCGGACTCGGCCTCCTGGGGGTCTGCCGTGCCCGCCGCTGGGCCCGCCGCCGCACGGGCCAGGCCGTCTGGCGCCCGCTGCTGCGGCTGCTGCCGTACGCGGTGCCGATCGTGTTCTTCTTCGGCCTCGCCGACCTGATCGGTCTCCTGATGCACAGGTCAGGCACGCTGGAGCAGATCACGTACGTGTGGCTCGCCCTGTACGTCTGGGCCGCCACGGCCGCGCTGGCCGCTGCCGCCGTCATCGTCTGCCGTCTCGTCCACCTCGTTGGTGTCCGCGGCCCTCGTGATTGGCGGCGCCGGAGGACCGCCCGCGGTGGCGCTCTGTCGTCGACGACATGAAACGGGTCGCCGTGAACCCGGCGTGCCCGTGTACTTATGGGAATCCAGGGCAGCGTGGTGGGTGGAGCCGTCCGGCCGGTCGAGGCCGGCGCGCACCGTGGCGGCCTGCAGGCGTGCCAACTGGTGGATGAGCCGGTGCCTGCGGTGACCGTCGTGGGATCGACCGCAGCTCCACGTGATGTGGACGGCGACGACGCGCATGCCCCGGCTGCTCGCGCGGACGTACTGTGGAAGTGGACATTCGCCACGCAGGGGAGGCGCGGGGATGGGCAAGACGGAGAAGGCCAAGGGCAAGGCAGAGGAAGTAAAAGGCGAGGTCAAGCGGGATGTCGGGGAGATGACCGGCAACCAGTCGATGCGGGCCAAGGGGAAGGCCGAGAAGATCAAGGGCAATCTCAAGCAGGCCGCCGAGAAGGCGAAGGACGCCTTCAAGAAGTGATCGAAGGCGAAGGACCGGCCACGAACCGCGTGGCCGGTCCTTCCGTGGCCGGCCTTGATAGGAGGGGCGTCGGCTCTCACCTCGGTGACGTCAGCTTGGTAGGGTCCGGCCATGCTGCGTTGCGCCATCCTCGACGACTACCAGAACGTCGCTCTCACCCTGGCCGACTGGACCGCCGTCGAGGCGAGGAGCATCCAGGAGCACATCGACTCGATCGACGACCTCGTCACGGCGATCGCCGACGACGAGATCGTGATGATCATGAGGGAGCGCACGCCGTTCCCCGCCGAGGTGTTCGCCAGGCTGCCCAAGCTGCGGCTGCTGATCACCTCCGGCATGCGCAACGCCTCCATCGACCTCGACGCCGCCCGAGCCCACGGCGTGACCGTCTGCGGAACCGGCGGTTTCTCCACGCCGCCCACCGAGCTGACGTGGGCGCTCATCCTCGGCCTGGCCAGGCACCTGATGCACGAGTCCGCCGCCATGCGCGCCGGCGGGCCCTGGCTGACCACCGTGGGCACCGACCTGCACGGCGCCACCCTCGGCCTGGTCGGCCTCGGCAAGATCGGCTCCCAGGTCGCGAAGGTCGCCCAGGCCTTCGGCATGGACGTCGTGGCCTGGAGCGAGAACCTCACCCGCGCGCGTACCGACGAGGCCGGCGTACGGCTGGCGCCCTCGCTGGAGGCGCTGCTGTCCGAATCCGCCTT
Source organism: Nonomuraea sp. NPDC003754 (assembly GCF_053605785.1). Classification (NCBI taxonomy): domain Bacteria; kingdom Bacillati; phylum Actinomycetota; class Actinomycetes; order Streptosporangiales; family Streptosporangiaceae; genus Nonomuraea; species Nonomuraea sp. NPDC003754. The sequence goes on from NZ_JBSGJX010000004.1 coordinate 324,410, forward strand.
CGTCTCCGTCCATCTCGTCCTGAGCGAGCGCACCCGCGGCCTGATCGGCGCCAAGGAACTGGCGGCGATGCGCTCGGACGCCTACCTGGTGAACACCTCGCGCGCGGCCATCGTCGATCAGCCGGCACTCATCCGGGCGCTGGAAAGCCGCGCGATCGCCGGCGCCGGCCTCGACGTCTTCGACATCGAGCCGCTGCCCGCCGACCACCCCTTCAGAGCGCTTCCCAACGTGCTGGCCACCCCGCACCTCGGCTACGTGACCATGGCCAACTACCGCACGTACTTCCGCGAGGCCGCGGAGAACGTCACCGCCTTCCTCTCCGGCGCCCCGCTCCGCGTCCTGACCTGAGCGCGACTCGCCGGCCATCAGGCCTGACGCGCCCGCCAGGAGCTCGGACCCATGCCGGCCCGACGCACCCGCCAGGAGCTCGGGCGCACCGGTCGGCTCCGGCGTCCGGCAGAGCGCGCGGGTTCGACGACCTGCCCGCGGACCCCGCCGCCGGAACCCGCCGGCGGGCCCTGCCGACGAACCCTGCCGACAGACCCTGCCGGCGGACCCTGCCGACGGACCCTGCCGGCGGGCCCTGCCGACAGACCCGCTGGCACGTGGACTTCCCCCGGGGACGCAGGGTGCCCCGAGGGGAGGTCGTCCGTCGAACAGGCGGCCCGCCGCGAACGCGGTCAGATCATCGCGACGAGGATTCTCCGGTTGCCGGTGTAGGCGTGGCGGCCGTGCATCACCAGCAAGTTGTCGATCATCATGACGTCGCCCTGCTGCCAGGGGAAGGCGCACTCGTTGCGCTTGGCGACCTCGCGGACCTGGCGAAGGTCGGCCACGTCCAGCGCGCTCCCGTCCCCGTAGGTGGCCTGCAGCGGCAGTTCCTCGTCGGAGGCCGCCATCTCCAGCAGGGCCTCGGCCTCGTCGTCGGGCAGGCTGGAGACGTGCCACTGCTCGGCCTGGTTGAACCAGACCTCCTCGCCGGTCTCCGGGTGGCGGCGGACGGCGGGGCGCACCTGCCGTACCCGCAACTCGTCGTCCTCCGTCCAGCGGAACTCAGCGCCGGTCTCGGCCAGGGCACGCTCGACCTCGTCCCGGTCGGCGGTCTCGTAGGTGTCCTGCCAGGACTTGCCCAGCCCGAAGCCGCCGTGCAGGTTCTGCAGGTAGGCGACCCCTCTGGTGGAGAAGCGCTCGCGCACGTCCGGCGCCAGGCCCGCCAGCACCGCGCGAGAGTCGGAGACGGGTGTGGCGCCGCCGGTGGCCGGGGCCTGGTCGCAGTAGAAGAACAGCCGCGACGGCCAGCGGTGCGCGTAGGACAGCTCGTTGTGCAGGGAGATCTCGTACTCCGCCGGATACTCGGTGGAGGTCCACACGCCGGTCTGTACGGCGACGCGGGGCGAGTTGCCGTGGCGGTAGTTGGTGAACGGCTCGCCGAAGGTGCTGACGAACTCGTGGAAGGCGGCCGGCGAGTCGACGCCGAGGCCGCGGAAGAGCACCGCGCCGTGCTGGAGCAGCAGTTCGTCGGCGGGCCCGCGCGCGGCGTCGTCCAGCACGGCGATCGTGGTCGCGCCCGAGGTGATCTTTTCCATGGTCAGTGCTCCTGCGGTTCGGGCATGCCCTTGGTGCGGGGGACGGGGGAGAGCGCCAGCACGATGATCGGGATCACGGTGCCCACGGCGCAGATGAGCATGGTCGTCCGCAGGCCGACGCCTTCGGCCAGCAGACCCATGAGGAAGGCCCCCACCGGCGCCAGGCCGAGGGCCACTGCCCGCTGCGAGGCCATGACGCGGCCCTGGAGGTGCTGCGGGGTGGCGCCCATGCGGAGCGTGGCGCTGGACACCATGGCGATCGGGCCGGTGACGCCGAGCAGGAACTGCGTGAGGCCGATCATGACGACGATCAGCCAGGTGGGTCCGGTGGCCAGGCCGACGAGGAGGAGCGAGAGGTTGCCGACGACGGTCATCCAGAAGAAGGAGGGCCCGATACCGATCTTCTTCATCGACCTGGTGGCCAGCAGGGAGCCGAGGATGGCTCCCGGGCCGCCGATGGCCAGCAGGATGCCGACCCAGTACTCCTCCATGCCCAGGCCCTTGATGACCCAGAGCGGCAGCAGCACCTCGATGCCGGTGTAGAAGAACATGTAGAAGCCGGCGGCGATCATGCTCGGCCTGATCAGCGGGTCACGCAGCACCCAGCGCAGGCCCTCGGCGATCGAGGAGAACACGCCCTGCTGCTCGGCGTTGCGCTCCGGCACCGGTTCGGGCTTGCGGATGAGCGCGCAGCTGATCGCGGAGACGATCAGCGTCACCACGTTGACGAGCAGCACCTGGGTCGCGATGAACGCGTTGACCAGCACCGAGCCGACGCTGTTGCCCACGACCCTGGCGACGGAGTTGCTCAGCTGGAGCTTGGCGTTGCCGTCGCCGATCAGCTCGCGCCCCACCAGGAACGGCAGGTGCGACATGTTCGCGACCTCGAAGAACACGAACAGCACGATGGACAGGAAGGAGATCGTGCCGAGCCAGAAGAGCGTGAGCATGTCGGCGGCGTAGAGCCCGACGACCGCCAGGAGGAGCACGCTGCGGCCGACGTCGGCGACGATCATGGTGGGCCGCTTGCGGAACCTGTCGGCCCAGAAGCCGGCGAACAGGAACAGCAGGAACGGCAGCCGCCCGACGGCGCCCAGCGTGCCCACTTCGGCCTCGTCGGCGCCCAGCAGGACGATGGCGATGAGCGGCATGGCCACCACGGTGACCTGGGCGCCGAACTGGGAGGTGCTGTAGCCGAGCCAGAGTTTGAGGAAGTCGCGGTGTTTCCAGAGGCTGGCCGGCTTCTCTTCTGCGGGCGCGAGCGCCTCAGTGGTGGGCGTGTCCGAGGCCACGGTCCATCCACCTCCTCCATTGGTTGGCGGTCCGGGTGACGTAGGGGTTGTAGAGCGCGCTGAACCGCGCGCCGGGGATGAGCCCGGTCTCCAGGTGCGGGATGACCGCCCGCCACCCGTAGTCCTCCTCGGGAGGAGCGTTGTCCTCCTCGGGGATCAGCAGGATCACCGGTCCGTCGAAGGTGTCGTGCTTGTAGCGCCCCACCGCGTGGGCGTTGGCGCGGAAGACCTCGACGTAGCGCTGGATCTGGTCGAGGTCGGTGCTCTCCGTCCGGAGCTGGCCTTCCTTGGTGGCCGCGTTGACGATGGCCAGCAGCCGCTCCGCCGGCTCCATCAGGCTCAGCTCGCGAGGGTCGAGCGAGGTGGCTCCGCCGGCCAGCGCGTGCACCATGAGCGCGGTGTCGTCCTCCAGCGTCGAGCCGACCACGGGCTCCTCCGCGGAGGACCAGGCCAGGAAGACGTACGGCACGTCGTGGCCGTCCTGGCGCAGCTTGCGGGCCACTTCGAGGGCGATGTTCCCGCCGATGCAGAAGCCGCCGACGAAGTAGGGGCCGTCAGGGAAGAGCTCGCGGATGTAGCCGGCGTAGCTCTCGGCCATCTCGTCGATGGTGGTCTGTACGGCGTCGCCCTCGGTCAGCCCGTGCGCGGGGATGGCGTAGACCGGCTGGTCGTCGCCGAGGTGCTGGGCGAGCGGCCGGTATCGGAAGACCTGCCCGCCGAGGGCGTGGATGAGGAACAGGGGAGGACGGTTGCCCGCGGTGCGCAGCGGCACGACCCGGCCCCGGGAAATCGGGTTGTCGCCTTCGTCCGCCAGGGCCTCGGCGAGCTGGGCGACCGTGGGCGCGGCGAGCACGGTGGCCACCGGGATCTCCCTGCCGAGCGCCTGCCGCATCCGCAGGGCCAGGCGAAGCGCCAGCAGCGAGTGTCCGCCGAGGTCGAAGAAGTCGTCGCGGATGCCCGGCGTTTCCACGCCGAGGATCTCCGCCCAGATGCCGACGAGGGTCTCTTCCAGCTCGTCCCTGGGTGCTTCGTACGGGGCTCGGGCCACCGGTGCCGGATCAGGGAGGGCTTTGCGGTCGAGTTTGCCGTTGGCGGTCACCGGCAACCGATCCAACACCGTGAACGACGACGGCACCATGTGCTCCGGCAACCCCTG